>NZ_CP028094.1:2400000-2700000 GCF_003015225.1 Synechocystis sp. IPPAS B-1465 | reverse complement strand
ATGCCTGCTAATCTATGGGGAAGTTATTTGCCCTTGTCCCTGCTCCGATTATCCCCCATTCCGAGAGATTAATGTTGACTGATAACCGCTTGGGAGAAGCGACCTTGTCCCCATCTATCCATCCAACGGCCATCATCCATCCCCAAGCCCAGTTACACGCCACAGTTCAGGTGGGGGCTTTTAGTGTGATTGGAGAGAAAGTCACCATTGGAGCTAATACGGTCATTGGTCCCCATGTGGTGGTGGAAGGCCCCACGGAAATTGGTACGGGCAATCGAATTTTTCCCGGTGCAGTGATCGGTTGTGAACCCCAGGATTTGAAATATAAGGGGGGAGAAAGTTGGGTCAAAATCGGCAACGATAACCAAATTCGGGAATACGTCACCATTAACCGGGCTACGGAAGAAGGAGCAGTGACCCGCATCGGCGATCGCAATTTGCTGATGGCCTATGCTCATGTGGCCCACAATTGTGTGATCGAAAACGAAGTAATTATTGCCAACTCCGTAGCTTTGGCAGGGCACATTTATATTGAATCCCAGGCAAGAATCAGCGGCGTTTTAGGAGTGCACCAATTTGTCCACATTGGTCGCTTGGCCATGGTGGGGGGCATGAGTCGCATTGAACGGGATGTGCCTCCTTTTACCATTGTTGAAGGTAATCCTTCTCGGGTGCGTTCTTTAAACTTAATCGGCCTGCAACGTTCCGGTATGTCGGCGGAGGATTTGAGTGCGTTAAAACAAGCTTTTCGGTTAATTTATCGTTCTGACACCCCCTACCAACAGGCCTTGGAAGAATTAGGGCGATCGGCCGCCCATCCCTACGTGCAACATTTCCAATGCTTTTTGCAGAAATCTAGCTACGACCAAGGGCGACGGGGCCCCATCCCCGGCAAAAAATAGGTCAGTGCCATGACCGGCTCCCATTTATTAGTAAATCTTTCTTTTCTGCTGGCCCAACCGACGGGGTTGAGTGTCTATGCCAGTAATGTTTTTCCCCATCTCAAACCCCTCAAGCCAACATTACTAACTTCCCAGTTGGTGGCGGAGTTTCCCTGCCAAACTGTGCCGAATAATCTCACCCCAGCCCAGGGCAGTCGGGGCCATTTTAATCGCTTAGTTTGGACCCAGTTTCAGCTACCAGAACTTTACCGACAATTAAAAGGTTCTTTGCTTTTTTCCCCCATCCCGGAAGCTCCACTTTGGGCCGATTGTCGCACAGTGGTGATGGTGCATGATTTGATTCCCCTCCGGTTTCCCAACTGGAAATCTCCCCTGACTAGCTATTGCAAGTTTTATTTGCCGTTGGTGCTGGGGCAAGCGGAACATATTTTGTGTAATTCCCAAGCCACAGCCGATGATGTGGTGGACTATTTCCAAATTCCCGCCAGTAAAATTACGGCGATCGCCTTGGGCTATGACCGGGAACATTTTCAACCGGGACAGGATAATTTAGCCCCAAGGAAAAAGCCCTACTTTCTCTTTGTGGGCCGCCACGATCCGCACAAAAATGTGGGGCGGCTGATTCAAGCCTTTGCTCGATTTGTGCAAAATACCAACAGCCAAGATATTGAGTTAATTTTGGCCGGTCCTACCGATCGCCGTTACACTCCCAAATTAATGGCCTTGGCGACAGAATTGGGGGTTGGGACAGAGGTACATTGTTTAGACTACGTTAGCTATGACCAACTGCGACAACTTTATCGCCAGGCGATCGCCTTGGTGTTTCCCTCTTTATGGGAAGGATTTGGTTTTCCAGTGCTGGAAGCCATGGCCTGTGGCACGGCGGTAATTACCTCTTCCGTCTCGTCCTTACCAGAAGTGGGAGGAGATGCCGTTCTATTGGTCGATCCCTACAGTATTAAAGAGATTTATCAAGCTATGGAGCAGGTGTGGAAAGATCGCCGGTTGTGTCAGCAGTTACAACAACAGAGCTTAGCCAGAGCAAGGGAATTTTCCTGGGAAAAAACTGGACATTTAACTAGGGAAGTATTGGCAAAGTATCTTTAGATGAGGGCAACCTAATCCCCTGACGAACTGCTACTGGCAATTGGGCGACCGGTTCAGACCAATCTGATTTTAACGGCAAAAAACGTTTCATAACCGATAATGCCACCGACATAGGGGTTAACACCAACACGGATAATTCCATTAACAGAAGGGGAAGTTTATTAATAGAAATTGCGGTAATAGCGTGAGGCCAAAATAGTTTTTGTCTATACTCTCCAAAATAGTGATGCCAAATGCTTGATCAAATACGGCACTCCATACATCGTTCACAACAATAAAACTATTATCGAAGAAAATAAATGGAGGGATTAATTTCAATTAAATGTATCTTTAAAAATTAATTTACCTTTTAAGTAAACCTCCACTGTGTCGTCATTAATTGAGTAAGTATAATCTCCATTTTTCCAGGTCGAAATGCCGGCCTTGCGATTGCGGCCTAATTTAATACATCCTGTCCCGTAAACACAGCCTCGGTAGGTTCCCGCTTCGTAGTCCACGGTATATTCGCCTTTTTGACCATAGTAGGTAATGGGAACGGCGACAGCAACGGTTGCATAAACCACAGAGAAAGTTGCCATCAGCGCCAAATGTAATACCTTCATGGTTTATCCCCCAATGTTTGATCGCAAAATAATTATATCCGCTACTTAAATTTTTCTATCTAGTATTTTAAGATAGTTAACATAAAGTCTTGATTTAAGTTTGGAATTGTCTAAAGTTATTCTGCCTGGGAGATAATCTGGTGTGATGTTGTTTGCGTTTTTCCAGCCCCTCGAATTTCCGGATAACTTCAATCAGACACTGGCGATAAATGTCTATGCGGAAACCATTTGCGGCAGTCAGGCGGTCCTAGAGGTGGCCCGTGGCCAAGCAAGTCAGGCGGCAATGGATGCTTTTAATCGCCATCGACAACTACATCTATTTCCTATGCTGCTCTTGGATACTATCGGAAAAAATACCGAAGCCGAGTTATTAAAAAGTTGGGACGAGTTTTCCCGGCAGGTCTGCCCCGAAAAGTTTGAGTGATTATCTGTGCCAAGGGCAAAGAGTTTCCACTTCGGTCTGAACTGAGCAAAGGATGGTCCATCATCCCCCCCTATGGGGAGAACATTGAGCGTTTTTTTAAAGAGCAGAAAGCTCTCATGATGACTTAAGATCTGTTAAAGTTTGATGCTCAAAATTTTTAGAAAACCATCAGGCGGTTAAAGTTCAAATAATATTTCCCTGGGCAGGCTGTCAGTAGTGCGGATCCCAGCAAAAAGGCGACCTATCTCGGGGATAAATCGCCATTAACTCTAGAAATTTCTTGCAAACTTTGTCTCAACTGGCAGTCAACTCTCTTGTTGACATTCTTTGAGCTTATTCTTGTGGAAACTTACAGGTGGAGATAAGCAGCTTCTGCTTCCAATTGACTAACTAAGGACTGATTGCCGGCGGCCCGTGCCCGCTCTAAACGGTGCTGGAGGTTTTGACGCAGGGTTTCTTTGTGGGCGATCGCCGTTTGAGTCAAAACACGTTTACGATTATTCATTACTTCTACCCTCCGAAAGGCAGTGAAAAACTTACATTTAGATTTACATTCAACATAACATAAAATTATAGGTAATTTCCAGAACGGTATCTATTGTTACTGAAGTTAACAAAAATGTATGGCAGGAATCCGAACGGAAGAGGCATTAGCCTGGGAAAAAGCGGTTTTTCCACCGTGGGCAAAATCTACCCTTAGGAATAGAGATCGCGGTCTAAACTCTTCCCCTGGAAGTCCGGTGCGATAAGAAGTTTCGAGCTTCCCCATTGGTCTTGGTTTTAAATAACTTTTGGTTTGTCCAACTGCCCTGCTGTACTGTCAAGAAATAATGGTTAAATCCATATCCCCCTTCCCCCCAGAGGGTATTGTACTTTTCAAGCGGCCAAGGTTAAGTAGAAATTGTGCTTTTAATTTTTCCAATGTTGAATAAATTTTTTTACCTTTGACCATGGGAAGAAAACATTAGGAGCGTTGTTTGTGCCTCCAAGGAAAAGTATGCGATCGCCATTTAAAAGTGGGTGGTCTTTAGTATCATTGCTATTCGTATTGCTATCGGGCTGTGGTGGTGAAAATCTTTCCTCCCCGGAAATGAACGCCTCTCCCTCGGCAAATCAAGGCACTTTAACGGTGCGAGCCAACGGAGAAGAACGGGCCCGGGAAGGTCTGACCACCAAGGATGGCTGGGTTCTGGACTTTAATCACGTTTATGTTTCCCTGGCGGACATTAATGCTTACCAGGTAGGGTCGGCCTTTGATGCCAGCACGGATGCTTCATTGCCGGAAACCGCCGTGGCGATCGCCATGCCAGGACCTACAGTGGTGGACTTAGCAATGACGGGAAAAGATGCAGAAACGGTTTTAGTGGGGGAAACTCCGGCTCCAGCGGGGAAATTTAACGCTTTATCTTGGCAAATGCCCTTGGCCACAGAAGGCCCAGCCCAAGGTTACTCAATTTTACTGGAGGGAATGGCCACTAAAGATGGTCAGACTATTCCATTCAAACTAGGGGTAAAGAAGGAGTTGGGTTTTGTCTGCGGTGATTTTGTGGGCGATGAACGTAAGGGAATTCTCACCGCTGGCGGCAAGGCAGACTTGGAAGCCACCTTTCATTTAGATCATTTATTTGGGGACGGACAAGAACCCGTCGATAGCGACATTAACCTTAGTGCTTTTGGCTTTGATCCCCTAGCAGCCCTGGCCGGGGAAAAGGGCATTGATCTCAATAGTCAGGACTTGCAAGCTCGATTAGGGGCGGCAGATTATCAAACCTTTTTACAAGTTTTAGCCAACCTTGGCCATGTGGGGGAAGGCCATTGCCGACAAACCAAGGCATTCACCACCATCACTTCCTTCAACCTGTAAATCCGATGAAATTTAACCTAGCTCTATTTTGTTTAGCGGGAGGCATACTTACCCAGACGGTCTCCGTCCTTGCCCACGGAGTTAAAGTGGAACATCATTCGGTGGCGGCGATCGCCGTGGCGGCCCATTATGACTCCGGGCAACCCATGGCCGAAGCCCAAGTATTAGTCTATGCCCCGAATAATTCCACTGAACCTTGGTTAACGGGGGTTACTGACAAAGAGGGCAAATTTATTTTTACTCCAGCAGGCGATCGCCCTGGCAATTGGGAAGTGGCAGTGCGGCAAGGGGGCCACGGAAATATGATCACCATACCTTGGCAACCAGAAACAACAGCGGTTGATAGCACCGATACAGCCAATGCCCTTACTTCTAGTGTCAACCAAGGCACTCCAGAAATTACCGTAGCCTCTGTACCGGATGCCAATGCTGCCCTATCTCCCATTCAACGGGGTATCACTTTAGGGGCCGTAATTTGGGGTTTTGTGGGTACTGCCCTATTTTTCAGCAGAAGCAAAGGTGAGGGCAGGGCCTAGATGCACATTCCCGATGGTCTATTGCCACCCCAGATCGTGGCCGGGGGCTATGCAGTGACGGGGTTAGCCACTTGGTACTGTCTGCGGCAAATTAATCGTCAAGGCCATGCCCAGGAAAATATTCCCAAAGCATCTTTGCTGACCGCAGCTTTTTTTGTTGCTTCCTCTATCTATATTCCCCTGCCGCCGGTGAGTGTCCACCTAATTCTCAACGGTCTGTTGGGGGTAATGCTGGGCTATTTTGCTCTGCCAGCCATTTTAATTGGCCTCTTTTTCCAAGCTTTGATGGTGGGCCATGGGGGGCTGACCACCTTGGGTATTAATGGTGTTTTGATGGGTTTGCCAACGTTGGCGGCCTATCATATTTTTCAACTGCGCCATGGGCTAGAAAAGTTTCTGCCGGAGCGCTGGGCCATGGGCATTGCTGCTTTTTTGGGGGGTAGCAGTGGTTTAGCCTTAACGGTGCTAATTTTCATTGCCCTCACTGTCACCAGTTTACCGACGGGTTTGGATGCCACCGCTGAGCGCCGAGCGATTATGGTGCTGGCGTTGGGCCATGTACCTCTGATTGTGCTAGAAGGCATATTCACTGCCCTGGTGGTTTTGTTTCTGCAACGGACTAAACCGGAATTACTGGAGAGTTAGCAATGGGTTTAATGACGTTGGAAACCTATGTGCCTGGGCGATCGCCAATTCATGGTTGGGAGCCTCGACAAAAACTGTTTAGTCTGATGGCGTTGATGTTTGCTTTGGCCATGGTGCAGCAAGCTTGGTTAATGGTGCCCATGGTGAGCGTCACTGTCTTGCTTTATTGGTTGTCTGGCTTACCCCTGAGTTT
The DNA here is from genome assembly GCF_003015225.1 of Synechocystis sp. IPPAS B-1465. Lineage (GTDB taxonomy): Bacteria > Cyanobacteriota > Cyanobacteriia > Cyanobacteriales > Microcystaceae > Synechocystis. Next base: position 2,693,727 of record NZ_CP028094.1, on the reverse strand, counting down.
TTTACTGCAACGGTTGAGTTACCCCGGTTTATTTATTCTCACAGCGGTTATTCTCCTCCCCTTTGTCAGTGGGGAAACAGTGCTGGGGCAGTGGGGCTGGCTCACCATTCGTCAGGAAGGATTGACGGCTATGGTGCTCATTGCGGGAAGGTTTTTCTCCATTCTTACCCTGGGTTTTATTCTCTTTGGCACCACTCCTTTTTTAACCATGGTTAATTCCCTGCGCCGTTTAGGTTTGCCTCCCCTGATGGCAGATATGGCCCTATTGGCTTACCGTTACCTCTATGACATTGGTAATACTTTCCGTACCATGCACCAAGCAATGCAACTGCGGGGCCTAGGACAACAACAGCAAAAACGGCGATCAATACAACAGTGGGCTTTTTTGTTGGGCAATCTTTTACTACGGAGTTATGAACAGTCCCAACGGGTTTACCAGGCCATGGTCCTGCGGGGTTATGGCCAAGCTGTATCTCCCCAGCCTAGCCCTAGGACGGAGGGAAAATGTTCAACGGGTTTAGGTTTAACGGTAATCGTATTGGCGATCGCCGTTGGTTTTGTGGTGGCGGAGGTGAGCCTGTGACGGGAACCAATGTGCGGGCCATGGACCGGAGCCAAGAAAAGGAAGCAATTAAGTCACCCATACCACCGGCAATTAGGGTGCGGGAATTATCCTTTGCCTATGGCGGACAAACTCCAGTACTAAACAATTTAGCTTGGCAAGTCGCCCCAGGGGAAAGGCTAGGCATTATTGGCCATAACGGTTGTGGCAAAACTACCTTATTTTTACTGCTTTGCGGACTGTTAAAAGCTAGCGCTGGCACCATCCAGTTATTGGGCCAGGCCCTGGAAGCGGGAAAATTTTTGCCTGAAGTGGGTTTCCTGTTTCAAAATCCCACAGACCAACTATTTGCTACCTCCGTTTGGGATGACATTGCCTTTGGGCCACAAAATATGGGCTTATCCCCGGCTCAAGTGACGGAGAGGGTTAACCAAGCGGCGGAGTTAACTGGCATTACTTCTTTGTTAGATCGTCTACCCCAACATTTATCCGGGGGGGAAAAGCAAATGGTGGCGATCGCCGGTTTGTTAGCCATGGCCCCGAAAATTTTACTCTGTGATGAACCCACCGCTAGTCTGGATATTAAAGCCCGCCGTCAGTTGATTAACTTTTTGGGGCAGTTCCAGCAAACGTTACTAATTTCCTCCCACGATCTGGAATTTGTGCTGGAAGTCTGCAACCGGGTCATAATCATTGACCAAGGGCAGATTGTCGCCGACGGCCCGGCCCAGGAAATTATGGCCGACCAAACCCTGATGGAAAGCCATGGTCTGGAAAAACCCTATTCTCTCCGTTAAAGGCGATCAGCAAACTGTGGGGAAAGCTCAGCTCCGGCTTCCTAGAATTCCTGCATAATCAGATAGACCGGGTCGAGAGAAGTTAATGGGCACTAATCCAAAGGGTTTCCTGGCTGATAATTTCTCCGTTATTCCGTAACCACACCAGGGTGATTTTTTCCACAGTGCCATTCACCAAAGTCACCAGGGAAAAATTACGGGCAGCGGGCAAACCGTCTTTTTCCGTTTGGATGCGGGGTACACAGGCCGCATTCAGATATACCGTTCCTTGATGATCCACATAAACCCTCTCCCGCAGACGATCCTGACGATGTCTAAGGCGATGGTGCATATGGCCGAAGGTCACCAATGGTACCTGTTTACCCTGCTCCCGCACAGAGGCGATCGCCCAGGCCAGATCCGGATCGCCAAAATCGCCGCCGATGGGATTCCAATCCCGACCACAGATGGATTCGGCATGATTTCCTAAGCCGGTGGGACCATTGTGGGCCAGAAAAATTAACGTTTCATGGGGGCTAGCCAGGGCCGTTGCGGCAATGTGGGTTTGGGACTGGGCAAAACTTTCCATGCCATATCGTTCCCGCATAAACTGTTTATTCTTCCATTCATTGCCCCCCCAGGTAAAAGGCCTGCCCCCCACCACCGAGAGGCTAAATTGCTGAAAATCCCGGCGGCCATAGCTAACATCTGCCAACCCCAGGAGTTCCTGCTGAGCTTTCACCCGGTCTTCTTTTTGGCGATCGTAGGGGCACTTTTTGCGCCCCCAATCGGAGGCGGTGAACCAAGCATCGTGGTTACCAAATACCGTTGCCTTGGGAATGGGTAAGGAGGCAATCAAGCTGACCACCGGCAATGATTCGTTGCCAAAATCCCCCACAAATAGTGCCAAGTCTACGCCGATCGCCTGGAGAGCTTGGTGGTCCGCCAATTCCCATTGTTCATGGATATCCCCCACAACGGCCAGGGTAGTGGTTGCGGTAGGTTGGGGGGCCATCAGCTCTCTTCGCTTTCCGACATTTCTGCCAATTCTTCTTCCCCAGAAGGAGGCACTAGGGCCACAGCGGCGATCGCATCATCGGCATCTAACCTTTGTACCCGCACCCCAGTGGCACTACGGGATTGGGGGGAAATATCGTTCACGGACTGGCGGATAATAATGCCCCGGTTGGTGACAATCATCAACTCGTCATCGGCGTTGACCACATGGAGGGCCACTAGCTGGTCATCTTTGGATTTAAAGCGGATCGCTTTCACTCCCAGGCCGGCCCGATGTTGCAAGCGGAATTGACCAATGGGCACCCGTTTGCCGAAACCCTTCATGGTTACCCCCAGCAACCAGGGGCCAGGATTGTCGCTTTCTTCCAAAATGGCATCGGTATCGCCCCCTAAGTCCTCATCCGGCTCATCTTCGGAACCAACGGCAATATTGGCCACCACCTGGCTCGGCAAAATATCCATACTGATCAGCGCATCCCCAGACCGGAGCCGCATGGATTTAACCCCCCTGGTGGCCCGACCGAGGGCCCGCAGTTCATCCTGATCCGCTTTGAAATGGATAGCCATACCCTTTTGGGAACCGATAATGACGCTATCTTCCGCTTTGGCTAAACGAACCCAACGCAATTGATCCCCTTCCACCAAGGAAATGGCGATTAACCCATTGGCCCGGATATTACTAAAAGCCGAGAGGGCAGTTTTTTTGATGTAGCCCTGTTTGGTCAGCATGATGAAATAGGTATCATCGTCAAATTCTGAAACAGACACTAGGGAGGTAATTTTTTCATCCTTGGGGATGGGCAACATCTGCACAATGGGCACCCCCCGGGCCGTGCGGGAAGCAATGGGAATTTGGTAAGCGTTGAGGCTATAGACCACCCCCCGATCGCTAAAGAACAGCACTTTATCGTGGTCACAGCAGGAAAGGAAATGCTCCACTCCATCGTCATCTTTAATCTTGGCGGCGGCTTTACCTCTGGTGGCACGGTTTTGGGTACCAAAGGTGCTGGCGGGCATCCGTTTGATGTAACCCTGTTCCGTCAATAAAATTAGGGCTTGGTCATTGGCAATTAAATCCGTGTCAATTAATTCCCCATCTTCTTGGACAATGACGGTGCGGCGGGGAGTGGCGTGAATAGCCTTAATTTGCTCCAATTCTTCTTCGATGATGGCATTAACCCTTTCCCGGCGGGCCAAAATATCTTGGAAATCGGCGATTTTGGTTTGCAGTTCATCATGTTCAGCGGTGATTTTATCCGCTTCCAAAGCCGTTAACCGGCGCAGTTGCATTTGCAAAATGGCATCGGCCTGCACTTCGGAGAGGGAAAAGCCTTCCACCAGTTCCGTTTTGGCAGAGGCCGTGTCCGCCGCTCCCCGAATCAGACGAATGACCGCATCCAGGTTATCCAGCGCAATCAACAATCCCTGGAGCAGATGATCCCGTTCTTCCGCTTTCCGCAATTCGTAGCGGGTACGGCGGGTAATGGTTTCAATGCGAAATTCCCAAAAGACAGTGAGGAATTTTTTAATGGTGAGAACTTCAGGAGTGCCGTTAACCAGCGCCAACAAATTCGCCCCAAAGTTACTCTGGATGGGAGTTTGTTTGTAAAGATTATTGAGCACCACCCGAGCGTAGGCATCCCGCTTCAGTTCAATGACAATGCGCATACCATCTCGATCGCTCTCGTCCCGGATGTCGGCAATGCCGTCAATTTTTTTATCGTTAACCAGATCCGCAATGCGTTCAATTAAAGCGGCTTTATTGGTTTGGTAGGGTAGCTCGGTGACGATAATGGCATCCCGGTCAGGCCGCCCAGGATGTTCCATGGTTTCAATGGAGGCCACCCCCCGCATGGTGATGGAGCCCCGGCCGGTTAAATAGGCTTCCCGAATGCCCGATCGCCCGAGGATCTGGGCCCCGGTGGGAAAGTCCGGGCCGGGAATAATCTGCATTAATTCCTGTTCGGTGATTTCGGGGTTACGAATTAAGGCGATCGCTCCGTCGATCACTTCCCCGAGGTTATGGGGGGGGATATTGGTGGCCATGCCCACGGCAATGCCGGAGGAACCGTTAATCAATAGTTGGGGAATGCGGGCCGGGAGAACGGTGGGTTCCTGTTGGGAACCGTCAAAGTTATCAATGAAATCTACGGTTTCCGCCTCAATGTCCCGCAATAACGAGTTGGTGGAAAGGGGTCTAAGGCGAGATTCCGTGTACCGCATCGCCGCCGGGGGATCATTATCCACGGAGCCAAAGTTCCCGTGGCCGTCAATAAGCGGTTCCCGCATGGAAAAGTCCTGGGCCATGCGCACCAAGGCATCGTACACCGCCGTATCACCGTGGGGATGATATTTCCCCAGCACTTCCCCCACCACCCGGGCACATTTCCGAAAGGGGCGATCGGGGGTCAGCCCCAGCTCGTACATGGCATAGAGAATGCGCCGATGGACTGGCTTCAACCCATCCCGTGCATCGGGTAACGCCCGCCCAACAATCACACTCATGGCATATTCCAGGTATGACTGTGACATTTCGTTTCTGAGGTCAGTCGCAATCAGGCGATCGGGCGAGTCAGTCATGCAATTACTCCAAGGCAGTTTGAAAGGTTTGAGTTGGGCTCCAATTCCCCCCAAGGGGAACAGATAACAGGGCTCAAAACAGCCTCTATTCTACCATTGGCCAGGGTGGGAGCCTCCACAGCCCTAATGCCCTCTCCGATTGCTCCTCAATTTTCACTCTAAAGTTTGTTTGAAAAGTCCCCTCCTCAACGTTAAGGGGAAACCGCCTGAAATTTACCTAGTATTGCCCGAGCTTCCGTGGGTCGTTTTAGAGGACAGAATAAAACTCTGCAAACAAATTCTGAAAAATTATCTCTTATGGGAAAAAAACTTGGCGATCGCCATGGTGAATCAATTAAATAATTACCACCCTTATCTGATTTTGGTTGTTGGAAGTCAAATGGCGATCAACACAAATAAAACCTAGTTTTTGTCAGGTAAAGTCGATGTAATTAAATCTAAAGCATCATTGATTAGGGCACTGTAATCGACCATTTTAGCCAATTCTTCACTGGAATAGCGACCTTCAAAAGCTTCCGCCGCCGCCCCGGCCAGGGCAATTCGATAGGCATCAGTTAAGGCTTCCCTCAACTCTTCTGAAGATAAATAGGTGCCCCCTGCTTTGCGCCGTCGATTAGTTTTTTGGATTTCGTCCACTGAATTGGCGATCGATAAATCCCACGAGCGGGTACTGCGTTTTTCCGCCTGTCGTTTAATCAAATGTAGTAGAAGTATCTTGGCATAACTACTAATTTTATTAATCTTATCGTCCCTACTCATTTCCGTCATTTCCTCCACCAACACCAGAGCATCAGAAACATTCCCTTGGGACAATAACGTTTTCAGTTCTAACAATTCTTCCATTGCTTTTCTCCCATAAACTAACTATCTGAATTTAGACCAACAAATAACGCAGGCTAGGCGTAGGGATCGCCAAACAAGACGAAGGAACTGGTAATTTCCCGCAAAATTTTATCGGTCACTTCCCCCAGGGCCACTCCCCCCACCGATCGCCGGCGGAAAGAACGGAGCACCACCAGGTCAAAGGTGTGGGAGACCCGCACAAGCACCTTAGCGGCATCGTCATGGCAAATGACTTTAATGGGATAGTCCGCCGTGGCCCGACATTGGTTTAGAAACCGTTCCATTTCCGTTTTAAACGCTTGCACCTGTTGTGGGGAGGTGTTGTGGGGACAAACATGGAGCAGGGTAACAATGGCTCCGTTGGTTTCCGCTAAGCGCTGGGTGAACTGGAATAACTCCAACGTTTGGGGGGTGAGATTTTTGATGGGGAAGAGAATGCGATGGAAAGAACGGGGGTCAGACAATAACCGCATCACCGCCACGGGACAATGGGCCGACCAGAACACACTGTCAATGGTGCTACCGAATAATTTAGCCCGTAAACCAAGGGTTTGTTGACTCCAACCCATGATGATTAAGTCCGCATTTTTTTCCCTGGCAGTATGGCTAATGGCCCGGGCCACATCATCATCAATGCGGAGGGCTGGGTGGGCATCGACTTTCAGATTGGTGGCCAGTTCCGTAGCCTGTTGCAGTAACAGCTCATTTCTAGCTAACCGGCTGGTTAACCCAGGATCATCCATGTGCACCGGCGCTTTGGCGATCGCCAGGGGAATCACCACCCCACTTTCATGGCGGGCGATCAGGGCTCCCATTTCCAACAAATAGCTCAAGGTTTGGGGATTTTGGGTGGGCACCAATACGGTGAAGGTAGAAGCCTTGGGGGGGATTAGGGTTACGGCCCCATTTTCCTCGGGGTCGTCTAAATCTTCTGTCAAACTGGACAGAGTATTGGGAATCGGAATTTTGGGGGCAAATTTAGCCGTCATCAACGGGCCAACGATAGACGTAATCAGCATTAAAACAATGATGGTGTTTAACACCGTCTCCGACACCAGGCGATCGCCAGCGGCATTAACTGCTTGGTATCCGGCCACCGCTGCCGCCAATGTAGCCGCCACCTGGGGAATGGAGAGGGACCACATGGTTAAACCCTCCACCCAGGTATAACCTAGTTTCCATTGGGCTAAAATCGCCGCCACCCCTTTGGAGAGAATTAACCCCACCACAATGGCCACCACCAAAGGGAATAGAGTGGTCAAAGTCACCAAAAAAGCCGGCAGATCCAACAGCAGCCCAATGCCAATGAAGAAGAATGGAATAAATAGGGTAGTTCCTAGGAATTCCACCTTTTCCTTTACGGGGCTGTTGCCCAGCACATCATTTACCGCTAGCCCCGCCAGAAATGCGCCGACAATTTTGTCCACATTGATTAACTCTGACCCCACTGAAGCGAGGAACACCGCCAGCAACACAAAGAGAAATTGGTTACTCTGTTCATCCCCGGTGCGACGAAAATATTCCCGTCCCGCCCAATCAAAACCAATTAAAACCAAGGCACTGTAAACGGCGATCGCCACCAATTGCACCACCAAACCCGCTGGGGAAAAACTGCCACTGTGGATGGAAATACAAATGGCTAAAACCAATAAAGCGGCAATGTCAGTGAAAATTGTGGCCCCAATGGTGACCATCACCGCTTGATTTCGGACTATGCCCAATCGCTGCACAATGGGATAACCCAACAAAGTATGGGAAGCAAACAGAGAGCCGAGCAACACAGACGCATTGAAGGAATAGCCAAAGGTCAACCCCACCGCCAACCCCGTCAGCAATGGCACCGCAAAGGTGAGGGAACCATACAGTAGCGAACGGTTCCTGGTCCGGCGGAAATCCACCATGTCAATTTCCAGCCCCGCTACAAACATCAGGTAAATTTTGCCGATGTCGGTGAAGAGTTTGATGCTTTCCGAATCTTCATTCAGCACCCCCAAACCACTTTTGCCCAACACAATGCCGGCAAACAAAAGTCCCACCAGTCCTGGTAATTTCAAGCGCTCAAAAATGGGCGGCAGGATCAGGGTCACCAATAATAAAATAGTGAAGTCAATTAAAGGGTTACTCGGAATTGGTGCGAATAGGCCATCCATAAAGTGGGTGGAGATTGTTTAGGTCATAGGCAAAAGCCATCGGCATCATCATACCGTTCCGGCTCCCGATCGCCATTTCTCTTCCCTTTCCCCTAGCCGGTTTTGCCATTGCGCCCCTTTCCCCCTTTATCCCCATGCGTAACCAGTATTTTTCCCTCATCAGCCCAGCCCTATGGCCTGCTGTAGTCCCCACCCTGGCTAGTGTTTACCTAGGAACTCTGGTCATATCCTCCCCGGCGATCGCCCTAGATTGTGCTGAAATAGGGGCACTGGCCCAACGCAATTCCCGTTGTTGGGAAAGTTTGCCCTCCATCATGGGCCCCAAGGCTGACAATGGTGACCCCCATAGTCCCAGTACCACTCCCGCTATAGATGCTGGCGATGGACTGCAACCTTTTCAAGGCGTCTGGAAATTCGATTATGAAAAAACCATGGAAGCCCACAGAGAAAGTCCCGACTATAAGCCAGAGGAAGACATGGAAGCATTATCTGGACTGCTGAATCTAATGTTTGGCATGGTTTCCCTGAAAATTAGCGGAAATCAATTGCAAATGAGCGCTGCTGACAGCAATGAAGTTATTACCACCATCGACTGTGAAGTGGATTCCGCCACCGCCACCGTGGTCACAGCCCAATGTACCAAGGACGGTGAAACCAAAACAATCAAATTTGAGAATATTTTGCCTGGGCAATATATGAGATTTAATGCGGTGGGGGAAAACGATTGTCCCTACTGTACTTGGCGTCGGGTGGAGCCATAACTACCCGGTGAAGCTGTACCCTAAACCTTGGTAAGCAGTTAGTCTAGCTAGCAAAACCGCCAGTATTAAAGCCAATTAACCGTAAACCACACAAGCTATCGAGAAAATCGCCCATTATGACCCTCAATCTCTACTTTTTGCGCCACGGCGAAACCACTTCTAGCCAGACAGGGACCTTTTGTGGCCGCCTGGACATTGACCTCACCAGCCACGGTTACCAGATGGCCCACCAATTTGCCGAAGCCTACAAGGATGTGAGCTGGACGGCTATTTTTGCCAGTCCCCTGCACCGCACCATGGCCACTGCCACTCCCCTAAGTAAATTGATTAATCTCCCCATTCAAAAACGGGATGGTCTGAAGGAAATTGCCTATGGGGAATGGGAAGGAAAAACCCCGGCGGAAGTTAATCAACAATTCCATGACGATTATGTGCGCTGGTTAGCCGATCCAGGTTGGAATGCTCCTTCTGGGGGAGAAAAGGGCATTGATATTGCCCGCCGTAGCTCGGAGGTGCTAGAAGAAATTGAACGAACTTTTACCACGGGGAATGTGTTGGTGGTGTCCCACAAGTCCACCATCCGCATTATGCTCTGTAGCTTGCTGGGCATTGACATTGGCCGTTTTCGAGACCGCATTGGTATGCCTGTTGCGGCGGTGAGTATTGTCACCATGTCCGAACATGGTCCTCTGATTGAAGTCATGGGCGATCGCTCCCACCTCAACCAGGACTTGCGCGATCGGTACGGCACTTAAGAAAATATCACCCAGGTAATTACAGGTAATTAAACGATTAAACCCATTCAAATTCATTGGCTGTTGCCATGGCTTCTTCCTCAGGGGAAATTTTTTCTGGGCCATGTTTTTGAAAGGTTGCAACGTTTTGAGACCTTCCCCTTGGCTTAACCCAGGTTGAAAGCCGCAATGGGGCCTTAGGATGAACATATTTGCTATGCGATCGCCTAGTTTGCCATGAGTCACCGTGTTCTAGTTGTGGAAGAGGAAGAAAAGTTAGCCCGATTTATGGAGTTGGAACTCAAATATGAAGGCTACGATGTCAGTGTGGCTAGGGATGGCCTAAAGGGCTTTACCCAAGCCCAGGAATTTCCCCCCGATTTAATCATTGTGAATGGAGCCCTGCCGGGCATGTCCGGTTTAGAGCTATGCCGGAGGTTAAGGGAAATGGGCAGTCGCATTCCCATTATTCTGATCACCGCCAAGGACGACGTGGAAGAACGGGTGATGGGGTTAGATGCCGGTGCCGATGACTACATTGTCAAACCCTTTAACTCCGATGAATTTTTTGCTCGCATCCGGGTGCAATTGCGCCGCACCCACACCACCAGCGATGAAGTATTGCAATTCGCCGATCTACGTTTCAATCGCAGTACGAGGGAAATCCAACGGGGCGATCGCCTGATTGATCTCACCGCCAAAGAATTCGAGCTGTTGGACTATCTGCTCTCCCATGCCCGCCAGGTGTTGACTAGGGAACAAATTTTAGAGCGGGTCTGGGGCTACGACTTTATGGGGGATTCCAACATCATTGAGGTCTATATCCGTTATCTGCGGTTGAAGTTGGAGGCGGCGGGGGAACCTCGTTTGATTCAGACAGTGCGGGGGGTGGGCTACGTACTAAGGGATTAGGGGTATGGAACTAATCATTTCCTGGCTACGGTTGTCCTGGCAGGTATTGGCCATCAATGGCGATCGCATTGCCTGGAACACTTTTTTGGCTATTATTCCCCTGGTGCTAAGCGTTTGGTTATTCCGTTGGCAGAATTCCCAGCGCCAACCATGGCCCCGATCGCCGTTGTGGTGGGTAATTTTTGCTGTGTTTGTGGCTTTTTTACCCAATGCCCCTTACATTTTGACGGACATTATCCACTACTTCAAGTTAGTACGGCAGGGGATACCGACTAGCGTCATGATTTTCACCGCTACGCCCCAATTTTTTCTCTTTCTAAATGTGGGTTGGCAATGCTATGTCATGTCCTTGCTCAACGCCGGTTATTATCTGGAGCAACGGCAATGGTCCGCGTGGATTTTCCCCATGGAGTTAATGGCCCATTTGTTGTCGGCGATCGGTATTTACCTGGGTCGATTTCTGCGGTTAAACAGTTGGCACGTGGTCACTGATCCCAAAGATGTGGGGCAAAATTTAGCCCAAAGCCTTTCCCATCACCGTCCCCTCTTGGCTATTAGCGTTACCGTGGTGATTCTGAGTGTTTTTTATTGGTTCACTAAACAGATTAACCTCGGGTTAGTACTACGATGGCAACAGGTTCGTCGTGGTGCCCCATAGGCCAACGAAAGCATTAACCCAATGGAATGGCAACAATTACTCTCCCGCAAGCGCCTCGGTAAACAACAGTTGGAGGAGCATCAGTTTGAGCGCACCTCTTTTCTGAAAGATTATGACCGCATTGTCTATTCCACCGCTTTCCGGCGGCTGAAGGATAAAACCCAGGTTTTTCCCCTGTCCAAAAATGCCGATGTCCGCACCCGGCTGATTCACAGTTTAGAAGTGTCCTGTGTGGGGCGTTCCCTAGGGCGCATGGTGGGGGATCAAATAATTAAACGCCATCAACTCCAGGCGATCGAAGCGGCGGACTTTGGTGATATTCTCTCGGCGGCCTGTTTAGCCCACGACATTGGTAATCCCCCCTTTGGCCATGCGGGGGAGGACGCCATCCAAACCGCTTTTCAAAAATGGTATGCCCGCAAAAATCGTTCCGGTGCCTTGATTAATCCCCTGGAAAAAGCTGACTTTGACCGCTTTGAAGGCAATGCCCAGGGCTTTCGGATTTTAACTAGGCTTGGTCTACCCCATCGCCCAGGGGGACTGCAACTAACCTGTGCTACCCTGGCCACCTTTGCTAAATATCCCCGGGAATCCTTTATTCCCCAACGTACCCTGGCCCGTCATCCCGGCAAAAGTTTACAAAAATATGGTTTTTTCCAAGCTGAAAAGGATCTATTCACTGAAGTGGCAGAAACCGTGGGTCTCATCGGGCGATCGCCAAAGGTTGCTTGGTGGTGTCGCCATCCCCTCACGTTTTTAATGGAGGCGGCGGATGATCTGTGTTACTCCATTGTCGATTTGGAAGATGGTTTTCACATGGGCTATCTCCCCTTTGCAGCGGTGCAAGATAAACTCCAAAGCATTGCTGACATTGACCTGAACCAATACGAAGGCAGTCCAGCAGAAACCATCAAGCGACTGCGGGCCAAGGCCATTAATCGACTGGTGAAGGAAGTTGCTCAACTTTTTCTTGACCACGAACCGGATATTTTGGCAGGGAAATTTGACCAATCCCTAGTGGAGCTAAGTCGCTTTTCTCCCCAACTCAAGGAAATTGAAACCATGACCACCAATGCGGTTTTTCACCATCCCAATGTGGTGAGAATTAAAATTGCTGGCTTTGAGGTCCTGGGGGATCTACTAACCGATTTTTTGACCTCCGTACTGGAAAAACAACCCCGTCCGAAGGGAAAATTGCTCAAATTTATGTTGCCTCCAGAGCATCAAATAGCCCCCGATGAAGATAATTACAGCAAAATTCTGAAAGTAACCGACTACATTGCCGGTATGACGGATTTACAAGCTACTCTGCTTTACCAGCAACTGCGGGGAATTTCTTTGTAAACTCCCATCAAAAGATCAATGACAGTGAGTAAGGAGGAATAGAAAAAATTGGCTAGACTTTTAGGAAGATTTTTCCTGAGAAAAAATAGGCAAGGGATTGACGTTACGATAGCCACTATTGGGACGGGGTTGTTTTTGAATTTCCTCCTTAATACTGTCAAGATCCACGTAACGGTCGGACACATTAATTAAACTGTCGCTGGTCATGGAACGGAGACTCACCACTTCAATGCGCGCCCCCCGATAACTGACCGCATCGGCCGCATAGGCCAAATCCCCATCGCCACTGACCACCACTGCGGTGTCATAGGAACCCACCAGGGACATCAAGTCCACGGCAATTTCCACGTCTAAGTTAGCCTTTTTAGAACCGTCTGGTAATTGCACTAAGTCTTTGGCAATGACTCGGTAACCATTGCGGCGCATCCAAAGTAAAAATCCCTGTTGTTTTTCGTTACTACGGTCTACTCCGGTGTAGAAAAAAGCCCGCAATAGGCGGGAGCCGCCCGTTAAACAGTGCAATAGCTTGGTGTAATCAATTTCAATGCCCAACTGTAATGCGGCGTAAAAAAGATTGGAACCATCGATGAAAATGGCTACCCGCCCCCGGTTTTCTAATAACTGATCCGGCGTAAACAGTGCATCCTGTTCAAAGTCCTCAAACATGGTGTTCCTAAATGACTAAGTTGTAATTTAAAGGGGTTTTAAAAAATTTTTTCAAGGGGAAAAGGCGGGAAAGTTATAAAAATGTTAATTTTTGTTAAAAAATCTTAAAAAGATTGAAATTGACCTAGGGGGTCAGTTTTTGATTCTACTCCTCTGCCGGTAACTCCAGTTTGGTAAAAATAGGTTGGGCAGGGGGCAGATTTTGGTTCGCACCCAATTGGCCCCAGGATTGGTGACGGTTGAATTCTTCCGCTTGCTCCAACGGCGATCGCCACTGGTCAAAGTCCCAGGTAAAACCTAGCTGTTGATAAATTTTGGTACTCAGGCGGGGAACAATGGGGGAAAGAAGATAGGCCGAGAGCCGAATGGATTCCAACACGCTGTACAGCACGTCTTCTACCTCCTTCTGACTGCCCTGTTTAAATAATTTCCAGGGGGCCATGTCGTCAATATATTTATTCCCAGCCCTCACCAGAGTGAAAATTGCTTCACAGGCATCAGTAAAGGACAGCCTTTCATAGGCACTGCTCACCTCTTCTCCCAAATGACTGCCCAGCGCTTTGAGGGGATTATCCGGGGCTAAATCCGTGGCCATAACCTGGGGGCCTTGACCCTGGCAGTACTTTTTCACCATACCGAGGGTGCGATTGAGCAAATTACCCAGGTCGTTGGCCAAGTCAGCATTGAGCACATTAACAAACCGTTGTTCATTAAAATCCCCATCTTTACCAAACTCAATTTCCTTGAGGAAATAGTAACGGAAAGCATCCTCCCCGTAGCGGTTAATTAAATCCAGGGGATCAACGGTGTTGCCCAAACTTTTACCCATTTTTTGGCCATCTTTGGTGAGAAAGCCATGGCCAAAAACCTGGGCGGGGATCGCTAATTCCGCTGACATTAACATGGCGGGCCAATAGACTGCATGAAAGCGCAAAATATCTTTGCCAATCAGGTGTAGATTAATCGGCCACCACTTAACCAGAGCGTTAGTTAAATTTGGTTCTTCATCTTCATCCAAGAGAGCGGTGACATAGCCCAAAAGAGCGTCAAACCAAACGTAAATGGTATGGTTGGGATCATTAGGGAGAGGGAAACCCCAGTCCAAATTGACCCGGGAGATAGAAAAATCTTGCAATCCCTGGGCGACGAAATTCAACACCTCATTGCGACGACTACTGGGTTGAATAAATTCCGGTCGTTGGGCGTACAGTTCTTCCAAGGGGTGTTGATAGCGGGAGAGGCGAAAAAAATAGTTTTCTTCATCCCGCCATTCTGCCTTGCGGTTGGGGTGCAGGGGGCAATGGTTATCTTCTAATAAATCTCTTTTTTCCTTAAATTCTTCGCAAGCTACACAGTACCAGCCCTGTTGTTGGGCCAGATAAATATCCCCTTTATCCCAAACCCGTTGAAAAAAATCTTTGACAATGGCTAAATGGCGGGGATCGGTAGTACGGCTAAAGCGGTCGTAAAGGATATTGAGCGATCGCCAGAGTTCCTTAAACTTGACTACGGTGCGGTCACAATGGGTTTGGGGATCAAGCTCTTGGGCTTCGGCGGTACGTTGAATTTTTTGCCCATGCTCGTCGGTACCAGTGATCATCAACACGTCATAGCCCTGTAATCTTTTAAAGCGGGCCAGGGTGTCCGCCACCACCGTGGTGTAGGCACTGCCCAAATGGGGCACATCATTAACGTAGTACAGTGGAGTGGTAACGGAAAAAGTGGGTACGGAAGAATCAAGCATTCGATCAAAAAAATTTGTAAAAGTGCTATGGAGAATATTCAGTTTGGTTAACCACCATGCTCAGAATGGTCAACGATAACGGTTACTTCTCTAATCTCCAGAGGATAGATTCCCAAGGGGAATTGTTAAGTAAACCTTGTTATTGTCCTTAGAAATTCTTATCAATAAGGCTAAAAATAGACTCTTAAAAATATGTTGAGATTAACAATCTTAAAAAGCGGGGGACTTCAGTCTAGCAAACACCAAACTTTAAGCAAGTTTTTCTCCATAATATCTTAAGATGTGAAGCCCTCTACCTCTTTTTTGGAGCAAGTTCCGTCCCTACACCCGATCAGGATAAAATGAACTGCTAGCCCCACTGCTTCTTTCTGACAAGGAATTTTCATGAAACCGTATTTAGCCGCTGCCCTGCAAATGACCAGCCGCCCCAACCTCACCGAGAATTTACAAGAAGCAGAGGAGTTGATCGATTTGGCGGTGCGCCAGGGGGCAGAATTGGTGGGTTTGCCGGAGAATTTTGCTTTTTTGGGCAATGAAACTGAAAAGCTAGAACAGGCAACGGCGATCGCCACGGCGACGGAAAAATTTTTACAGACCATGGCCCAACGGTTCCAGGTGACTATCCTGGCGGGGGGCTTTCCCTTTCCGGTGGCAGGGGAAGCAGGCAAAGCCTATAACACAGCTACTCTAATTGCCCCCAATGGGCAGGAATTGGCCCGGTACCACAAAGTGCATTTGTTTGATGTTAATGTGCCCGACGGCAATACCTACTGGGAATCGGCCACGGTGATGGCTGGGCAAAAATATCCCCCAGTGTACCACTCCGACAGCTTTGGTAATTTGGGGCTGTCCATTTGCTACGACGTTCGTTTCCCTGAATTGTATCGTTACCTTTCCCGCCAAGGAGCAGATGTTCTGTTTGTGCCCGCCGCTTTCACTGCCTACACCGGCAAGGACCATTGGCAAGTGTTGCTCCAGGCCCGGGCCATTGAAAATACCTGCTACGTCATTGCCCCGGCCCAAACTGGTTGTCATTACGAAAGACGGCATACCCATGGGCATGCCATGATCATTGACCCCTGGGGAGTGATCCTGGCCGATGCGGGGGAAAAACCAGGGTTGGCGATCGCCGAAATTAACCCAGACCGCCTCAAACAGGTGCGCCAACAAATGCCTTCGCTGCAACATCGGGTATTTGTCTGAACACAAGTTGCAAGGCCGTTCCCGGACAGTCCATGGCCCTAGGCGCAGAAGGAAAAACTAGCTTTTGCGCCATTATTTGGGCAGTTTGTCCTGGGGCATAAACGGGAAAAACCCATTGGGATCAAGGACTTGGGCGACATTAGTTAACCCATGGCCATTATCTAGCAAAGCTTAATTAATAGTTAAGAAAACCTGATACAGTCCGTCGAGAGTGTTAATTTCTTAGTCTCAGCAGGTCACTGCGGCCTGAAAAGTTCGTCAGCGGCGTTGTTTTCCTTGATTAATTACCTAAGCTATCTAAGGACCAACACGACGTAAATGGGCTTGACTGCCATGGGGATCAGCGCTAAATGCTACTGGGAGTAATTTTTGCTTTCTTTTACTTCGACTTTATAACTGTGTTTTATTTTACAAATCCTACAGGAATTCTATTGTTTTTTAACGCTGCAATTTGACCTATTTAGCCCGATTTTTGAGAAATCCTCTTTAATAAGTATCCTGAGCAATCACCATGATCATGCATACCCGACTGATCCAAGCCCCCCAAATTCTCACCAAGCAGACCATCCATTGCCCCAACTGCGGCAGCCATGCCGTCCGTCAACAATGCTTGATTGAAAAAGAAGTTGTCACCGAAACTGCTTGCCCTGTGTGTGACTATCTCTTGGTGAACTGCCAACGTACTGGCAGAGTAGTGGATTCTTATCTTTGTTTGAATGCCAAGCGTTAGCAACTAATATTTACCGTCCCTGGTCGCTGGGCTGACACTTTTCTACCTGGGCAGTCCAAAGTACCATCTGCTTCATTGCTTCCCGTAGCACGGAGGCCCCCAGGTCACTGTTGTTGACCATAAAACTGAATGCCACTGTGCCCCATTGCTGGTTTTCCACATAGCCCGTTAAGGAAACCACCCCTGTGAGGGTACCTGTTTTACCCCGCATTTTGCCCACCAGGGGAGTATCGGCGAAACTACGTTCCAGGGTGCCCGATCGCCCAGCAACGGCCAGGGATTGTTGATAAATGGTCCCCGTTGATTTTTGGGTTTGGTTAATTAAAAGTTGAACTAAGGCTTGGGGCGTCACTAGGTCTTGACGGGAAAGTCCTGAGCCATCCCGTAATCTGACCGTGGTGGTGGCTAGGCCTAGTCTTTCCACGTAGGACTGCCAATCCGTAGCCTGGGAAGGGGGCTGAATGGCATTGAGCAACGCTTCAGCGTAGAGGTTATTGCTGTCTTGGTTGACGGTTTTAATCAGTGTCCACAGGGGAGGGGAAGTGAGAGCCAGCAAAGGGGCCGGGGCGATCGCCTTGGTGTTGGCGCTAACGATCGAAGTGCTTACAGAAATGCCTTGTTCTGCTAACTTTTGTTGCAAACTGGCGAGGAAATATTGCTGGGGATCAGCCACAGCTAGGGTGATGGAACGGGTTTCCCCTGCGGGGGGCAGGCCGCCAGTGATAACCAATTGCCGTTGACCAAAAATCTGTTGTACCTGGGGAGGTTGGTGTGGATCAACGGCCGTTTCGGTCTGGTTAATGATCTGCCATTGTGCCCCAGCAATGGGATCGGACCAGGTGGGGGTCAATGGTTCCCCCAGATTTTGGGGCGTGAGGGTAAGGATCACTTGATTGCCAGTCAAAATTGCACCATTAACCGGGGGAGCATAACCGTAGTGCAAATCATCCCACTCCCAACTGGGGCGTTGGTAATCCTGGGGGGCAATGGTATCTACAAGTTCCAATTCTTCGATCGCCGTCACCCCCCTATCTTTTAAACCCTTGGCGATCGCCGTTAGGTCATCTACGTCAAAACTGGGATCGCCGCTGGAGATAACTTGGACTTTTTTGCCCCCGTCCCGTTGATAAACTTGGGTGGTAAAGCGAAAATTTGGCCCCAATTCCTGAAGAGCCATGGCGGTGGTAATTAATTTTTGGTTGGAGGCGGGAATAAAAAAACGGTCAGCCTGATATTGGTAAATAGGCTGGGAATCTGTCAGAGGTTGAATGGCAATGCCCCATTGAGCTCGGCTCAATTCTGGTTGTTGTAAATGGCTTTCCAGCTTTTGTTGTAAATCCCCTACGCAGAGGCGATCGGCCTGGGCCCCTACCCCCGTAGTGAGACAGAGGTAAAAAATCCCCGTTCCTGTCAGTTGGAGCGGCAATGGGTCCAGATATTTTTTCCATTGAGACAGCAAAACCAGCGCCATGGTTGGGTATTCCCCTAATCTGTAATTGCTTTGAGCAGTACATCACTCAAGCTCATGCCCTGCATATCTTCCATGGTGACGGTATCCACAATGTCGAACTTCGCTCCGGCCGCCTGTAATTGATCATCTAAAGCCTGAAAAAAGGCCGTTGCTTTTTTATCCCTGCCCACCTGAATCAACGAAATCGCTAACTCCTCATCCCGGTCAATTTTTTGGCTCGCTTCTAAAATTAAACGGATAACTGCTTTGCGGTCAGTGGGTTCCCCGTCGGTAATAATCAGAAAAGTTTCCCCATTGGGTTTAGTTTGTCCGGCCTGCCGTCGTTGGAAAAAATTGTCCAGGCCATCCTTGAGGGCACCGGCCAGATCAGTGCGCCCCATGGGTTCATTGTTGGCGTAGATGTAAGCAACTTTCTCGGCGGTAACATTGTCATAACGACGGAAGCGGCCAGAGAATAGATAAACGGTGATGCCGTCGGAGTCAATTTCTTCACATTTTTTCGCCAGGGCAATGGTCGAAGCTTGGGCTATTTCCCAGCGAGTGGGGCCATTGGGATCATCAGCGGTGGCCATGCTACTGCTTTTATCGATCATTAGGGTGTAGTCTCGGTTTTCGATGACAGCTTCAGCGCTCATAATCCTCGTGGGGCAATTTTGCAAACAATGGCGGTTTTTTCTCTTTTAGCCTATTACAACTTTTTGGAAATGTTCTTAAGATTGCATATTTCCTTAAAATTAATCAGAAATTTGTTCGAGGGGTAATGCTGTGCCGACTGTCCACTGCTCCAACTGCGATTGTCAAGCCCCCAATGACCTAGGCGATCGCCTGTGCAAAACCTGCCGGACTCCTCTGCTGAAAAGGTATCTGTGGTCGGTGGGGGACTGGATCAAGGCCTACCAACCGGGGGAACTGCTACTGGAACGTTATCTGTTGGTGCGGCCCCAGGTGTTGTTGGACACTACGCCGGCCCTGGGGGTCGAGGGGCCAGAGGAAATCCCGAATTATATTTTGCCCTACCAAAAGCTATTGCCCTTTCGTCTCAATGTGCCGGAGGTGTACGACTATTTTCCTAGTTGGGATGAGGAAAAGGATTTATCGGTGTGGCTGTTGGACTATGGCCCGGTGGCGCTGGATCAAGCAGGGGAACCTGTCCATGAACAGTTGTTACCTTCCCTGGGGGAAATGTGGGAGCATGCTTGTCCCTTACAGCAGTTAACTTGGCTCTGGCAAATGATTCGCCTTTGGCAACCGCTGCAACGGCAGGGGGTGGTGTCTAGCCTGTTGGAGTTTGATTGGTTGAGGGTGCAAGGCCCCCAGGTATTACTCCAGCAGTTAAAGCTAGATGAGCATCAATTCTATGAGATGAAGTATTTGGCAGGAGTCTGGGAGCCACTATTAACCAATGCCCATCCGGCGATCGCCGATTTTTGTCAGACCCTATGGAAAAAACTAAAACAGGGCAAAATTCCCCACGCTGACCATTTACTGAGGGTATTGGATACGGGCATTCAGTCCTTAGCAGAGCAGTACGATTTTAGTTACACGGTTTTTGCTTTGACCGATGGGGGCCCCAGTCGAGACCACAACGAAGATGCTTGTTTTCCCGTCAGTGAAACCCCCATTGAAGGGCAACAGTTGGCCAACACCATGACTCTGATTTGTGACGGGGTGGGGGGCCAGGAAGGGGGAGAAATTGCTTCCCAGTGGGTGATTGAACATTTACCCGTTCGGGTAATTTCCAAAATTCAAAAACAAATGAATGAGCCGGAGCAAATCCGCACTTTCATCCAGCACCTCAAGGAAGACATCCAAGAAGTTAACGAGCAACTCAATCGGCGCAATGACCGGGAGGAAAGAACAGAACGGGAACGGATGGGCACAACCCTGGTGATGGCCCTGGCGGATTTTCAACAATTTTTCCTGGCCAATGTGGGGGATTCCCGTTGCTATTGGTTAACGGCGGACAGTTGTAAACAGGTGACGGTGGACGATGATGTGGCATCCCGGGAAGTGCGGCTGGGACTGATGCTCTATCGCCATGCGGTGGAGTTACCCAGATCGGGGGCATTAACCCAGGCAGTGGGTTTGGGGCCCTCGGCCCAACTTCATCCCATCATTCAACGCTTAATTGTGCCGACGGATTGTCTATTTTTGCTCTGTTCCGATGGTTTTTGTGACTACAATCGGGTCGAACAGTATTGGCAAGATGATTTTCTCCCAGTGCTACAAGGCGATCGCCCGGTGGCAGAAGCGGTGCCCCGGTTAATTGAATTGGCCAACCAAGTTAATGGCCATGACAATGTTTCCGTGGCTTTAATTCATTGTCAGATTTCCCCCTCCGTCCCCACCCCTACCCAGGCGGAAAAAGCGGCGGCGGAAGCAGAGATAAATGATCCGGAGGGAGATTCCCCAGAGGAAGATTTTACTGGAGATACGGAATTGGGACTCAAGGCGATCGCCTATCCTGACTTTAGCCAAAGGCCAGTGTCCAAACCGAAGGAAACGGAACCGGAGCATCCCATCCCCCAACAGGACCCCAAGGAATCCTTGGCTTCCCGTCCCTTTGATACCCAACCGCCCCTGCCTCCGGAAGAAATTCCCCTCAATCCGCCCCTAGATCCTCCGACCGTCATGGCAGAACAACTAAACAAGACTCACCGGTCGAGGAGCTTGGCTGCCAAATTTCTTACCCTTTCCAAAACCAGCCAGTTATTAATTGCAGGGGGCATGGTGATTATTATTGCGACCCTAACGGTGGCAATGCTTAACCTCAGCCAAGGTAATGGCGAACAAAACCAACCATCGTCGAGCCTAATTGATTTGAGCGTGGGCCATGGTTGATTTCACTAACCCCAATACCCTGGCCGCCTCTGTGTTGGTGGAAACCTTATTTCGATTGGGACTCCAACAAGCGGTGATTTGTCCTGGTTCCCGTTCCAGTCCTTTGACGGTGGCTTTGGCCCGCCATGGGGGCATTGATTGCGTTGTTAGTTTAGATGAACGTTCCGCTAGCTTTTTTGCCTTGGGCCATGGCAAACGCACAGGGCAACCAGTGGCATTGGTGTGTACTTCCGGAACAGCGGCGGCCAATTTTTTGCCTGCCATTATTGAAGCCCATTACAGTCAGGTACCTTTGTTGGTTCTAACCGGCGATCGCCCCCCCAGATTACGTCATTGCCGGGCCGGGCAAACCATTGACCAAACCAAGCTCTATGGCCACTATCCCCAGTGGCAAACGGAATTGGCTTTACCGGAGCCAAACATGGACTATTGCCATTATCTGCGGCAAACGGCGCTCCATAGTTGGCAAAAATGTTTTTGGCCTGGGTTGGGGGTGGTGCATCTTAATTGTCCCTTTGACGAACCCCTGGTGCCTCTCGAACATGCCCGAGAGTCCTTACAGCACTTAGCTGAAGAATTTAGCAAAGAGCATTTTTACCGGGGGCTAACAACCTTTACGACCATGAATCGGGGAGAAGCCATTTCCCTACCCGTTAATTTTTCCATTTTCTCTTTCCCCTCACCCCAACTGGACTTTAGCCCATTGGGTTTGATTCTGGTGGGAGTTATGCCCGGTGGTGAAACGCCCAGTCTGTTAACTGATATTTTGGCGATCGCCAGGGGGTTGGGATATCCCGTATTGTGTGATGCCCTTTGTTCTTTGCGTAATTATGACGATGGCCAGACTGCTTTAATTACCAATTATGATTTTCTGATCCGTTGCCCCCGTTGGGCAGAACAGTTAGTGCCAGAACAAATTATTCAAATCGGCGAATTACCCACTAGTAAGGCGTTGCGGCATTGGTTGGGCACCATTGATTGTCCCCGTTACATTTTGAATTTCCATGGGGAAAATTTAGACCCCCTGCAAGGACAAACGATTTACCTATCTGCCAGTGTTGCCCAAGTAGCCGAATATATACATAACCAGGGTTTCATTCCTGATGCAGAACAAAAAAATTATGCCCATAGTTGGCTGGAAAAACAACGCCAAAGCCAAACAATCATCATTTCTGCCCTAGCTGATGCCCACACCCCTTTAATGGTGGCCCAATTAGCCCATTGTTTACCGCCCCAAACCAATTTGTTCGTGGCGAATAGTTTGCCTGTGCGCTGGCTGGAATTTTTCTGGCCTGCCAACGGCGATCACCATCGTATTTTTGTTAACCGGGGCGCTAACGGCATTGATGGCACCCTTTCCACTGCCATGGGTATTGCTCACCGGAGTCGGGGTGAAACAGTTTTGTTAACTGGTGATCTATCCCTATTGCATGACAGTAATGGCTTTTTAAATCAGAGCCAAATGCGAGGTAATTTAACTATTATCTTGCTCAACAATAACGGCGGTGGTATTTTCCAAACCCTACCCATTGCCCAGTGCGAAGATGTGTTTGAAACCTATTTTGCTACCCCCCAAGGAGTGGATTTTGGGCAACTTTGTCGCACCTATGGAGTGGAACACAAAATCATTACTAACCTTTGGGATTTGAAGGAACAATGGCCAAGCAATAATTCTAGCCCCATCAGAGTTTTGGAAATAATTGGCGATCGCCACCAAGAGGCCCAATGGTTAAAATCATTACAGGCACAATTTTGCTGTGCTGATAGCTTGATCCAGTAAATCTTTGCCTTCCTGTACAGAATTGATCTGAAAAAGTTGTTCCCGTAACGCTGCCGCTCCGGGAAAATCTTTGCAGTACCAAGCTAAATGTTTCCGGGCTTGGAAAAGTCCTCGTTGCCCCTTATATTCCCAAAGCATTTGTAGATGTTCCTGGGCACAGGTTAATTTTTCTGCGACCGTGGGAGCTTTTCGTTTTTCCCCAGTTTTAAAAAAATGCTCAATTTCCCCCACTAAAAAGGGATAGCCCAAACTGCCCCGGGAACACATCACTCCGTCCGCCCCGGTTTCCTCTAAACAGGCGATCGCCGCTTCTACCGAAAAAATATCGCCATTGGCAATGACGGGTATGGTCAGAGCTTGTTTAACTTTGGCAATCCACTGCCACCGGGCCCGGCCGTTATAGCCCTGGGCCCTGGTGCGGCCATGGAGGGTCAACATTTGCGCCCCCGCATCCTGCAATCTTTGGGCAAATTCGACAATATTAATTTCCCCATCATCCCAACCGAGGCGAGTTTTGACAGTAACAGGCACATCCACCGCTGCCACCACAGTTTTAACAATCGCTTCGGCCACTGCCGGTTGCCGCAGAAGGGACGAACCGCCCCCCTTTTTGGTGATTTTATTGACCGGACAGCCCATATTAATGTCCACCGATTGGGCTCCCTGGGCCACCGCTTTCTGGGCCGCTTCCGCCATAAAGTCCGGCCGACAGTCAAACAGTTGGATACTGATGGGATTTTCCCGGGGATCAATTTCCATCACCTGGGGCAAAGTACGGAGATGGTGGATTTCTGTGGCGCTGACCATTTCCGTGTAGAGCATGGCCTGGGGAGCATAGCGCCGCACCAAACGCCGAAAAACCAAATCCGTCACCCCCGATAAAGGGGACTGGAGCACCCGGCTGTG
This sequence comes from Synechocystis sp. IPPAS B-1465, assembly GCF_003015225.1. GTDB lineage: Bacteria > Cyanobacteriota > Cyanobacteriia > Cyanobacteriales > Microcystaceae > Synechocystis. The sequence goes on along the minus strand of NZ_CP028094.1, from coordinate 2,670,049 downwards.
GAGAGTTAGGGAACCAATTTGCAAGGGTTTTGCCCAAATGGTGGGGTTGGGCGAGTGATCAAGCAAAGAATTAGGGGTCAAGGTTTGCAAGGAAATGAATCGATAAGAACATTTTCCCATCGATGAACCGTAGTCAAAAGGCGATCGTCTTTCGGTAACTACAGCAGAGGGAAACCATGGGGACAGGCTTTGAGGTCTAGTATGTTGGAAAGAATACCCTTGATGCCTACCAAGCTGTGTTTGGTCGGTTGCCCTTAAGTGTGAGTACCAATATGTCCAACAAAAACGAGATTCCCATTTTAATCGGTGCGTTGTTAGTCACCTTGGGCATTGTGGGAGGGGGAGGTTGGTTTTTATTTAATAGAATGAATCCTGCTACGGTGGGGCCCGGTTTATCCACCACGGGGTCCATGCCAAGGGAATTACAAGCCAATGTCAGCACGGGGGAAAAGGTGCTTGTTCCCACCATGGATAACGAAACTAAACTATTTGCTTCCAAGGCGATCGCCGGGGGTAAAAACCAGGAAGCGTTGCAACAGTTAACTCAATATCTGGAAAAATCCCCCAACGACCCGGAAGCCTGGATCTATCTGAACAATCTGCGGGCTTTAGACCATAATCCCCTCCAGATAGCGGTGGTGGCCCCGGTGGGCAGTAGCCTCAACATTGCCCAGGAAATTTTGCGAGGAGCGGCCCAGGCCCAGGAAGAAATTAATCAAAAGGGCGGGATTGACGGTCGTTTTCTGCACATCACCATTGTCAATGATGCCAATGACGGCACTTTAGCCCAACAATTTGCCGGGGAGTTAGTCAAACAAAATCAGATTTTGGGGGTGGTGGGACACAATGCCAGCAGTGCCACCCTCAGTGCGGCCCCTACCTACGAAGCGGGGGGATTAGTGCTGGTCAACGCCACCAGCGACGCCAATGGCATTACCAATGTTGGCAACCATATTTTTCGGGTTATTCCCCAAATCAATACCTCCGCCCAAACCTTGGTGCAACAGGTCGGGAAAGAAGTGGACCAAGTGGCGGTTTGCTACGATTCCAAAGCTCCCGATGGCGTTTCTTTTTACCAGGAATTTACCACTGGTTTGTTGGCCAGCGGCGGCCAGTTAGCCCCCACCGTCTGCGATCTGAGTGAAGCTAATTTCAACAGCCAAACCAAAATGGCAGAAATTGTTGCCAGCGGGGCCCAGGGATTGCTGATTTTGCCCCACATCGATCGTCTAGACCGTGCCTTTGCCCTGGGCGATGCCAACCGAGGAAGGTTAAAGCTCTATGGCAATAGTCCCCTGTCTACGATTAAAACGTTGGAGCAGGGACAGAGCATGGTGGATTTAATGGTGGCCATTCCCTGGAGTTCCAAGCGTGGGGCCAATCGTCCCTTTGCCGAGGCGGCCCGCAAGTTTTGGGGGGGAGATGTGTCTTGGCGTACGGCGGCCACCTATGATGCGGTTTATGTCGTGGCCAATGCCTTGGCCGTCGCTCCCAGCCGTGAAGGTTTACAAAAAGTTTTGACGGAACCGGAATTTGTTTCTAGCACCATTAACGGGGAAGTGCGCTTTTTACCCAACGGCGATCGGGCAGGGCAAGCCACCTTGGTGCAAATTAAACCTTCCCCCAGCCATGTGACCGGCTACGATTTTTTCCCCATTAACCGCTGAGTTAGCAATTTTTTTTAACCCTATATTCCCAACCACTGGGCTAATGGGGGCGGCACCGGCAAAAGGATCAAAATCAAAATGGCGATCGCCAGAATACCTAACAAATCCCGACGGTCATCCAACTCGCTGACATCATTTAAAGCTGGCTGATCCCCCACAGGCATCAGTAACAAAATAATTGCCCAGATGAAAAAATCACTACGGATAAAGGACAGCAGCACCATGGCCACCCTGGTAATTTGCCCTGTCACAATGGCCGCCCGTTGTCCCAACATGGCGTGGATAATGTGCCCCCCGTCCAATTGACCAAAGGGCATCAGATTCAAGGCAGTCACAATCAAACCAATGTAACCGGCGATCGCCAAGGGATGGAGGTCTAACACCGTATTAGCCCCTAATTGACTGCCCAACGCTGCCTTCGTAATTAGGGTCATCAGCAGAGAAAAACGATAATCCAGGGCATCAAACCGCAACAGGTTAGTATTGTCCGGCATGGGTTCCACAGTGGATTGGGCCAACCCCCACCATAAAATTGGCAACGCCACCACCAAGCCCCCCAACGGCCCGGCGATCGCCACATCAAATAAGGCCTTACGGTGGGGCACCGGGGACTTCATCTGGATAAAAGCGCCAAAGGTACCCAAAAAGAAGGGAATGGGAATGAAATAGGGCAAAGTGGTGCGGATTTTGTAGTGGATCGCTGCCCCATAGTGACTCAATTCATGGCACCCCAAAATAGTCAAAATTGCCAAACTGTAGGGTAAACCCACCATTAACGTCTGGATGCCTGCCTGGAGTTTTTCGGGGGTCAAACCGGCCATTTCCGCCCCCACCATGGTGGTGGTAAACCCAGTGAGCAGCAGTAAGGTTAACGCTAACCAAGGTTTATGGAGCTTTTCGCCATTATTAACGCGATCTTCCTTCGCCTGGGCCGGGTTAGGGACCAAGGCGAAAAAAGGTTGGCCTTGTAAACTTTCTTGAAATAAAACTAAAAAGCGATCGCCAAAGACATCTTCCACATTGCCCTTGACCCGTTCATAGGCCATTTCCGGCGCTACCTGTAATTTACCTCGGCACAGAATGGCTTGGGGGCGATAGTCTAATTGCTGGAGGTAATACACTCCCCAGGGAAAACAATCCCGCAAAGATTTTTCTTCCGCCGCATCAATGGGTCGAGGGGTTGGCTGTGATGATTTCTGCTCTTTTCCTTGGGTGCCATCGGTGCTAGGGGAAGCGGTAGCTTGGGCCTCTTTATCGGGGACAATGCGACCTTTTTGCACCAACCACCAGTAGAGCAGTGGACAAACCAAAAATGGCCCCAGGAGCAGTAGGGGCGGCAGGGGGGCATCGGGGCCGTAAATCATGGCCCAAATTGTCCAGAGGGTGGCCGGAGCCATCAACACCAACCACAATATCCAAATCGGGGTGCGGGTGATGGGGGCGGCATTGCTTTTAACCACAAAATAAGTGATGACAGCAAGGATGAGCAAAAGAAGCCACATTGTTACAAAACTCGGAGGTTACAGGGTCACAGCTAGATTCTGGGCGGGGTGGCCTGGATTAGCAAAACAGGCAGTTCGAGGCCAATCAATCCCCTCTCCAGTCTAAAGTATTGCCTCCAGGGGCAAAGCGTTGTAGCCCTACTCACCGGAAACTAGGGACGGCTGGAACTTTTTTCCGGGAAAAATTCGGGCAAGAAATTTTGGTCGCTCAAACTGCCCACTGTATGATGTTCAAACACTTCCGCTGGAGGCAACACCAGGCGATCGCCTGGGTCATCAGGATTATCCTCTTTTTCTGTTTTGTCTTTTACTTGGGGATCTCCCGCTGGCAACAGTCCCAAAAAGGGCAAGGGCAGCAGGGTGGAAAGGTTAGTGATAATGACCAACAAAGCCAAATTATCAAATTGGGTTTCCGTTACCCCCAACCAATGGGTCAGTAATGACCCCACCTCGAAGGACAATACGCCGGCCAAATTCATCACCGACATCAATAGGGCAAACAAAGTCGCTTCAATGCCCGGGGGACAGAGGCGCGCGGCCAAAACCAACACCGGCATAAAGGCAATTTGCCCCGTTACGGTGAGAATAATGCTATCCCCCAAGCTAAACCAATGGTCATCAATACCCATGGCTCGGTTGGCGTGGGTAATTAAAATCAGGGTAGTTAACCCCAGCAGGCTGGAAATCACTGTACTCCAGCCCATGATCACCCGGAAAGGCAAGGTTTTTAAAAAGCGTTGGTAAAGTCCCACCCCAATCAATCCGGCCACGCTAGTGACCAAGCGCACCCGCCCCAAAAATTTCGGCTCAAAGCCTAACTCGTTGGTGGTGAAATAAAAAAAGGCTGACTCGGCGCTGGGGGTTGCCTGCCAAAAGAAAATAAACAAAGTGGGCAATAGAATCGTTTTTTGACGTACCGCCTGCCAAACCAATTTAATTTGGGCCTTGGGTTGCGGTTTCTCCTCTTCCTCAGCGGTGGAAACTTCGCTGATTAAAAAAGCTGCCCCAACGGTCAGCAAAGGAAAAATGGCGGTGATGGCGAATACGGTGCGGGTGCTAAACCACTCCAACAAAGCCCCACTGGCATAGGCGGTGATAATGCCCCCCACGGCGGCGGCTCCCCAGGTGAGGGATTGCAAAGATCCCACTTGGGCTAAGGATTCCCGTTGGGCCCGTTCCACCACTAGGGAATCGACAATCACATCGCCGATCGCCACGGATAGGGAAGTGAAAAGCAACACTAACCCGGCTTGAGTACCACTGCTCACCCAGGCAGCAAACAATAGCCAACCGGCACTACCCATTAACCCCGATAACCAGAGGTATGATCGCCGTCGATAGCCAAATAGAGGCACCGTGTCGGACATTAAACCAAGCACTGGCTTCAGAATCCAGGGCGCCGCCCCTAAACCAATCAGAGCCCCCATAGCCGCCGGACTCAGTCCCAGTTCATCCTTGAGGAAAAAGCTCACTGCTAAACGGGAGAGACCCAACACCCCTTGTACAAAGTAAATGCTGAGGATGGCCAGTAACTCCCAACTGGGAGCATTGCCCAGGAGCACCTTTTCCCGCAGGAAACGCTTCAAGGGAGTGGAGAATAAAATGGCGATCGGGGTCATGGACATAGCAACAAGCACAGAAACTTGCTTAATATTTCGTTACGTATTCCCCATGGTAGGACATTTCCTCCGGCCAAGAGCCCAACCCAGGCACTGATTGGTTTCGGAAATTACTGGCGATCGCCAGCCGTAGGTATTAACCGAAATTAGCCAGAGTTAACCAATCGGTCAGATGGAGCGTTTTTCCGCAACGACCACCCCATGGGACTAACATCATCGAGGTAGTGGAGTTTTTCCTCGGAACCCTAAATTGCAACCACACCAGACGAAACGCTTTTGTTACCATTTGCCTAAAGGTCTTGCCTAAAAGATATGGCTCAGGTTGCTTTCCCCAGTCGGCAGTGGCTTTGAACAGTATGATTGGTTTGTTTTGATTGCAATCGTTACTGAATAGAAATCAGTCACCCAGGATAGCCCATAGTGAATGCTCTCTCAATTCCCACTTGGATGGTTCATGTTTCCAGTGTCATTGAATGGATCGTGGCGATCGCCTTGGTGAGTCGTTATGCTACAAAAGCTGGTTATGGCCACTGGCGGGCCCTGGCCTGGGGGATGGTGCCAGCCCTGGTGAGTGCCACCTGTGCCTGTACTTGGCATTTCTTTGACAATGCTAGTCAGTTAGATTGGTTAGTGACGCTCCAGGCCCTGACCACCGTGATTGGCAATATTACCCTTTGCCTGGCGGCCTGGTGGATTTATCGTCAATCAGCCCAGCCCTCTGCCCCCAAGCCCTGATGGAACTTAGCCAAATTTTTGCCAAGGAAAATCTTTTTGCCCTTTCCCTTTTTCCCTACCTGGGTTTTCTCTGGTTTCTACGGCAATCGCCGCAAACCCCCAAGCTCGTAATGGTGGGATTTTATGTTCTATTGGTGTTTGTTGTGGTAACTATCCCTGCGGGGCTCTACGCTGAAAGCCATTACCAAGCCCAGTTGGCCGATGTAGATTGGCTCCACGGCAGTGCAGAGGTATTTTTATCCCTTTCCAATCTGTTGGTAGTTTTTGGCTTTATCCAGGGTCTAGCCCGACAATCGGCGGAAAAACAGGAAAATAATTAGCTTTGTTGTTCAGTGAGCAGGGGAAATCGTAGGGAAACGATAAAGCAAAGTAAGAAGTTTAAAACTGGGAAATTTAACTGCCTATCCAAGAGGAGCGGCACTAGGCAGTTGCACCCGAAATTGACTGCCCTGGGGAGAACTGGTGACACTGATTTTGCCCTGGTGATGCTGAACAATGGCCGCCACAATCGCCAGCCCGAGGCCAACCCCTTGATTAGGCGATCGGGAAGGATCCGCCCGGAAAAAGCGGTCAAATAAATGGGGAATTTGCTCTGGGTCAATGCCCACCCCGTTATCTGCCACTGTGACCTGTAAGCCAGATTGCCTAGGTCGCAGGGCCCCATGGTCAGCAGTACAGTGTTCTAGGGTGAGGGCTACGGAAGGTTCCGTTTGTTCCCGGGGCCGGCTATGGTCAAAGGCGTTGGTAATTAGGTTAGTGAATAGGCGAGCCAACTGGTCCCAATCTCCTTGCACAGTGAAATCTTCCTCCAGTTCCTCTCCCCGGCTTTCGATTCTAAGGGAAAGAAAAATTCCCCGTTGTTCAGCGGTGAGCCGTTGTTCTTCAATCACCTCAATCAACAACGCATCCAAAGGAATGGTTTGCCAAGTCCGGCCGAGGGTCCCACTGTCAGAACGGGCCAGGAAGAGCAAATCATTAACCAAATTGCCCAGCCGTTGGGTAAGTCGTTCAATGACCTGGAGTTGTTGGCGTTGTTGTTGGGGGTCCGCTTCGGGATATTCCAAAGCCTGTTGCACATTGGTTTGAATCACCGCAATGGGGTTTCTAAGTTCGTGGGAGGCATCGGCGGTGAACTGTTTCAAGCTCTGGTAAGATTCGGCGATCGGCTCCATCGCTAACCCCGATAGAAACCAACCAATGGCCGCCGCACTACTCACCAAAATAGTTAGCCCCAAGCTTAAATCCCAGGCCAATTGCTGAATGGGTTTAGTCACTTCAAACCAAGGATGGCTCACCCGCAGATAGCCCAATACCATGCCCCCTTCCTGAATTCTTTTCGTTACTTGGCGCAACTGGCGATCGCCGGAAAAAGAAACTGTCTCTGTCTTAGATTGGCTAGCAAGGGAAAGGGGAGAATTGTTGCCCATGGTGGACCACAGCAAGCGACCCTCCGCACTGAACCACTCCAAATCAATGTGGTCATCGTCCACGGAAGCGTCATTATCGCGAAAACTTGCCGACACATTCAGCCCATATTCCGCCTGGTCTAGGCCTTGTACCACCAGAGAACGATTCACCACTTCCACCACATGCTTAAGGGTGTCATCAATTCTTTCTACCAAGGTTTGACGGACATAGAAATAAACCCCGCTAGCAAATAGCAACAATAACACCGCTGTTACCAAGGTGTACCACAAAGCTAAACGTCGACGGGTGGCCTGAAACATAGCGTTAATTGTCCTGGGACGAGGTGGCAAAAATCCTTGGGTACCAGATGGTAAGGGGAAATTGTATGGAACTTGTCAATTACCGGAGTTTCACTGATAAAGATGGGCAGAATAACTAAGTTTTCTCCCTCGATTATCATCCCCCACTGAGACCATGGGGGAAATTCAGTCATTCCCCCTAATTACTTAGTAACCTTAGAAATGTAGCTAACTTTTAAGCCGCTTTAATATCCAACTCCTTTGTTTCTGGTTGAATTAAATGTACGTCCCGCTGGGGGAAAGGAATGGAAATATTTTCTTCGTCTAGCTTCCGTTTAATTGCTTCGGTTAATTGCAATTTGAGGCGGAAGTAATCTTCAGATTTTACCCAGGGACGCACGTAGAAATTAACACTGCTATCTCCTAATTCCCCCAGGGCAATGGTAGGGGCTGGTTCTGTGCAAACTTCACTATTTTGATCAATTACCCACTGTAAAGAAGACCGTACATGGTCAATATCTTCCTCGTACCCCACCCCAATGACTAAATCTATGCGGCGCTCGGGCTTACCCACATGGTTAATAATATTATTTTCAATGATTTGTTTATTGGGAATAGTCACCAAGCGATTGTCGTAGGTACAAATGGTAGTCGAAAGTATCTCAATCGACTCCACGATCCCTTCAATGCCAGCAACTTCGATCCTTTCCCCCACCCGAAAATAATTAAACAACACCAGCAAAATACCCCCTGCCACGTTAGCGAGGGAACCCTGCAGAGCTAAACCGATCGCCAGGGTGGAAGCCCCCAAAAGAGCGACGAGGGAACTAGTTTGAATGCCTAGTTGGGCTAAACAGAGCACAAAGAACACAACCAAAAGTAGGTAGTAACTGATATTGCCCGCAAAGGAAATAAAAGTTGGCTCCAGATTGGATTTTCTTAAGGCTCTAATAATTAGCTTTTGTAGTCTTTTCGATAACCAAAAGCCAATTAATAAAATTGCTAGCGCAAAGAGAATTTTCAGAGAAGCAGTAATTAGTAAATCAGTAATTGCTTGTTGATCATAATCGAAAATATTATTTGGGAAAAAGGACATAATGAAAAAAAGAAACAACAAATTCACCATTAATGGTGTAGGGGACAGGCTGGGCGGTAATTTAAGTTTTTAAATCAGCCTATACGAGGGAAATTGGTTTATCTACTTTTTTATCCAAGGGAAAACCTAGGGCTTCCCGTTGTTGTAAATAAATATGGGCCACTTCCCTAGCCAAGTTACGAATGCGACCAATGTAACGGGTGCGCTCAGTCACGGCAATTACTCCCCTCGCGTCGAGTAAATTAAACGCATGGGAGCATTTCAGGACATATTCCAAACTGGGCAAAGCTAAACCCCGTTCGATTAACTGCCCTGCTTCCTGTTCGTAAAGGGCAAACAATTGAAATAATAAATCGGGGTTAGACGCTTCAAAATTATAGGTACACTGCTCTACTTCTCCCTGCCAGAAAATATCCCCGTAGCTGAGCTTTTCATTCCACTGAATTTGGTCGATCGCCTCCACATTTTGCAGATACATGGCCAACCGTTCCAAGCCATAGGTAATCTCGATGGAAACGGGGCGACAGTCAATGCCACCACATTGCTGAAAATAGGTAAATTGGGTCACTTCCATGCCGTCGAGCCACACTTCCCAGCCTACGCCCCAGGCCCCCAGGGTTGGGGATTCCCAGTTATCTTCCACAAAACGAATGTCGTGATCCTCGGGCTGAATACCCAGGGCCCGTAGGGAATCAAGATACACTTCCTGAATATTGTCCGGGGAAGGCTTAATTAACACCTGATACTGGAAATAGTGCTGTACCCGGTTGGGATTTTCTCCATAGCGGCCATCGGTGGGCCGGCGACAGGGCTCCACATAGGCCACTGACCAAGGTTCCGGCCCGATCGCCCGTAGAAAGGTGTGGGGATTCATGGTGCCAGCGCCTTTTTCCGTGTCAAAGGGTTGGGCAATGAGGCAACCTTGCTGGGCCCAAAATTCGTTCAACTTGGCGATAACAGCTTGGAAAGTAATGGTCATAGAAAGCCAACAACTTGATGCTAAATGATTACTAAAGGACTAGATGGTGACGAATAATTTGGACTCTGGATCATAGCTCCAAGCCAGGCCATCGGGGTCCCTAGTTTGACTCCAGTCGGCAAAATTATCTTCGTTTTTGCGCCGGGCTAGGGTGCTGGAGGTGGTGTCTAGGCGCTTGGCTAATTCCGATTGGATCAAGGTCAGGGCGGAATTGCTTGGGGTAGTTTCTGCTGGAGTGGATTCCGTGGCTTCGGCCGTCTTCTCCTCTTCCTGGTGCTTACGGGCTTCCTTAATTTCCGCCAATTGGGAGAAAGGACTTTGACCAACCGGGGCCGCCATCAATTCTTCCTGGGGAGGTACTAGGGGATGGTCCACCACCGGAGCGGTGGTAGCGGCTAACTGGCGAGAGCTGGGGGCAGGCTCTTCCAATTCCGGTTCACTGTCGTCAAAAATGTCGCCTAGGGTAGAGGAAGAAATAAAGTAGTAAACTTTCGCTTGCCCCACCTGTTTTTCGTAGGGGCCATACTCCGCCACCTTGTCATCCAGATAACGTTGGGCTGCCCGACCTTTGGCAATGCCCGCATCAATCAAATCTGCCTTGGTGATGATGCCCTGATTTTTTTGCACCAGTTGATTGAACAGGGGGTCGATGGCGATGCATTTCTGTTGCCATTGATAATTGTCCCAGGCCACCCAGGCGATCGCCAAGGTGAGACCGAACAAAATCCACCGCCAGGTTTTGTAGATAAAAACCATCGCCACGGCCAGGGGCAGAATCAGTACTAACAGTCCTTTGGGATCACTTTCGGCAACTTTTCCAGTCATGGCAACTCAGCAATTGAACCAGATTTAGATGAATCGAATCGGAAACAGAGTTAAATGTTAAGCAAAAACGAACAAACCTGCGGCAATGATCACAACAGTTTGCGGTCTGAATTTTACCCCAGCATTACCAACATTGACCTAACGGCTAGTCAATTCCCAGCCGTACAACAGGGCCACCAAGACCGTGAGGGCGGCCATGCCAAGGAAGATTCCCCCAGGTAAAAAGGTAATAATCCCCCAGCCCCTCAACAAATATAACGCTAGGGTCAATCCTACCAAACCCAATAGGGGTTTTCCAAACAAAGAAGAGGATGATCGCCGTTTTTTCCGTTTTTCTGCCAATGTCTACTCCTGCAAAATTTAGGACAATTATCGCCGATTCACTTTGATACTGGTCATAATCCCATGGCGGGGCAAAATTAACCGCCATTGAGATGGCTCAAACCTTTAAACCAAGGACAAACCTAGCAAAATCAATACTTCACTCCATTCCACCACTGCGCCATAGGTGTCCCCCGTGTGACCTTTAAATTGTTGAGCAAACCACCGCCCCACGGCCCAGGCTATTAGTGCCGAACTCCCCGTAGCCCCCAGAATCAACCAAGGCTCAATGGCTAGGGCGTAACCCATGCCCACTCCCCCAAAGACAATAATCATTGTGCCCAGCAGCAAATCGGGCCTTAATTTTAAATTGCGTTTATGCATGGCACCTTTGCCGTTTTCTCTCAGGTAAGGATAAAGGGCGATCGCCAACAGTTGGCCCCAACGGCCCCACCCCAAAGCCATGATAAGGGCCCAGCTTGCTAAACCATGGTCACTAAAACTAGCCAAGGCAAAGGTTTTTAGCAATAAAACCACGGCGATCGCCATCACGCCATAGGCCCCCGTATAACTGTCTTGCATTACCGCTAAGCGTTTGCTGGGATTGGTCACCGCTAAACCATCGGCCGTATCCGCTACCCCGTCCAAATGGAGCCCCCCGGTCAAAGCTAACCAAAGGCTAACCACAACGGCTGATTGCAATAGGTTGTCCATGCCCAACCAATGTAAGCCTCGATCTAACGCCAGCAAAATTAGGGACAGCAAAAGTCCCATTAGGGTTATCCAACGGGCAATACGGTCAAAATTTACTGGCCAGCTCGGAGGCCAGGGCAAACGAGTGTAAAACAGAATGGCCGCCCCCACACTATCTCCGCCCCAGAGAAAATACCAGCGACGCCACCATTCCATAAATCACCATTCCCAGGGTAAGAAGTTGCCACTCAGCAAAAACTTAAAATCTAGTTACGAATTCTTGGGCTAAGATCAAAATTGAAGCGGGGATCAATCAAATCGCTCCACCGACGGCTTGGCAACCCAAAACTAAAATTCCCCATCTAGACTAATACTTTTACGTGATTTTTGTTAGTAATCCTGGTGGAATTAATAATCGTAAATATTTAGCTTCAACCGACTGACCAAGCTTTTTACCCCGCCCTCACCCCCATGAATCCTGAATTTCATCCCCTCCCCCTGCCGGCTCCCTGTGTGATAGAACAGGGTATTTTGGTCAACAAAGAAGATATGCAACGGGCCCTAAACGATTTAGGACAGGTTAATTACTACTATCAATTGGATGGCATATCCCAGGCCGAAGGCCAGGGTTGGATCCTAGATGTGTTTAGCGATGCTCAACAGGCTACCGTTGTTACCAATCAATCCCTTTATCTCAACGTCAACAGCTTTGATTATCTGGAAATTAGCCTTGATAACCAGGGAAAAACTGTTATGGACCTCTGGCAAGAAAGTCGGCAGTTACGACTGATGCCCTTGGATGGTTGGCTCAGCCCAAGGGAAAATCATGGCCAACTTATACCTCTGGATTTGGAAGAAGCGGTAGCAGAGGTGTTAGCAGCCAGGTTTGATGTCCAGACTGACCAAGAAGACTTTTGACAGGCTTCTAGTCCTTGCAAACTTGCCCGATCAATTTGACTTTTGAGCGGAAAAACTTTTGTGCTGGGATCTAACTGGGCCCTTGGTAATATTGGTGGCTCAGGTAGGGTGGTTTTTCTACCGTGGCGATCGCCTCTCCCAACTGCACTGTCATGCCCTGATCAACCAACTTAGTTTTGAGGTAACCCAACCCCGTCAATCCTTTCACACTGGTTAAAATGCCCACCTTTTGTCCTTCTAGGGTAATCACCGTTCCCGCTTCCGCCTGGCGATCAAGGGTAATGCGCCACAACCTTTGTTTGACGCCTTGGTAAGTATTCAAACGGGCAATGGTTTCCTGCCCAATGTAACAACCTTTAGTAAAAGAGATCGCTCGCCACAAACCCGCTTCGAGGGGATTGTAGTCCTCTGTTAATTCTTTCCCTGCTTGGGGTCTGCCCTGGTAAATACGCAAACTTTCCCATTGGTCTGGGTTGATTAGGGGTAAATGCCCCCAAAGTTGATTAACCAATTCCTGTTGATCCGCAGGAAAAATCACCGTATAACCGGGCAAATCCAACCCCGTTTGGGCGGAAATGAGCAATTCAACTCCCTGCACCGATTGGGCTAACCATTGGTTCCCAGTGGGCAATTGCCAACCTAAATTATGCTCTTCAACCTTTTCCCCCAACAGCACCACCGCCCGATAATGGGCAGATAAATCCCGCAGTTCCACTTTGTCAAAGGGGAAAATAAATCGGTCCATCCATTGCCAGAGGAAATCTTTTTGCCCGGCTTCCACTTGAAGCCAAAGGGAGTCTTGACGTACATAGACCGTGGCAAGTTCTAAGGTTCTGCCGGTGGAGTTGACGAATACGGTTTCAAACCATTCCCCCACAGCCCTAGCTTCCACTGCGTTGGTGGTTTGGTTGTGTAAAAAGCGCCGCCGGTCTTCCCCTTGTAATGCAATCAAACTAAATTCGGGCAGGGGATAGAGCCAAGTTTGCTCCAGGTCAAAGGGAAGGGCCATGAATAAATAAATCTAAATTTGATTCTACTACTGAATTCTATAGCAGGATTAGGGGCAGAAAGTTTATGGCGGTTATCCATGGGTAGAGGTAGAAATTCTCCCTACCAAGCTTTGGGCTGAAAAGTGGGGGGAGTATCGAGTTCAAAAATTTCTCCCCGAATGCGGGCGACGTATAATCCAGCTTTTAACACTTCTTCCCGCAGGGCATTGGACAAATCTACGGCGGCGAGGATGCCATAGAGTTTTTTGTCTCCATGCTCAGGAAAAAATTCCCGAAAGCTTTGCAGGTGGGTAATTAATTGACCGATGGATTCCTGGCGGGCATGGCTTTTAACCTCTACCACAATGGCGGTGTTCACCTCTCCATTGGCATAGGCCAGCACATCTAATTCAATATGTTTGCCCCGCTTGCTCACTCGGACGCTGGGGGTCACCACTTCCATGGCAAATTTTTCGTAGAGGATAGTTTCCATGGAAGGCAAGGCCAGCCCTTCAGTAAAGCTGCCGAATTTTTTGCCTAGACCACCAATTTGTTTACTCAACTCTTGAATTTGGCGATCAGTTTTTTGGGACTGTTCTTTCAGTAAACGTTCAGTTTCTTGCAAACGCCGTTCCGTTTCTTTCTGGGACTGGATCAGTTCTCCAAGCAATTGCCAAACTTCATCAGCGGTAGTTGCCATAGTTATTCGGGATTATTTGTCTTGACTCAAGTTTAACGGGTCGCCACCTGTCCTTGGCGATCGCCCCAGCTCGCCGATTTGCAAAGCAAGTTTCGATAGCTGCAAGGTAATTTTAGTGGCTAATGAACGCTTTATTGTTGGGATTTCCTGTGCCTGAATTGTTGAGTATTTTTTTGTTGCTGTTTTTAAAAGTTCTCATTAGTTAAGAATATGTTTGAAAAGTAGGGTGAAGAATGGAAAATGGTGAAAATTCTATATTCTTCACCATTTTTCCCAATTATGCCGACTTTTCAAACACGCTCTAAGAGTTTGGGACTTTTGATCCGGAAAATCTCCTAACCCACTAGGCCCGTGAGGGGAGAACTGGCATTGGCCTTGGCTTTAATGGGCATTCTGCCCGACAGATAGGCGAGCCTCCCTGCTTGGGTAGCCATTCCCATAGCCTGGGCCATGGCCACGGGATTGGCCGCCATGGCGATCGCACTGTTGATCAACACCGCATCAGCGCCCATTTCCATTGCTTGGGCTGCTTCACTGGGGGTGCCAATGCCCGCATCCACCACCACGGGAACCTTGGCATTCTCAATAATGATGCCAATGTTGGCGGCGTTACGGATACCCTGCCCAGAACCGATGGGGGAACCAAGGGGCATCACAGTGGCACAGCCCACTTCTTCCAGCCTTTTCGCCAATAAGGGATCAGCGTTGATATAGGGCAGTACGGCAAAACCTTCCTTAACCAACTGTTCTGCCGCCTCGAGGGTGCCAATGGGGTCTGGTAAGAGGTATTGGGTATCGGGAATGACTTCTAGCTTGATGAAATTATTATCTTCCTGGCCCAGTAACTTAGCCATTTCCCTTCCCAACCGGGCTACCCGAATAGCTTCCTCGGCCGTTTGACAACCAGCGGTGTTGGGGAGCATCCAAATGGTGGACCAATCAATGGCTTCCGCTAATCCCTCGTGGCCTGGGGCATTGGTTTGTACTCGGCGCACTGCCACGGTGACAATCTGACAACCACTGCTAGCGACGCTTTCCTGCATGGTGGTGAGGGAAGGATATTTGCCGGTGCCCGTCATTAGGCGGGAGTGGAATTTACGGCCAGCAATTTCTAGCAAATCTTTACTGCCCTCTGAATTTTCAGCGGCATGGGGCAGGGAAGGGTTGGCAATGGAAGGAAATACAGCAGTCATAGGGCGGCAGGACAGTACAGGGGGATTGGTAGTTGTTAGAAAACGTTGGGGACTAAAGGCATGGATGAGGGGAGAAACCTTCTGGTCGAGGATTAAATCGCTAATCAAAGCGGCGGTGATGGGGGCGAGCAAAATGCCGTTGCGGTAATGACCGATCGCCAAAATGAGATTATCACAGGGGCCATAGCCCAAGAAAGGCTGTTCATCGGGGGTGCCGGGGCGAAATCCCCACCAAAAATCCTCAATGGCCCAATCGCCTAGGGCCGGGAAAAGTCTAATGGCTCGACCTAATAGGGTTTGAATGCCCTGGGGCGTATTATGGGGCTGCCAGTCCACCTGCTCCGAAGTTGCCCCCACAATTAAGCGGCCATCCCGCCGGGGCACCAGATAGGTTTGGGGACCAAAAAGTACCCGTTGCAAAGGATAGGGCTGGTGAGTTCCCGCTGGCATCCGCAGGGCCATCATTTGACCTTTAACTGGGAATACCGGCAGGGGCAGTAATTCCTTGGCCCAGGAGCCGTTGGCCAACACGTAGCTATCTGCTTGGAAAGAACCCTGATCCGTTAGCACCGCAGTCACTTGGCCATGACGTTGGGCGATCGCCTGGACGGTGACCCCTTCTTGAATTTGTACTCCCAGGGATTGGGCCGCTTGCCGCAGAGCACTGACCAGTTTGCGGTTATCCACTTGGCCATCGTCGGGATGCCACCAACCACCAATTACGTCTTCCCCCAGCCCTGGTTGATAGTATCGAATGGTTTCCTGGTCTAACCAGGCAGAATTAGTGGAACTATTGCCATGGGGCGCTTCAAACACGGGGGAGAGGATGCCACAGGGGTTATAACCCGTTTCCATGCCTGTTAACTGTTCCAGTTTTTCCACCCATTCCCCGTAACGCCAGCGGGAAGCCAAACATAGATCCAGCATGGGGCCTGGGGCGATTTGTTCCGCATGGGGGGCTAACATTCCCGCCGCCGCATGGCTGGCCGCCTGGGCAAAATCCCGACTCAGCACTGTGACCTGCAACCGCTTTTGCTTTAATTTCAGTTCCACGGCGATCGCCAAACCGATGATGCCACCGCCAATAATGAGAACGTCACTGGTTGTTTGCATAACCTTAAAAAATCAACCCCTGAATGCTTTAACGCCTTGGGTAAATGGGGGAGAAGTACCTAATTTCAGGTTAGCGGATTATCGAGGGCTGGAGGCTTTTTTGCTGGGATGTTCCGAACAACCCGGCGGCGATCGCCAATGTAGGATGGGGGGATACTGACTAGAACCGACTCAAGCTGAGCCTTTCCTTTTCCCTGCGCCATGGCCATTAAACGTTCCGGCAACAATAATCTTTCTCCCAACGTTAAATCCGATCTCCTTTCCCCGGAAGTTATTCCCCAGGAACGCAGTACCAGCCCAGAGTTAGAACAGCAAGAGGCATCCCTCAGGCCCCAACGGTTAGCGGATTACATTGGCCAACGGGATCTCAAGGAAGTGTTGCGCATTGCTATCCAAGCGGCCCAAGGTAGGCAAGAGGCGATCGACCATCTGCTGTTATACGGCCCACCGGGGTTGGGCAAAACCACCCTAGCTCTAATTTTGGCGGAGGAAATGCAGGTACGTTGCAAAATTACTGCGGCTCCGGCGTTAGAACGTCCCAGGGATATTACGGGGCTACTATTGGCTCTGCAACCGGGGGATATTTTGTTTATCGACGAAATTCACCGTTTAAATCGCCTAACCGAGGAATTGCTCTACCCTGCCATGGAGGATTTTCGTTTGGACATCACTATGGGCAAAGGCCAAAGCGCCAAAGTCCGCAGTTTAAAGTTAGCCCACTTTACTCTTGTGGGGGCTACCACCAAAGTAGGTTCTTTGACTTCGCCGCTGCGGGATCGGTTTGGCTTAATTCAAAGATTGAGATTTTACGAGGTTGATGAGTTGCAACAAATTATCCTCCGCACCGCTGGTATTTTATCCGTATCTATTTCCCCCACAGGGGCCGAGGCGATCGCCATGAGAGCCAGGGGAACTCCCCGCATTGCCAACCGTTTACTGAAAAGGGTGCGGGATTACGCCCAGGTTAAACAACAGCCGGAAATTGACCCTGCCCTTGCGTCGGAAGCATTGGATTTATACCAAGTGGATAAACGGGGTTTGGATTGGACAGACCGCTTAGTTTTACAAACTTTAATTGAACAATTCCAGGGAGGCCCCACCGGCCTAGAGGCGATCGCCGCTGCCACAGGGGAAGATGCCAAAACCATTGAGGAAGTGTACGAACCCTACCTGCTACAAATTGGTTACCTGGCCCGCACCAGTCGAGGCCGCATTGCCACCACCGCCGCCTATGAACACCTAGGGTTGACTCCCCCCACTCCCCTGCTACCTTGGAAGGAAAGTTAAGGCGTAGTCAAAAAATTCGTTTATTTTATGTTTGATCCAACGGCAATTATTGAGCAACAAACCAACGGCATTAACTACGACATCACCACCGAAGATTTGATTGCTAAGCTTCAGCAATGGGATGGGCAATATGGCATTGAAATCGGTGAAGTGAGCTTTGATAGCCTCATAGTCCGCTTTGAGAACTTACCCACGGATTTGAAAGCCCTAGCCGAGGAAATTTACGAGTTCTGCCCCGATGTCATTGACCAGGGATTTGGTTGTTTTGATGATATTCTCGCGATGGGCAAGGAAGCTGGCGAAGAAATCCCCCCCGATTTGCAAAACCTGCTAGAGGGAGTGGATTGGGATGATCCCGACTTTGGGTTAACCATCCTGCAAAATGCCCTGCGCCAAGACCAAGGGGTAGCCCTTTGGTGGGACTAGGTTTGATCGTTTAGAAAGTGTTTGAAACGTGCCAGGCTAGGTATTTATCCTCCTAAATCTCCTCACTAAAGCTCTGGCTTAAAAAGGGCGACTTTTGTGACAGTTACCCCCTTTCCAAGGGGGGATTAAACAGCCAAAACTCAACTCTCTGAACAGACTTTTAGATCTGATCGCCTTGCAAACATACATCAATACAAATAGAGTGCATAAAAGACTAAATATTTATAGTTCAAATAAATTGACCAACAGAATTTTATTTTATGTCAATACTAAACAGCAACTCAAAAAACAATGAAATAAAAATGAAGATAAAATGAATAAAATATGAATTAATGTGGGCTAAACAGTTGATGAAAAAAATTGAGTTTATTTAAAGAGAAATAACCTAGATCATGATAAATTGGGCAGGTGTTTACTGCGTTGCTCTGTTCCTGGCTGATCTATGCTGACCGCTTTTACTGCCGGATTATTGTTGATAACTGTTTCGGAATTAGGGGATAAAACTTTTTTTATTGCCATGATTTTAGCTATGCGCTATCCCCGCCGTTGGGTGTTAGTCGGAGTAGTGGGAGGATTGGCGGCAATGACTATTTTGTCAGTATTAATGGGACAAATTTTCACCTTTTTGCCCACTAGATACATCAACTATGCCGAGGTAGCTCTTTTCTTGATTTTTGGCACAAAACTATTGTGGGACGCTCGGCGGATAAAAGCCACGGCAAATCTGGAGGAAATGGAAGATGCAGAAAAAGCCATTGCCTCCGGCGAGAAAAAGTTAAAAATTGTGCCCCGGGGATGGGGCATTGTGGTGGAAAGCTTTGCCCTCACCTTTGTGGCGGAATGGGGCGATCGCACCCAGATTGCAACCATTGCTTTAGCAGCGTCTAATAATGCCTGGGGAGTGTCGGCGGGTGCCATTCTTGGCCATACCATCTGTGCGGTGATTGCGGTGATGGGAGGAAAATTTGTGGCAGGGCGTATTTCTGAGAAAACAGTGACGTTGATTGGTGGGCTTTTATTCTATCTATTTGCTGTGGTTTCCTGGTGGACCAAGATTGCATAGGACTCGGATTTGCAGATCAACCACTAGTCACTGACGGGATTGAATTCCCCTACCGACCGGAACGATACGGAATGTTAAGATAAGTCGTTGAAGGATTGCTAACTCCTGTGCCCAAAAAAGCCAGAGAATGGTGATCGCCTGACCGTTAAATTCCCCAGTTAGACTGCCCATCGGTTCCCTATCCCAAGTCCCATGTTAAAAGCCCTCTTTGGTGATCCCAATACCCGCAAACTGAAAAAGTTTCAACCCTACGTGGCGGAGGTCAACCTCTACGAAGAGGACATTGAAAAGCTGTCTGACGATGAGTTGAAGTATAAAACCGTCGAATTTCGGGAAGCGTTGGATAAGGCCCGCAGCGATGCGGAAACAGAAGAAATCCTAGACGAAATTTTGCCAGAAGCCTTTGCCGTGGTGCGGGAAGCGGGGAAACGGGTGTTGGGTATGCGTCACTTTGACGTGCAACTGTTGGGGGGCATTATTCTCCACAAAGGGCAAATTGCGGAAATGAAAACTGGGGAAGGAAAAACCCTGGTGGCCACTCTACCTTCCTATCTGAACGGTTTAACGGGCAAAGGGGTCCATGTGGTGACGGTGAACGATTACCTGGCCCGGCGGGATGCGGAATGGATGGGGCAAATCCATCGCTTTTTGGGCTTAACGGTGGGTCTAGTACAGTCCGGCATGAATCCTGAGGAAAGGAAAAAGAATTACGCCTGCGATATTACCTACACCACCAACAGCGAACTAGGGTTTGACTATTTACGGGACAACATGTCCACCGCCATGATTGAAGTGGTACAGCGCCCCTTTAATTTTTGCATCATTGACGAAGTTGACTCGATTTTAATTGATGAAGCCCGTACTCCTTTGATCATTTCTGGTCAAGTGGAGCGCCCCACAGAGAAATATTTGCAAGCGTCGGACATTGCCGCCCAGTTGGAGCCGGAGATTCATTATGAAGTGGATGAAAAACAGCGTAACGTGCTCATGACCGATGAAGGCTTTGAGAAGGCGGAACAATTGTTACAAACCACGGATTTATTCGACAAGAATGATCCCTGGGCCCACTACATTTTCAATGCCATCAAAGCGAAGGAATTATTCCTCAAAGATGTGAATTACATTGTTCGTAATGGGGAAGTCGTGATTGTGGATGAATTCACCGGTCGGATTATGGTCGGTCGCCGTTGGAGTGACGGTTTGCACCAGGCGATCGAAGCTAAGGAGCGGGTGGAAATCCAAAAGGAAAGTCAAACTTTGGCCACTATTACTTACCAAAATTTCTTTCTGCTTTACCCCAAACTTTCCGGCATGACGGGGACAGCCAAAACGGAAGAAACGGAATTGGAAAAGGTTTATAACCTCCAGGTAACCATTACCCCTACTAACCGTCCTTCTAGCCGTCAGGATTGGCCCGATGTGGTCTATAAAAACGAAGAAGCAAAGTGGAAAGCGGTAGCATTGGAATGCGAAGAATTGCACCAACAGGGTCGTCCCATCCTGGTGGGTACTACTAGCGTGGAAAAATCAGAAGTTATTTCCCGACTGTTGCAGTCCAGCGGCATTCACCATAACTTGCTCAATGCTCGGCCGGAGAATGTAGAAAGGGAATCGGAAATTGTGGCCCAGGCAGGACGCAAAGGGGCGGTAACCATTGCTACCAACATGGCTGGTCGGGGTACGGACATTATTTTGGGGGGGAACTCGGACTATATGGCTCGCCTGAAAGTGCGGGAATATTTAATGCCGAAAATTGTCCGCCCGGAAGATGACGAACTGGGGGCTGGGGTAACAGGTTGGGTCAGTGGCCGAGAAAAACCCCAGGGGTTTGGCAATCAAAATGGCAAAAAAAAGGTGAAAACCTGGCAAGTATCGCCGGACATTTACCCCACTACCATTAGCCAGGAAACGGAAGACTTACTCAAAAAAGCTGTTAAATTTGCAGTGGATCAGTACGGTCTGCAAAGTTTAACAGAACTGGAAGCAGAAGACAAATTGGCGATCGCCTCGGAGAAGGGCCCCACCGATGATCCTGTGATTCTCAAACTGCGGGAGGTGTATAACCAAATTCGCAGGGAATACGAAGTTCTAACCTCAGCGGAACATAAAGAAGTGGTAGAGTTGGGGGGACTGCACGTCATTGGCACGGAACGCCATGAATCCCGTCGGGTAGATAACCAATTGCGGGGGCGGGCTGGTCGCCAAGGGGACCCGGGCTCCACACGCTTTTTCCTCAGCTTGGAGGATAACTTACTCCGCATCTTCGGCGGCGATCGGGTGGCGGGACTAATGAATATGTTCCGGGTGGAAGAAGATATGCCTATTGAATCCAAAATGCTCACCGGTTCCCTAGAAGGGGCCCAGAAGAAGGTGGAAACCTATTACTACGACATCCGTAAGCAGGTGTTTGAGTATGACGAGGTGATGAATAATCAGCGGAAAGCTATCTATGCAGAGCGGCGGCGGGTGCTGGAAGGTTTGGATTTAAAAGAGCAGGTGCTAGTTTATGCCGAAAAAACCATGGATGAAATTGTCGATGCATACGTCAACCCGGAATTGCCCCCGGAGGAATGGGACGTGGAAAATATGCTCGACAAGGCTAAGCAGTTCGTTTATTTACTCGAAGACCTAACGGTGGAAGATTTGGGGGATATGACCGTGTGGGAAATGAAAACCTTCTTCCACGAAGAAGTCCGCAAAGCCTATGATCTGAAAGAAACCCAGGTAGATAAGGTGCGTCCAGGACTAATGCGGGAGGCGGAACGGTATTTTATCCTCCAACAGATCGACAATCTCTGGCGGGAGCATCTCCAGTCCATGGAAGCTCTCCGGGAATCCATCGGTTTACGGGGCTATGGACAAAAAGATCCCTTGATTGAATATAAGCAAGAAGGTTATGAAATGTTCCTGGAAATGATGATCGATATCCGCCGCAACGTGGTTTATTCTCTCTTCCAGTTCCAGCCCCAGCAACAACCCCAGGCCGTTTAACCCTAGTCCTAGTCAGTCAAGTTTTGTGCGGAAGGGGAGATTTGGATTTAGGCAAATGCCACCTCCCCAGTTTGATTGGGGGCTTACATGGTCTTAACTGCCGTTAGACTTTTGCCTGAAACTCCCTGAGCATTGACTCCAGTGATTCCCTCGGATTTAAGCACCAATCTTCTCCCCGCAAATAACCCACATTTCCCCCTGGGCAAACCGCTCTGAGGGGCAGATTTTTTTCATCCAAATAGCGATGAATTTTTTCCACACTGGCTTGCTGACGGGGCCAGTGGAATGTTTTAGCCTGCTTAATGGCCCTTAGATTACCTTCCCCATCGGGCAGTAAATGACGGCCGGTGAAAAGAATACCGCCGTTCTCTCCCCAGTAATAGCAACTAGCACCGGGAGAATAACCAGGAGTCCAGATGGCCGTGAGGAACGGGGCCATCGCCAATTGTTCCCGAAAACGACATATCCTTGCCCCGGGCAAAAGGTAAGCCTCCTGTTCCTGTACCACCACCTGACAGCTTAACTTTTCCTGGATTGTTTTCACTTTGGGGCCATGGCCATCTCGATGGGTCAGACATAGCCAACGCACCGGGCCTTGTTCCCCCAACCATGCTTCATTGTCTTCATGCCAAGCCGGACAATCGATCAACACATTGCCCTCCCCAGTGATTAATAAATAGGCTGTTCCCCCCAGGGTGTCCCGATTGGGTGCAAAACGATACAGGTTGGGCAGAATTTGACGGGGTAATTTGGCGATCGCCATGGAAAAATAGGTTACGGGTAGGGAAGGATAACGAAAGGATTCGGCGGGTAGGGCAAAATCTTGTCAGCAGACTAGGAATAGCAATTAAGCCCAAGCCCAACTACTTTAACTGTTCAAGTTGTTTTTCCCTCATTTCACTGGGCTTTTTAATATTTGGCTTTGGAGCCATCCCCAATAATTTTTGATTAATTTGTTCCCTGGTGTTTTTGCTATAACTAGCCCAGGGATCGGGCAAAAACATATCACCGATGCTGATAAAAGCCAGACCAGCAATCACCGCTGGAATGGCAAGGGAGCGCAAAATTTTAAATAGACTTGCCATAACGCTATGCCTCCACAATCAAATCTCGATTGGACTACCTGTGTTTCCATTCTAGGGTAGGGCACCA
The DNA here is from genome assembly GCF_003015225.1 of Synechocystis sp. IPPAS B-1465. Taxonomy (GTDB): domain Bacteria; phylum Cyanobacteriota; class Cyanobacteriia; order Cyanobacteriales; family Microcystaceae; genus Synechocystis. Next base: position 2,647,074 of record NZ_CP028094.1, on the reverse strand, counting down.
TGGCGAAAGCCACTAAAACCAACTCCAAGGCTGTCTAGTGTCTGCGGGCTTGGTTTACACTGGATCAACATAGGGCCAACTCCTTAGTCCCCCTTATGCGGACTTCTGTACAGACCCCCATTCGTTAACCCCCAGCGATTTTGAGAGGATAAGTAAGACATGGGATTATTTGACCGTTTAGGCCGCGTCGTCCGGGCTAACCTCAACGACCTCGTCAGTAAAGCTGAAGATCCAGAAAAAGTTCTGGAACAGGCCGTGATCGATATGCAGGAAGACCTGGTGCAACTCCGCCAGGCCGTTGCCCGCACGATCGCCGAAGAAAAACGAACAGAGCAACGTCTTAACCAAGACACCCAGGAAGCCAAGAAATGGGAAGACCGGGCAAAATTAGCCCTCACCAATGGGGAAGAAAATTTGGCTAGGGAAGCCCTGGCCCGCAAAAAAAGTCTGACAGATACGGCGGCGGCGTACCAAACCCAGCTAGCCCAACAGAGGACCATGTCGGAGAATCTCCGTCGCAACCTCGCGGCTCTAGAAGCAAAAATTTCCGAAGCTAAAACCAAGAAAAATATGTTGCAGGCCAGGGCCAAAGCGGCCAAGGCTAATGCTGAACTGCAGCAAACCCTCGGGGGCTTAGGTACTAGCAGTGCTACTAGTGCTTTTGAACGGATGGAGAACAAGGTACTGGATATGGAAGCCACTTCCCAAGCGGCAGGGGAGTTAGCCGGCTTTGGCATCGAGAACCAGTTTGCCCAGTTGGAAGCCAGCAGTGGGGTAGAAGACGAGTTGGCCGCCCTGAAAGCTTCCATGGCCGGTGGAGCATTACCGGGAACCTCTGCCGCTACGCCCCAACTCGAAGCGGCTCCTGTTGATTCCTCAGTACCAGCTAATAATGCCAGTCAAGATGATGCGGTGATTGACCAGGAATTGGACGACCTACGTCGTCGGTTAAATAATCTGTAATTGGTTTAACTCAGCCAGTAAAAATCCCCCATTAACCTAGGTTTTGGGGGAAATTGATCAGATTGAATTACAAATGCTAGTGGGTCAGACTCCAGCAACTATGATTAGGGGTTCGAGTTTCCCTACAGGAAGCAATCAAAGCCTCGATCACCCACAGCCAGAACTGGGCAATATTACCAGCTAGACTTGGTTACACCGGGCAAAAGACCCTGGTGGGCCCATTCCCGTAAAACATTGCGGCAAAGGCCAAAGTCACGGTAGTAGGAACGGGGACGACCTGTAACCTGACAGCGGTTACGGCGACGGTTGGGGGCGCTATTGCGGGGTAAATCCTGCAATTTTTGGTGAACAGCTAATTTGTCTTCTAGGGTTTCAGCTTGACGGAATTCTTCTTTGAGCGCTTCCCGTTTAGCAGCATACTTTGCTACCAAGCGGCTACGACGCTTATCCCGCTCGATCATGGATTTTTTTGCCATCGGGGTTTAACTTTATTTCTTTAGTCTAAAAATTGAGCACTCCCCATCATATCACACTGCTTGGGGACACAAAGGTTTATGAAAGGTAATGGAACTAGACGAACACGGAGGGATTCGAACCCCCGACCCTCAGGACCGGAACCTGATGCTCTATCCACTGAGCTACGTGTCCAGGACAGACTTGGGCTGACCCTTTCATCTTGCGAAAAGAATTCACACCAGCTATCAGCGTAACATTTCCTGCACCGATTCGGAAGCTAACTGGGCACCATTTTCCAGTAACCAAGCTTCCTGACTGGGAGCTAACCCCGGATTGTCACCAAAACTGAGATTTTCCACCTTTGCGCCACTGAAATTGACGTTTTGGAGAGTGGCTCCCCGCAAATCCGCTTCCCGTAGGTCTGTGCCGATTAAAGTTGCTAGGGCTAAACTACTTTTACGAAAATCAACTTGGCTGAGATTAGCCCCTTCTAGGTAAGCGCCACTCAGGTCTGCACCCCGAAAATTGGACCGGCGGAGATCGGTATTACTCAAATCGCTGTCGGTCAGAATAGCTCCCCGGAAATTGCTGTCCATTAGTTGGCCATTACTAAGGTCAATGCTGTTGAGGTTAGCACCCACAAATTTGCCTCCCGCCAAATCCCGTTGCGGGTCCAAACCGACTAACTTCCCCAGGGTAAGGCAATCCAACTGGGGGGAGTTGATGATTAATTGCAGGCGATCGCCAAGGTTCCCGGTGTCTGCTTCCGTTACGGTGCGATTATTTTCGACATTGTATAGAGGTTGCCAGATAATTTGAGGATCGGCATCGACTGATTTGCTCAGGAGCCATTGACCCCAACAAAGGGCCGGAGTTAGGTAATTTTCCGCTATAAACTTAGCCAACAGGCGATCGGCAATAGCCAATTGGTTCGGACTCAAATCCGGTGGCCACAGGCCTTGGGTTTCGGCGATCGCCACCTGCCGAGCTTCTGCTTTAACTTCTGCCTGGAGTCGGGCCCATTGTCCAGTTAGGGCAAGTTCAACATTTACAGTTTGGGGAGAAACAGCTTCTGACGGGAAAACTATCTCCCCCACATTAAAAAATTTTTGCCCATGGTCAGTGGTCGCGCCTTCAGCCTGGACTGTTAAACTAATGCCCCGTAGCCAAAAGCGCAGTTTTCCCCCCAACAGTGATAACCATTGACCGTCAGCTTGGGGAATTAAAGTCAAAGCCAGATGGCCCTTTTCTCCCTGGGTCTGCCAATGGAAATCCGCCCCCAAAGCCATGGCCGAAAGATGGGGGTTAAAAATTTCGAGGGAGGAAAAGGTCGCCATAGTCACAAAAATCAGCTTTTTTCTCAAGTCTAGGTTAATCGGGGCAAAAAGTCCCCTGGGCAGACGTTGTGGCATTGTTCATGGAGTCCCGTCCCATTAATTTTTCCTGAAAGACTGGAATTACGGCTCGAAGAATATATCCCTTGGTTTACAAATGTTAGGGACGAAAAATACGGCACGATCAACCTCTCCAGCCCTTTAACCAAACCTTTACTAGGGCTTAACCTTCAACCAGCCGGGGCGACTTTAATATACAAAAATGTTGATAGATGCCCTAAAGCTACCGTCAACGGCTAATCACAATCGACCACCCTGGGGGCGGAGAAGTAAAAATGTTTGATTTAAGTCGATTGAGCCGGGGCATTGTCCCTATGGCTTTGCTCTTGTTGGGAATTTCTGCCTGTACACCATCCCAGACCAGTCAATCGATCGCCATTAATGGTTCGAGTACGGTTTACCCCATTACCGAGGCGATTGTTGCAGATTTCTCTGGGGGTAAGAAAGGGGTCGACATTGATGTGGAATTTTCTGGCACTGGCGGCGGTTTTAAGCTATTTTGCGAGGGTAAAACAGACATTGCTGACGCATCCCGCCCCATTAACAAGCAGGAAATGAAATTATGTAATGACAACCAGGTGCGGTATGTGGAATTGCCCATTGCCTTTGATGCCATTACTGTGGTCAGCAATCCCAAAAATGACTGGCTGAAAAGTTTGACTGTCGAAGAGCTAAAGCGCATTTGGGAACCTGCCGCCGAAAAAACCTTGACCCGCTGGAACCAAGTCCGGCCCGAATTTCCCGACCAACCTATTAACCTCTACTCCCCCGGTGAGGATTCTGGCACCTTTGATTACTTCACCGAGGCGATCGTTGGTCAAGCTGGAGCTAGTCGTCTCGATACCCTAAAAAGTGAAGACGATGAAATTTTGGTGCAGGGAGTTGTCCAAGACCTTTATTCCCTAGGCTATTTTGGCTTTGCCTACTACGAAGGTCGTATTGCTGACTTGAAAGCCATTGGGGTCGATAACGGTAGAGGACCAGTGCTGCCTTCCCGAGAAACGGTGGAAAAATCTGAGTATCAACCCCTGTCCCGCCCTTTATTTATCTACGTCAACGCAACCAAAGCCCAAGATAATCCTGCCCTACGGGAATTTGTCGATTTTTATCTGGCCAACGCCTCTGCCACTGCCACCAAGGTTGGTTATATTCCCTTGCCCGAGGAAGCCTATAACCTAGGCAAAATTAGCTTCAACAAAGGGGAAGTGGGCACGGTCTTCGGTGGCGAAAGTGTTATGGATCTGACCATTGGTGAGTTGTTAAAGAAACAAGCCTCCTTTGAATAATAAACAAGGGGCGAAGCCGTCAGAGTTTGTTTGAAAAGTCAAAATCAAAGGATTTATCCCCCTAAATCTCCTTACTAAAGCTCCGGCTTAAAAAGAGGGACTTGTGTAACAGTTTCCCCCTTCCAAAGGGGGCTAGGGGGGATTAAACAGCCAAAACAGAACTTTCCAAACACTTTCTCAAGGGGCAAGTATTGGGGATTCCCAGGAAGAAAATCCCAATTCCATAGACCTTAACCTTCCCTTTACCATGGTCTGGCTTAATGACTGTATCATGAGCAACTGTTTAGCCAGATTATACAAATCCGCGTCGAGAACACATCAATGACTACTTTCAAGCAGATTAAAAAGTTGTCCAAGCATTTAGTGCCCACAGCTTCTATCCTGGCACTAACTGTTGGTCTGGCAGCCTGTGGTGGCGGTGGTGGTGGTGGTGACACAGCCCAAACCGGTGGTGGTGATGCAACTACAACTACTGCCGCAGATGCCTTTGCCAGTAAAGTTTCCTTGACCGGTGCCGGTGCTAGTTTTCCTGCTCCCCTTTACCAAGGCTGGTTTGTGGCCCTCAATCAAGCTGTGCCTAACTTAGAAGTTAACTATCAGTCCGTGGGTAGTGGTGCTGGGGTTGAGCAATTCATGAGTAAGACCGTGGATTTTGGTGCCAGCGATGTGGCCATGGACGACGAAGAGATTGCCAAGGTTAACGGTGAAGTGGTAATGCTTCCCATGACCGCTGGTAGCATTGTTATGGCCTACAACTTGCCTGGGGTGGAAGGGTTGAAGTTATCCCAGGAAGCCTTGGCGGGCATCATGTTGGGCAATATTACTAAATGGAATGACCCCAAATTAGTGGCGGATAATCCCGATTTGACCTTGCCCGATCGCCCTATCACGGTGGTGCATCGTTCCGACGGTAGCGGTACCACGGCGGTTTTCACCATGAACTTGGCCGCCATGAGTCCCGAATTTAAGGAAACCATCGGTGACGGTAAAACCGTTGAGTGGCCCACCAGTAAAGGTAAATTCATCGGTGGTAAGGGTAACGAAGGTGTAACCGCTGGTATTCAACAAAATGAGGGAGCCATTGGCTACGTTGAATATGGCTACGCCACCAACAATAACCTGACCATGGCCAGCCTCCAGAACAAGGATGGACAGTTTGTTGTGCCGACCGATGAAAATGCTTCGGCCACCCTGGCTGCAGTCGAACTGCCGGAAAACCTGCGGGAATTCATCACTAACCCCGCTGGGGCTGATTCCTATCCCATTGTTACCTACACCTGGATGTTGCTTTATCCCCAGTACGCTGATGCGGAAAAGGCTAAAGGTATCGAAGCGATGGTGGAATTTGGTCTGAATGAAGGTCAAACCATGGCCCCCACTTTGGGTTATGTACCTTTACCTCAAAATGTGCGGGAAAAAGTGGCCGCCGCTGCTGACAAAATCTCCCCCGATTACACCATTACCTTGAAATAGTTCAGTCGCAAATATCCGAGTGGGGAGGCGATCGCCATTGATCTTCCTTCCCATTTGCCTTTCCTAATTCCCCATTTTTCCATGACCACTGCGCCCTATTCCCGGACAAAGCCCCTGGCTTCCCGCTCCGATCTTGAAAAAAATTTGGAGAAGGGATTTAAGTATTTAACTTTAGCCTTTGCCGTCAGTATTGGGCTGATTTTGCTGGCGATCGCCCTGTTGATTTTGTCTCAGTCGGTGCCGGCAATTAAAGCTTTTGGGCTGGGCTTTATCACCAATAATACTTGGAATCCTGTTACCAGCCAGTATGGAATCCTGGCCATTATGGTGGGCACATTGGTCAACTCCGGCTTGGCCTTACTACTGGCTATTCCCCTGGGCATCGGTACGGCGTTGTTTTTAAGTGAGGATTTCATTCCCAGTAAAATTCGTACTGTCCTCACTTTTATGGTGGAATTGCTGGCGGCCATTCCCAGTGTGGTCTATGGGTTGTGGGGCATTTTCGTCATTATTCCCCTGATTAAACCGGTGGGGATGTGGTTAAACGAATATTTTGGTTGGATTCCCCTCTTTAGCACCCCGCCTGCTGGCCCCGGTATGTTACCCGCCAGTATTGTTTTGGCCATTATGATTTTGCCGATCATTACGGCGATCGCCAGGGATTCTTTGGCTTCCTTACCGCCGGAATTACGACAAGCTTCCTTGGGACTGGGGGCTACCCGGTGGGAAACCATTTTTCGGGTGTTGATTCCCGCCGCTTTCTCCGGCATTGTCGGGGGGATTATGCTGGCATTAGGAAGGGCCATGGGGGAAACGATGGCCGTGACCATGATCATTGGTAACTCTAACCGTCTGAGTTGGTCTTTATTGAATCCTGCCAACACCATTGCTTCCCTACTAGCTAACCAGTTTGCTGAAGCTTCGGGGATGCAGGTTTCGGCGTTGATGTATGCCGGTTTTGTGCTGATTGTTCTTACTTTCATTGTCAATATTTTGGCAGAACTGATTGTGAACAAAGTCAAAGCTAAATATTAGTTTTTGCTGCAATTATTTTTACTTAGGGGCTGTTTGAGCCGTTTCCCTGACTTGACAATTACGGGCGAAATTTAAATCAAAGCTCTGGATTAAGCCAGTCAGTTTAAAAGACGAATCTCGAACTCTCAAACTCTTCCCAAACCTATATTTTTGCTTATTCTCCTAGGCCCTGGCCCCCCAAACCCATGACCGCCGTTAACCTCCAAAAGAAGAAATCTGACCTGAGAGCTATCTTTGGTTACTCCATGACTGCCGTGTCGGCGGCCTGTCTATTGGCCACCGTTATTCCCCTGTTTGCGGTGCTGATTTTTGTTGCCATTCAGGGTTTCCGCAGCCTTAACCTCAACCTTTTTCTCAAACTACCTCCGGCTCCCGGTTTGGCCGGTGGTGGGGTAGGTAACGCCATTATTGGGACTTTCATTGTGGTGGCGATCGCCACGGTGATTGCTGTACCCATCGGCGTTTTGAGTGCGGTTTATCTTTCCGAATTTAGCGGCGATAACCAAGTGGCCAGGGCGGTACGTTTTGCCACTAACCTGTTGAGCGGTATTCCTTCCATCATTGCCGGGGTATTTGCCTACGGTGCCTTGGTGTCTTCGGGGCTATTTGGTTTTTCGGCCATTGCGGGGGGGGTTGCCCTGGCGGTGTTGATGTTACCCACCATTATCCGCACCACCGACGAAGCTTTACAGATTGTGCCCCAGGATATTCGCTGGGCTGCCCTGGGGGTAGGGGCCTACAAATACCAAACTGTTTTATTTGTGGTTCTGCCCGCTGCCCTTTCCTCCATTATCACCGGGGTCACATTGGCGATCGCCAGGGCCGCTGGAGAAACGGCTCCCCTAATTTTCACTGCTTTGTACTCCAACTTCTGGCCCCGGGGACTAAAAGAACCCATCGCTACCCTGGCTGTGTTGGTTTATAACTTTGCGTCGGTGCCCTACAAATCCCAACAGGAATTGGCCTGGGCGGCTTCGTTATTGCTGGTGTTTCTAGTGCTGATTACCAACATCACCGCCCGCTTCTTTACCCGGAAGAAGGCTTATTAGATACTAATTGAATGAGGAATCCCCCATGAACGAATCCCCGGCGCAACCATTAACTGAAACCATCCCCGTCTTTACTACCCAGAACCTAGATATCTATTACGGTAGCCACCGGGCAGTGCGGGACGTTTCCCTGACTATTCCTAAAAATAAAATTACTGCTTTCATTGGCCCCTCCGGTTGCGGTAAAAGTACCATTTTGCGTTGCTTTAACCGTTTGAATGACCTGATTGAAAGTTTCCGACTAGAGGGCAAGGTTCTTTACCATAGCCAAGACCTCTACTCGCCTAATATTGATGTCACTGCGGTGCGGAAATATATTGGCATGGTTTTCCAAAAGCCTAATCCTTTCCCAAAAACCATTTTCGATAACGTGGTGTACGGTGCCAGGGTCAATGGCTACAAAGGCAATTTGGAAGAGTTGGCGGAAGATTCCCTCCGACGGGCCGCCCTCTGGGACGAAGTGAAAGATAAATTAAAAGCCAGTGGTTTTTCCCTTTCCGGTGGTCAGCAACAACGACTTTGCATCGCCCGGGCGATCGCCATGCAACCGGAAGTATTGTTAATGGATGAACCCTGCTCAGCGCTAGACCCCATTTCTACCCTGAAAGTGGAAGAGTTGATGAATGAGTTGAAGGAAAACTACACCATCATCATCGTTACCCACAATATGCAACAGGCCACCAGGGTGGCGGATTACACTGCTTTTTACAACGCAGAAGCCACGGACAAAGGCAATAAAGTGGGCTATCTGGTGGAATTTGACCGAACTGGCAAGGTGTTTGGTGACCCCCAGGAACAGGAAACCAAGGACTATGTCAGTGGGCGCTTTGGTTAAATGGTTCTCTCTGTTTTACTCTGTCAAACCTGGGAAGTCCCTCGGTCTAGAACAACCCAAGCTTTTCCGTTATTAGTAACCAATTATTTTTAAATTTTCAAGAGGATATTAGTTATGGTAGTTTCCAACGGCGTGGCCACGAAGGGGGTGTTAGAAGCCCAGGGCGTTAACGTTTATTACGGTTCCCACCTTGCAGTCAAAGATTGCAATATTTCCATTCCCGAAAGACGGGTGGTGGCTTTTATTGGTCCCTCCGGTTGTGGTAAGAGCACCCTGCTCCGTTGCTTCAATCGCATGAATGATTTGGTTTCCATCGCCAGGGTGGAGGGACGCATTACCTACCACGGTTCGGATATTTATGCCCCCAGCGTTGATCCGGTGGGTTTACGCTGTTCCATTGGCATGGTATTTCAGAAAGCCAATCCTTTTCCCAAGTCAATTTACGAAAACATTGCCTGGGGAGCTAAGCTAAACAATTTCCAAGGGGATATGGACGAATTGGTGGAAACTTCCCTGCGTCGGGCCGCCCTCTGGGACGAAGTGAAAGATAAATTGAAAGCCAGTGGCTTTTCCCTCTCCGGTGGTCAGCAACAACGGCTCTGCATTGCCCGGGCGATCGCCGTTCAGCCGGAAGTAATTTTGATGGATGAACCTTGTTCGGCCCTCGACCCCATTTCTACCTTGAAGATTGAAGGGTTAATGCACGAACTCAAAGAGCAATTCACCATTGTGATTGTGACCCACAACATGCAACAGGCGTCCCGGGTGTCGGACTACACGGCATTTTTCAATGTGGAATCGGTAGACAGAGGTGCCAAAGTGGGCAGCTTAGTGGAATATGGCCCCACGGAAGAAATTTTCCAAAATCCGCTCAAGGAATCGACTCGGGATTATGTCAGTGGTCGTTTCGGTTAATTAACTGTCAATTAACTAATTAAATCAAGTTGGTGAAATTAAATAAATCCAAAAGCCGGGTCAGAGGTGTATAGAAAGTGAACCTTCCATTGAGGCACTTTCTGTGAAAACTACCCGCTCCTTTTTAACATCTACTCTGGCGATCGCCTTTCTTGGTGGTGCCCTCGGCGTGGCTTCGGTGAGTCTTTCCTCTCCCCAAGTCAGCGTTGCCCAAATGATGCAGACCCAGGCCCCCAAAGCCCTGTCCCCTTCCCTCCAAGGCAAACCAGTGGTGGTGGATATCTATGCCACTTGGTGCCCCGGCTGTCAGACCATTGCTCCTACCCTTAGTCAGTTGAAGAAGCAGTACCAGGGCAAAGTGAACTTTGTGGTGCTGGATGTTTCAGACAAGAACACAACCAAAGCGGCGGAAGCTAAAGCCAAGCAGTTGGGGCTAACAACCTTCTTTGAAGCCAATAAAACCCAAACCGCCACCGTTGCCATCATTGATCCCGCCACAGGGATGGTTGTCCAGCAATTTCGTAAAAATGCCAATGCTGGGGACTACGCCAAGGTAATTGATGGGGAAATTTCCAGAATGGCGAAAAAATAGTTGACGCCGGGGGGTTTGTTACCGAAATCGCCCCATTTCTTTTTGCATAATTTTGTCCATTTTCCGACCCGGGGCCACTTAAGCTCTAGCAACCTTGGAGGTTTTATCAAAATATTTCCTCCCCACCGGGGCGCAGGCGGTTTGGTCAGCCTCTGCTTCGCTCCTCGTTGACCAAATTCTGAAATCGCCATGTTAAATCGTGCCCGTCGCTCCTTTTCCTCCATGGCTCCCTGGGCATTTTGCCTAATTTTATTTTTGGGAGCCCTGTCCTTAGTGGTGCTCACTAGTCAATGGGCCTCCCTGACAGCGGGCCTGGATCATTTCATTGCCGCGGTTGAAAATCATTACCAGCAATGGTTTGACCAGCAAAACACCGGCAATCCCCTGGTATTGCTACCTCTGGCTTTTCTGGGGGGACTGCTTGCTAGTTTTTCCCCCTGTATCCTCGCCCTATTGCCGGTGAATCTGAGCTACATTGGCACTCTGCAAGTTACTTCCCGCCGCCAAGCCCTGGGCAAAGCTAGCCTATTTGTCTTAGGTACGGTAATTGTGCTCAGCTTATTTGGCTTGGTCTCCGCCTTTGCCACCGCCGTCATTGTGGACTTTAAGGGCTACGTTCATGTGGCGATCGGCACCATCATTCTGGTCATGGGATTGAGTTTTGCCGGACTAGTTCATTTACCCCTACCCAAAACCCAAATTAATTTGCCTGTGGCAGGGCCCCTGGGGGTGGGTATGACCTTTGCTTTGGTGAGTTCTCCCTGTGCCAGTCCGGTATTATTTGCCGTGTTAGCTGCGGCTTCCACCACCGGTTCCCAGAGTTTAAGTGTGATGGCGATGGTTTTCTATGCTTTGGGTTACACCGCCGTTATTTTCTTCGCTAGCCTGTTCACTGGTTTGATCAAACAGAGCCGGGTTTTACTAAAAAACTCCCATTGGGTTACGGGACTTGGTAGTGGCTTGTTGATGTTAGCAGGGGGATATTATCTGCTGACAGGACTGGGTTGGTTTTTCTAGTATGCAAGTCGTGGTGCAGGATGACGGAGAAATTATGGCGGCGGTGCAACGGGGAGATTCCTTTGCCCTAGGAGTTCTCTATAACCGCTACGGTGCGGTGGTTTATCGTTTAGCCCTACGCATATTGCAGCGCTCCCAGGATGCGGAGGATTTAACCCAGGAAATTTTCCTTAGCCTGGAGACCACCACTCCCTACAACTCCCAACGGGGGAATTTACTCAATTTTTTGCTTACCCTCACCCGTTCCCGGGCCTTGAACCGAATTCGCCAGGGTCGGAGCCGAGGGCGACTGTTAAAAGCCTGTCAACACAACCACTTAACGAATGTTCCCAATTTACCTATGGAAAACGCTGCTTTGTCCGAGTTGTCCCAACGGGTAGCATCGGCCTTGGAGACTTTGCCCCCTAACCAAAGGCAGGTGTTGGAGCTGGCTTACTATGAAGGGCTGAGTCAGTCGGAAATTACCCAAAAATTAGCCATTCCCCTTGGTACGGTTAAAACCCGTTCCCGTCAGGGGTTATTAAAGCTAAAAAATTTATTACAGGATCTTGTGGAGTAAACCGATGGAATCCCTAAACCCGATCTCCCTGCAGGAATTGTTGGCGGGCTATGTGCTAGAAGATTTAAATCCAGGGGAGCAGGCCCAGGTGGAGGAGTTATTAAGCCAAAATCCAGTCCTGGTAAGGGAAGTTGAGCAACTGCGGGCTACCCTCAACCTTTTGCCCTTGGGACTATCCTCGGCCGATGTTCCACCGCCCCTATTGCTTTCCCAATCTTCAGTTAATCAATTTTCTCCATCCGTAATTAAATCGACTCCCAAGTTTACCTGGGGAAAACTAGCTTTGGGCGGTGTACTGGCCACGGCGATCGCCGGTTTAAGCTGGCAAAATTATCGACTACAGGAACAATTAGCCACCATTGAGCAAACTAATCAGACATTGCAACAGGTGCTTGACTCCCAAGGGGATCAACAGCAGACTGAACAATTGTCGGCCTATCGTCAGGTAGTTAATCTTCTTCAGGAACCCAACAAAAACTTTTTAACCCTGCGGGCCACCCAGGCTAAATCCCAAGCAACGGGCAGTTTAATTGTGGGCGCAGAAAGTGCATCAGCACTATTAGTGCTAAGGGATGTACCTCCGATTAAGGACGGTAAGGTTTACCAACTTTGGGCTGTGATTGATGGCAAAAAAGTGCCCTGTCGTTCTTTTCTACCCAATGCCCAAGGGGAAGTTTTGCTAGAGATTCCTTTTGAAAAATGGTTGTCTGCCTCGGAAGTGATGGTCACAGAGGAAAAAGAAGTTTCTGCCCGTCAACCCCGGGGAGAAATGGTGATCCAAGGCCAACAGACGCCTTTCCAATCTTGAGCTAGGGACGTTTGACACAATTAAAATCATCTATCTAGCAGCCTTTGATCAGTCTTTTTAGTTCTAAACTTAAGTCAATTAAAGATAGGATCATCCCGCTCAATCGCCCCACTAAAATCCCTACTCAAACAAGGGGGAGATTTAACTGCCACACCTCAATTTTTCAAATAAATTTCAAAAACTAGAATTATAGTTAATAACAACTTCTATTGACCATTGCCCCTGGTCTACAGTGAAAATATCTATCTCAGTGAATGGTTTGGATTGTATTTTCAGAGTCCTACGCCACTAAAAATTGGGGAGCTTTTGCCTTATCCTGCTTAGAGATGACATCCAATGTAAATGTTTATGAACCCATTGCTCCCTCCCCTGTGGCCAATGATCGCCACTGCCGTAGAAACAGAAACGGAAATAGCTCCATTGGTATTGGCTGGGGTGCTCCTCAGTCTGGTGGTGATCTATTTTGCTAGTAAGTTGGGCGGGGAAGTTTGTCTCCGACTCAATCTGCCGCCAGTGCTAGGAGAATTGGTGGGGGGCGTGTTAGTGGGGGTTTCGGCCCTGAAACTATTATTATTTCCCGAAGGAGGTCTGGCCCCCGAAGATTCCCTCGTTATTCAACTGCTGATGGGATCCGCGGATTTATCCCCGGAAGCGGCCCAGTCCGTTTTCAGTGCCCAGAGTGAAGTGATTTCCGTCATTTCCGAGTTGGGGGTAATTATTCTCCTATTTGAAATTGGTTTGGAGTCTAACCTCAAGGAACTGATTCGGGTGGGTCCCCAAGCGGCGATCGTGGCGGTGGTGGGGGTAGTAACTCCTTTTAGTTTGGGCACCATCGGTTTGATGACCATTTTTGGGGTGGCGGCCATTCCAGCAATTTTTGCGGGGGCGGCCCTGACGGCCACCAGTATCGGCATCACTGCGAAGGTGTTGGCTGAGATCAACCGCCTTAGTTCCAATGAAGGGCAGATCATTATTGGTGCAGCAGTATTGGACGATATCCTCGGCATTATTGTGCTGGCGGTGGTGGGTAGCTTGGTAAAAACTGGGGAGATCCAAATCAGCAATATTATCTACTTAATCCTTAGTGCCACCGGTTTTGTGGTGGGTTCAATTTTAATTGGTCGCCTGCTCAGCCCCTTCTATGTCAGCCTAGTCAACCGCATGAAAACCAGGGGTCAGTTGCTCTTGGTATCCATTTGTGTGGCGTTTGTCCTTTCCTACATTGCCCAAATTGTTCAGTTAGAGGCGATTTTGGGTTCCTTCGCAGCGGGGTTAATCCTAGCGGAAACGGAAAAGCGGGAAGATTTAGAAGAACAAATTTTGCCTCTGGCAGACTTTTTTGTGCCGGTATTTTTTGTCTGTGTGGGGGCCAAAACCGATGTCAGTGTGCTGAACCCCGCCGTACCTGCTAACCGAGAAGGTTTGATTATTGCCGCCTTTTTAATCCTGGTGGCGATCGTGGGTAAGGTGGTTACCGGTTTTACCCTGTTTGGTAAGTCGGAATTGAACAAATTGGCGATCGGGGTAGGCATGATTCCCCGGGGAGAAGTGGGTCTAGTTTTTGCTGGGGTAGGGGCCGCTAGTGGAGCGTTGGATCCTGCCACCGATGCCGCCATCATCGTAATGGTCATTGTTACTACCTTTGTGGCTCCCCCTTGGTTGCGGGCTGTGTTTGAAGGGGCCAAAAAGGAGGAAGCTCCGGAAAAACCAGTTCCCACCCCAGATTAGTTAATCGCAATCCAGATTTAGATTTATCCTAAATTCATTTTTTGTCCTCGAGGCTTCCCTGATAAGCTTTTCGGGGATTCTTACTTTGGGTAGAAACCCTTGCTAGAATTATGACTGATAGGTATGACTAGACTAAGTTTAGATTCCTAAGACTATAGAGTCATAATTTTCCCCTTGAATTATCGCTCCCATCACCTCGCAAACTGACCTAGTAAGAAAATTTTAACTACCCAAGGCTGAGCTAAAATTATTTCCATGAAAAGATCTGTAACTATGTCTTCAACCTATGTTGTTAAACTGGATTCCCGTGGCAAAAGTCAGAGTCTAACACTACCAGAAGATCTTCGTCTCAATGCCACCGAAGTGGAAATTTATTGCCAGGATGGCCGCCTAATTATAGAGCCTCTTCCCCAACCCTCTCTATTGGCCAAACTGGTTCTTTTGGATGACATAGAAGAAAGTTTTCCCGAAAATTTTACTGACAATCTTCCTCTAGATAATATTAATTTATAAGTGTGCAGTATCCTTATTTGCTAGACAGAAATATACTTTCTAATTTGATTCGTCATCCTAACGGAACGATTTTCTTCAAAATTAAAGAGGTAGGGGAAGCTAACATCTCCACAAGTATTATCGTGGCTTGTGAATTAGCTTTTGGTGCGGAGAAAAAACAATCAAAAAGGCTACAGGAAAGGGTTAACTTAATTCTAGACTTGGTTCCCATTGCGCCAATGCTTGCGGGCATGGAGAAAGTGTATGGCAAAATCAGAGCTATTTTAGAACACCAGGGAACTCCCATAGGTGGCAATGCTCTTTTAATTGCTAGTCAAGCTATTTACGCTAATTTGATTCTCGTAACTGACAATACTGGAGAGTTTAAACGGATGCCTGGTCTGTCCGTTGAAAACTGGCTTTGATCCATCACTACTCCAATCAGTATTTCTAATAATCTTGAAAAAATAATCTAACTCAAAAGCTCTGGGCCAAGGCAATTTGGTATTATTAGACGCAGTGCGGTACAACTACCAGATCAGCAATTAGGCATTTAAACCATGGGCGCATCTTTTCGGGCAGAACCATTTCTCTGGATTCATTTGGCGGGGATTGTGGTGGTGCCATTGGCCCTGTTAACCATGATGTTGGGGTTAGCGCTGGGAACCCCTTTTTCTGTTTATGGCCTGGAACTAATTTTCTTAATTGCAGTGGGTTGGTTGCCAGTGATGGTGATGCAATGGTTTAAGCCCTTTGAGATTTTTAGTTTGCTGATCATTGCTCTGCGCCAGGATAGTTTGGGGGAAGACCAACTGCGAATTTTAAGTTTGTTTAAACGGAGCCAACAACGATGGATTACTTTGTTTGGGGGAATAATTAGTCTGGGTCTATTGTGGCTGGTGTATTACTACGCTCCGATCGCCTATCCTTGGGTGACGGATTTGCCCCAGATTCGTTTGGCAGGGGTTGGGCTAGCGGCGATCGCCTATTTGATGGCCAATTTATTTTTGCAGGTGCCCCTGAGTGTGTTGGGGGTGTTATCCACAAGCCAGTCCAAGTTTACTGAGACGATTCCCCTAGAGCCAAATCAGATCGAACAACAGTTCACCATTCCCGGCATTAAGTTGCGGCAGATTCCCCTGGTGCCAAGGATTAGCTCTTGATAACAAAGGATTTGCGCTCTCTGCTGGGGTAGAATCGGTAACGG
This sequence comes from Synechocystis sp. IPPAS B-1465, assembly GCF_003015225.1. Taxonomy (GTDB): domain Bacteria; phylum Cyanobacteriota; class Cyanobacteriia; order Cyanobacteriales; family Microcystaceae; genus Synechocystis. The sequence continues at coordinate 2,631,265 of NZ_CP028094.1, read as the reverse complement.
GCGATTTTTCCTAGGTTTAGCCGATGTTGGCCTTGACCATGGCCGAGGAAAGACCAATTATCCCCTGTTGATCAACCTGACCAGCGCTAATCAGTATTTGATCCATCCCCATAAACAAGGCCTTTGCTAGGGCGGAATTACGAGAGACCCATTTTTCCATGACTATTTCTTTGGAAGCCGATTTAAAATCCCTGCAACAGTCTGCCCAGGCGGCGATCAGCGGTTGTGACGACCTGGATGGGTTGGATAAATTGCGGGTGCAATACCTAGGGAAAAAAGGGGAATTGTCCCTGATTCTTAAAGGTATGGGTAAACTTTCTGCGGAGGAAAGACCTAAATTTGGGGCGATCGCCAATGAGGTAAAAGAGGCACTCCAGCATGATTTGGAATCCCGCAAAGCCAATCTACAAAATGCGGCGATCGAAGCTCAGCTAGCGGCGGAAACTTTAGATGTGACCATGGCGGGCAGTTACCGTCCCCAGGGCCGTCGCCATCCCCTCAACAGCACCGTTGACCGGGTGTTGGATATTTTTGTCGGTTTGGGCTACACCGTCGCTACGGGGCCCCAAGTGGAAACGGATTATTACAACTTTGAAGCGTTAAATATTCCCGCTGACCACCCCGCTCGGGATATGCAGGATACCTTCTTTTTAAAAGATGGTCGTCTGCTCCGTACCCACACTTCCCCGGTGCAAATCCGTTACATGGAGAAGCATGATCCCCCCATCCGCATTGTGGCCCCTGGTCGAGTTTATCGGCGGGATACGGTGGATGCCACCCACTCTGCTGTATTTCATCAAGTAGAACTATTGGCGATCGATAAAGGTTTAGCTTTCACCCATTTGAAAGGCACCATTCAGGCTTTTATCAAACAAATGTTTGGGGAAGCATTGCCGATTCGCTTTCGGGCTAGTTATTTTCCCTTTACCGAACCCTCAGCGGAAGTGGATGTGCAATGGCAGGGTAAATGGCTAGAGGTGATGGGCTGTGGCATGGTGGACCCCAACGTAATGGAAGCAGTGGGTTATGACCCGGAAGTTTACACTGGCTTTGCCGCAGGCTTTGGGGTAGAGCGATTTGCCATGGTGTTGCACCAAATTGACGATATTCGTCGGCTCTATAACAGTGATCTGCGGTTTCTGCGGCAGTTTTAATGTTTTAAAATTGATCAACTAATTAACTCTCAGAGCGTGTTTGAAAAGCCCCCCTGGCCCCCAAGTTTGGGGGGAAGTTAAAAATAAAAGTGCCCCAGCATTGTCGAAGATTTAATGAGGAGATTTAGGGGACAAAATAAAACTTTTCAAACAGATTCTCAGCGCTGGGGAACATTCAGGGATGGTGATGCTGATCTCGGCGCAGACTCCACACAGGAATTAGTGTCTTTAAGTACCACTCTCAGCAGTAAGGCCTGAATTACCAACAGCCCACAGGCGGCCCCTATGAGCAAGTACCAGTACTGCCAAGCCAGTTTTCGCAAGGTTTGGGCCACCGCATCAGCGATGATTCTTTCCAAATGATCGCTGGTCAATTCTTTATGGACAATTTTTTCTAGCTGGCCATAGAATTTGTCGCTGGTTTGGCGCACCGTTTCATTAACTTGATGGTTAATGGCCGCTTCCACTTTTTGCAGGGGATTTTCCATGGTTTCACAGGATTAAGGCCGTCGGCCCAAGGTAACGAAACTAGGGCAATGAATCAAGGTTACGGGGCCACTGGAATGGCTGAATATTGGGTAAGTAATTAGACTCAACTTGGTTGACCTCGTTAGTGCACCAGGCGATCGCCATCCAATAATTATCGTTGCTCCCTTGATCCGCTAACAAAGGTTGACTAGATAATCGCCAATGGTTTGTATCTCCGCTATCCGGTAAGTACTGATATTTAGCTAAATTTTCGTCTGGTATAACTTGATTCAAGCCACCGCTAATGCCCTTCCCTGTAGCTTTTAAAAATGCTTCCTTCGCTGTCCAAAGTTGGTAAAACAGTTTAGTTCTTTTTTCCCCCTCTAAACTTTCCAATTGCTGAACTTCCTGGGGAGCAAAAAAACGCTTTGCTAATTTTAAGTAGTGGGGTTTAGGGAGCATAATTTGCAAATCAACCCCAATTTCCCCCTCTGTACTTAAGCCAATCAAACCATAATTCCCGCTATGGGCCACGTTAAACCATGGCGATCTCCGCTCCCTGTCCACTAACTCCGGCTTACCTTGGGGGCCATAGGTGAACTGTAATTGCTGGGGCAAACAGTCAAGCTGACGGGCTAGGAGTATGCGTAAAGCTAACCGCATAGTCAAAAATCGTTGCTTATCCTGGGGCCGTTGGTAGCGTTCCCCCCGGGCCATTTCTTCGGAACTTAATAGGGCTTGATAACCCGGAATTAAGGGGCGATCGGTGGGACAAAGCCAAATTTGGGGCTGGGGGAGCACAGGTCAGTTTAAACAGCGTTTTGAACAATCAAAGAGTTTCAGTATTCTTTTCCCTGCCCAAGTCCAGATAGAATGGGGAGCCGATCGCCAGTAACCTAAAGAAAGGAAAGGCAACGGGAGGAAAATTGTGACAGTTAAAATTGGTTTACTCGGTCTAGGTACCGTCGGCAGTGGCACAGTGGAAATTTTGCAGGATCCGCAGGGTCGTAGTCCCCTGCTCAAAGCCATTGAGGTTAAAGCAGTGGGGGTGCGTTCCTTGGATAAACCCCGCCAAGTAAATTTGCCGCCGGAGGTTTTGACCACCGACCTAGAAGCCATTGTCACCGATCCTGACATTGCCATTGTGGTGGAGTTGATGGGAGGATTGGAACCCGCTAGATCCCTCATTCTCCAGGCGATCGCCCATAAAAAACACATTGTCACCGCCAACAAAGCGGTCATTGCCCGTTACGGCCCAGAAATTTACGAAGCGGCCAATCAACACGGCGTTTATGTCCTCCTGGAAGCGGCGGTGGGGGGCGGCATTCCCATCATTAAGCCCCTCAAGCAATCCCTGGGAGGCAACCGCATCCAAAGTATCGTCGGTATTCTCAATGGCACCACTAACTATATTCTTTCCCGCATGACCAGTGAGGGGGCGGATTTTGACGAGGTATTAACGGCCGCTCAACAATTGGGTTATGCCGAAGCGGATCCCAGTGCCGATGTGGATGGATTGGATGCGGCGGACAAAATTGCCATCCTTGCTTCCCTCGGTTTTGGCGGCCGGGTTAAACGGGAAGATGTGGCCTGTGAAGGCATTAGATCCGTTAGTGCGGTGGATATTGCCTACGCCGATCGCCTGGGCTTTGTGATTAAACTACTGGCGATCGCCGATGGTAATGCGGGGGAAGATTCAGAAGCATTGCAACTGCGGGTACATCCCACTTTAATCGCCAAGGATCATCCCCTCGCCAGCGTTAATGGAGTTTACAACGGTGTGTTGGTGACTGGAGATCCCCTGGGGCAAGTAATGTTCTACGGTCGGGGAGCGGGAGCTGGCCCCACTGCCAGTGCGGTGGTATCCGATGTAATTAACATTGTTGGCATTATTACCAGCAGTGACGAAAATCCTGCCCTTGATCCCCTGCTCAGTTGCACCCACCAACACTACTGCCAGGTTTCCCCCATTGAAGATCTAGTTACCCGTTTTTATTGCCGCTTCCTCTGTGCTGACGTGCCGGGGGTAATTGGCCATTTAGGCATGGGTTTTGGCAACCACGGGGTTAGCTTAGAATCCCTAGTGCAAATTGGCTTCACCGATGGCTGTGCAGAAATTGTCGTCGTTACCCATGATGTGCGGGAAGGGGATTACCGGGCCGCCCTGGAGGAAATTAGCCAACTAGAAGCAGTGAAGGAAATTCCTAGTGTGATCCGGGTGCTGTCCTAAAGCCAATGTTGATTGCAAAACAATAATGGCAAGGATTTGGCGATCGCCTTTTTTGGTTAGGGTGAGCAAAATTAATTTATTTCTGGGGAGTGTATGGGCATGGCTAGTTTAAAACGCATTTTTATCACCGGGATCAGTGGTTGCATTGGCCACTATTTAGCGGATGAATTAATCCAAGGCACAGACCATGAGCTATTCCTACTGGTGAGAAATCCCGATAAACTCCAATTTGATCCCAAGCTGAGGAGTAATATTCATTTAATCCCCGGTGACATGGGCACCATTGAAGCCCACGCAGACTTGCTGCAAACCATGGACTGCGCCATTCTCATTGCCACCAGTTGGGGAGATCGCCAGGAGACCTACAACATTAACGTGGTCAAAACCCTGACTTTGATTAATTTACTCAACCCAGAACGGTGCGAACAGGTAATTTATTTTTCCACCGCCAGCATTTTGGACCGCCAAGGGCAACCACTACCAGAAGCAGGAAGTTTGGGCACTGACTATATCCGCACCAAATATCTCTGTCATCAGGCGTTGGAATCCCACCATGATTCTCCACCGGAAGTCACCCCCATTGCCGAAGCCATGGCTAACAAAATCACAGTGGTTTATCCCACCCTGGTCTTTGGCGGCGAACCCAGTAAACCCTATTCCCATCTTTCCGGCGGATTGGGGGAAATTTTGCGTTGGTTACCCCTGATCCGTTGGTTCCGGGCCGATGGAAGCTTCCACTTCATCCACGGTAGGGATATAGCTCGGGTGGTGGCCTATTACGTTGACAATCCCCCCCAGAAACGAATTGATGTGGTGCTAGGTAATGCTCCCCTCACCGCCACGGAAGGTATCCGTCAGGTTTGCCAGTATCATCGCCAGAAAATCTACTTTCAAATTCCCCTCTCTCTTACCTTGGCCAATATTTTCATCAAGCTGTTCCGCATTCAAATGGCGGACTGGGATAGGTTTTGCCTGGATTATCGCCATTTCACCTATCCCAACCCCGTTGCTCCAGCCCAGTTAGGCTTACCGGCCCATTGCCAAACCATTGCCGAATTGATGGCCGCTAGCCCAAAATCCACTGGTCGTAATTAGCCGCGGGCGTAGTCATCCTGAAAACGGATAATATCGTCTTCCCCCAGATATTCCCCATTCTGCACTTCAATTAAAACTAATTTAATTACCCCAGGGTTTTCCAGACGATGGGCAGTGCATTGGGGCACATAGGTGGACTGATTTGGTTCCAAAAGTTCTTCTTTATCTCCACAAACGATGCGGGCGGTGCCGGAGACTACAATCCAATGCTCACTGCGATGATGGTGCATTTGTAGGCTGAGACGATGGCCGGGGTTGACCTCGATGCGTTTGATTTTGTAACCGTTGCCCTCCTCCAGGGTGGTAAAAGAACCCCAAGGTCTGGTTTCCGTGGGTAAATGACTGGGGGTGGTGGCAGCTTGGGCAAGGGGAGTGGCAATCATTAATCTTTTTCCTCAACAACAATTAACCGCATCGACAATTTTTTCTAACCCAGGCTAACACAACGGCTTAGTTAGGGTTTAGGTTCCTATGGGGACAGCACCAATCAACGTCAAAAATTTGTTTACCCCGACTTACTTGAATCCTAGGCAAAGTCGGTAAATAAACCATACTCACAGGTTATTGCTGTTACTCCTCCTCTTCGACCCCTAGTTGCTCCGTAGCCCAAGTTTGCCAAAATTGGTAGTTTAATTTGCCCAAGGGCGATCGCCGTAGGGTCGAAACGGGCAACCAATGCTTCGGACATTTCGGTTTACTTAACTGAGCTTTGACACACTGGCTCAGGGTGGAAACATCATTCCCCGGACCCGGGTTAGGTACATAGACTGCTACTAACATTTCTCCCCAATGGCGATCGCCAACTCCGACGATGACCACATCTTGGACTAAATGGCGATCGAGCAAGAGAGCTTCTATGTCCTCTGGATCAATATTTTCTCCGCCGCTGATGAGACGCCGACCCCGACGACCGGTGATATGAAGATAACCGTTGTGGCAATAACCTAAATCCCCGGTGGTGAAAATTTCCCGGCTGGAGTTTTCATTCTGGGGGACATAACCTTTGAATAAAGCACGGGATTGGATGTTGATAAGGCCCACTGTGCCGGGGGCAACCATTTCATCTTTGGAGTTGGTAATGGTCAATTGAACATGGGGCAACAACTTTCCGACACCCGTTTGGCCGGCCAGAAATTCTGCCGGGGTAAGGGTGGCAATTTGGGCCGCAGTTTCCGTCATGCCATAGGTGGGCGCTAGGTTAAGGCTTGCCGTTTTTGCTTTGGCCAAGAGTGCGGGCCAGGCCGGAGCTCCCCCTAAAAAAATTAGCCGGAAATTTTTTAACCAGGCACCATGGCGATCGAGCAAATACTCCAACTGGGTGGGCACTAAAGAGGTGACATAATCGGGGGGAAAAGGAGGGGCAGATTGTTTCACTAAGCTGTAATCCAGAGGGCTAAAATTCCCTCCAGTTAAGGCCGATCGCCACCATTGCATAAAGCCCCCCACATGGTACAGGGGAAGCAGACAAAAACTATTAATTTGGCCATTCCTAGGTAACAGGGGGCCAAGGAACTGCTTTAAACCGTCCACTGCCATGGTCAAAGTCTGGGGACTGTGGAGGGCAAAACGGATTGTGCCTGAAGAACCGCCGGTGGGAAAACCAATTAATAGTTCTGGGCTTTTCCCTTCTAGTTGGTTTTTCGGAGTGTTAGTTTTGTGGTGAACGGAAGTTAATTCTGAATTACTATCGGTGAGCTTTAACCACTGCTGTTGCCACATTAATGATCCCCAGAGGCGATCGGGTTGCAAAAATTGGGCCACTTGTTGCCATTCCCTTTGTTGCCATTGATGATTAGCAATGAATAACGTCCCCCGGCCGACCCGCAAAAAAGCCACCACCGCTGCCCAAAATTTGCCCACATTTGTCTCCGCTAACAAAATCTGGGGAGATTCAATTCCTGTCAAACTTTGCTCGTATTCTTCTTCCCATATTTGCCAATCAAGGGGTAATTCTTGCCCTAAAATTCCCAAGCCATTTTTTAAAGAAAATTCCAAGGCTGAGGCGATCGCCTGGGGGGAATTCAGTAGGTCCGGCATACCAGTTTCCATGAATTGCATAGACATCAGGCCGTGAATTATAGCTTTCCAGACCAACGGCCATGGGGCAGGTAAATTCCCCCATACTGCTCAATTTTGCGAGAGTCCATACGGTAAAGCCACGCTTCTGTCATTACCTGATCCTGGGGATCAAATATCTCAGCCCAGCAACGGTCATAAACATTCTCCTGGGGCGATCGCCCTGGTTGATAATCTTCCAAACTATCCAGGTGTTCTAGGGAAAACCCAGGGGGAAAGGTGAGGCAATAGCCCCAAACCCGGTCCTCTCCGATCGCCAGAGCTGGATAACCAAAATATTGCAGATGGTAGATTTGGCCGAGCACATAGCCCAGGGTAGGGGGCTCAATCTGACGGTGGCAGTAGGCTTGGTGATTACATTCCCCCGGCATGAGGGTGCCATAAACAAAAACCTTAATCTTCATATCCACGGGCAATAAATTAGGGCTCGCCATACTCTTGGAGAAAGCTGAGAAAATCCGTCAGGGCTGATCTGGTATCTGGGTTAGGGGTAAGTTGATGCCGTATTTGCGAAATGAAGAATCGATTTTGGATTCTAGCTCGGCCAGCCGCTCGTTGTCTTTCTTGATCTGCTCTGTTTCTTTCTCGATCTGCTTTTTCTCGTTCCTCGTTTGCAAGATCATCTCGTCGAGTTTCTCGTTCTCTTGCTTGAGCCGCTTGATATCGGCTTCGATTTCCAGCGTTCCACTCAAGGCCGAGACTAACCACCAAAGACGCTGTGCCCAAAGTGAACGCCCAGAAACTCCATTCGAGGATGGTAAAGGGGATGAGTTGGAAGGGGGTGGTGTCGATGTTGCCATAAAACCTCAATAATGCCGCTACAGCATACAGAAATGTGGTTAGGGAGCGGGGTAATAGGGCCAAGAAGGTTGCCATGGCATCATTCTAGCTACTTCAAGCAGATAGTACTGACCGAGAGGTTGATAGTAACAATATTGATCTGTGCTGGAACATCTAAAAAACCTAACTCTTTCATTGCCCTTGGGAAAATTTCTTTGCTGCCTAAACCCTTTTGAATTTTTTCCACAGGCGATCGCCTAGTAAATCCACCTCCGGTACTTTAGCCAAGGCCACTCCCACAGTGAACACTACTAGGATAATGCTGGACATGGTGAGCACTTCCAGGATATTCTCCACCAGGCTATTCACCCCCCAAAGTCTCTGCCACAGCACACTCCCCTGCCAGCCAGCCACACTGGCGATCGCCGTAACACCCACCAGTTTACCCAGGTCCATGGCCCAGCCCCCCAAACTTAGACCGGCTAGGCGACGGTTCAGCATCCAAATAAAAATAGTCATGGAAAAAAGATTTACCCCCACCGTTGCCATGACAATACCCACGGTGCCAAAGGGCTTATAGAAGAGGTAATCCAATAAACCATTCAGAAAAATATTAAATAGGCTTACTTTGAAAGGACTGTTCCCATCGCCCAGAGCATAAAATACCCGCACCAAAACATCTCGACCAAGGTAGAAAAACATGCCTAAACCGTAGGCTGCCAACACTGGAGCCACCTCTGCCGCCGCCTCTGCATCAAAAGCCCCCCGCTCATAGATAACCTGGACAATGGGAATGGCTAACCCCACCAAAATAGCTGTGAGGGGAAACATGGTCAGGGCGCTTAACATGATGCCCTGGCGGATACGGAGTTTTAATTCTGGCCAATCCTGGGGATCGGCTAAGCGGGAAAATACCGGCAAAAAGGGCACCAAAATCATATTGGAAATAATGCCCAGGGGAGTGAGGGCGACAAAATTGCCATAACGCATGGCGGCCGCCGCATTGGGAATAAAGGAAGCAAAAAACAGGTTGGTGGCAAAGTTGATATACAACATCCCTGAAGACAGGGTGGCCGGAATCATCACCTGCAAAACTTCCTTTACTCCCGGCAGGGCAAAATTAAACCTCAGCCGCAATTTACCCATACCCGCTTTGGCCTGGGGCACAATCTGAGCCAACCATTGCAACACGGCTCCAGCGGTGGTTCCCCCTGCTAATAGGAGAGAACCCAATAGCCAATAGGGTTCTGTGTTTAGTTGCTGTCCCAATTGCCAGACTGCGACCCCTAAACCCAGAATGACGGTAATACTGGAAAGCAAAGGGCTAATACTGGGCAATAGGTACTGATCTGCCGCATTTAAAGTCCCAAAGCCAATGCCAATTAACCCCGAAAGTAGGGCCATGGGAGCCATGATTTGTAACTGTTGCACCGCCATGCGTCTGGTTTCCGGTTCTAACCCCGGCGCCAGCAGGTCAATGAATATGCCCGCCCCCAGTACCAAAATGATGGTTACCCCAAGCAACACCCCACTGACCAGGGTGGTAACGGTTTCCACCAAGGGTGCCGCCTCTTCCCGATCTCGTTTGGACAGTACACTAACCAAGGCACTGTGGAATGGGCCATTAATGCCCCCAAGAAGTATAAAGAGAAAACCCGGAATCACGTAGGCATAGGCGTAGGCCGTCACCACCGTCCCCACCCCAAAGGCGGCGGCGATGATTTGTTCACGCAATAAACCAAAAACCTTACTGATCAAGGTGGCGATCGCCACAATGCCAGCGATATTAGCTAAGGAACGGGACGATTTACCAGACGGAGACACAGGCTAGATTCCAATAGATCAAGGGGCCATTATCTAGGAAGAACGGTGGCACGGCCTAATGTTTCCCCAATCAAAGGGGATAGCAAGGACTCCATAAGCTCGGCTTGGGTTGTCAGGCTTGCAACTGCATTGGTTTTAACTGGCTTCCAATCGAGCCTCCAACATCGCTAATTTACGCTTCAGAGTGGCATTTTCTTGCACCAGCCCCTGGTTACGCCGCAGTAAATCCTGTTGCAAAGCAATCTGCCGTTCATTTCTCCGTTGGCGATCGCGTAGATCCCTTAACACCACCATGGCGTATTGCAGTTGGCCCTGCTGATCAAAAATGGGAGTTCCCGTCACCTCCAAGGGAATAATTTGTCCCCCCTGGCGGATTTCCATGTCATCCACCTGATGGGATTCTCCCTGGAGAGCCCTAAGCAAAGGTTGTTCTGTGAGGGGATAAAGTTGATTTGTGCCGATTTGATAGGCTTGGTAAATATCGTTTAACCGGTCGATCGCCGCTTCGGGCCAGAGGCCTTTGCCTAGGAGCTCAATGGCGGCGAGGTTGGCATAGACTGGTCGTCCCTGGGCATCGACAACGAAAACACCAAGGGGCAGAGCATCGAAAAAATTTTTAAACTCCATACGGGGACTAAAACTGGTGCCATCGTCGGGGGATGGCAGATATTCGGTAAAGGTAAGGGCTATTTTTTAGGATAAATCAGGAAAACTTCTGTTTCTTTTTGCTCCGGGATGCAATGCGGGGGGAGGTTGCTTTACGCTTTTTCGGGGCAACTTCTTCCACGCCAAGATTTGGATTTTCCGGCATAACAATAGGAACGGTGAAATGGAACTGGGTGCCATGGTTTTTGCCATCGGAAGCGGCCCAGATTTCCCCTCCCCAACCGCTAACAATTTGGCGACAGATGGCCAGGCCAATGCCAGTGCCCCCCCGACTGCGGCGTAAAGCTCCTTCTTCTTGGTAAAAACGGTCAAACACGGTTTCCAAGCGGTTAGGCTCAATACCTCGCCCTGTATCGGTGATGGTGACTTCCAATTGGGACGGATTCGGGCGATCGACAGCGATGGAAATCCTACCATTGGTGGGGGTAAACTTGATGGCGTTATCCAAAAGCTTGGTCAACAATTCCACTAACCATTCCCCGTCCGCCTCCACCATGGGAGTTTCGCCATTCACCTGATTGACAATGACAGGTACTTCCTGGCCCCGATTGTGGGCTCGGATATGGCTCAAGGAAAGCTCCACACATTCTTCTAGGGAAATTGGCTCTGCGTTCCATTCCACTCGTCCACTTTCCAGTTGAGATAGCGTGAGAAAGTCCTGCACCAGTTTGCGCATCCTCTCCGCATCTTCCAGGGCAGTGTTCAACATTACCTGTCTCAATTCCTGGGGCATATCCGGCTCCGTGGCCAGGCTTTCCAAACACACTTGGATAGTGGAAAGGGGGGTGCGTAGTTCATGCCCTGTAATGGCCACCAGGTTAGACCGAGTGCGGTCTAGGGCAGCTAATTGCTCATTCAATTCCTGTAGGTTGGCATAGGATTCTGCTTGGATCAGTGCTACCCCAATTTGGGTGGCCACCCCTTCCACTAGGGTAAGGGCATCGTCCTCCCACTCCGTGGGGGCAGGACCACAGTGGTGAAATTCCATCATGCCCAGCAACCTTTCCCGATAAAAAATTGGCACTAACATCCAGGACAGAATGGCACAACTCTTCACCAGGGTTTTCACTTCCCCCGTAGAAGGCTCCGGTTCCCCTAACCTTGGATCTCGGTCGATGTTGTCGATGGCGATCGCCTCCTTGAGGACCACCACCTCCTGAAAAAGGGGATTATCTTTGAGGGGCCAGGGATAACCCTTGATGGAACCAACACCGCTACCGAGGAATTCATGGTTAATGGTCGCCACTGTATCATCAGCACTACAGCGGTAAATCACACAACGGCAAATGCCCAAACCTTGGCCTAGTTTTTCCACCGCCACCTGCATAATTTCCTCGGGATCAAGGGAACGTCGCACCGCCCCTGTGATGGAGTTAAGCAGTCTCTCCCGCTCTTCTTTGTCCTGCAAATTACGATTGGCTTTGATTAACTTATACTGTCCAGCTTGGAGATAGGTGATTAACCGTTGTACAAAGGGATCAGGGTTATCGTCAATGCCCCGGGGGGGAACAGTGCAGGAAGGCTGGAGCCAGGTTTGGGTCGCCTCCTCGATTTTGGCTTGTAACTCTGGACGGTAGGCTAAAATCCGTTGTAGCAATAGTTGGGCTGCAACTCGACTCACCTGGCGATCAAAGGTCCAAACACCTTCAAAACGGCGGTTACTATCCCATTTATCCTGGGTCGGTCGTTCTCGACAAATTAGACAACTGGCATAACGATCGCCAATGACAATCAAATGCCATTCCTGGGCGAGGCTGTCTTCAGGAGTAAAGGCAATGGTTTCGTAAATGCCGGAGTTGTGTTTAAATTCCGTCTCCGGAGCGGAGAGCACGTAAACCTGACTGCTCTTATCGGCAATACGTCGATAACGGTGGGCTTCTTGACGATAAAATCTCTCCCGCTGAAAAGCCGCAATGATCAGGGGATTGCCCGCTGTACTTTCCGCTAGTACCTGGTCTTCCATGGCGTGGGACAAGGCCGTGAGGGAAGACTTGAAGTAGGTTTGGGCCCGCAGATTGGGTAAAGCCTGCAATAGCTCTGTAAGAACAGACGGGGAGTTGCTCATCGCTCCTGAAAAAAGGGGAGGAAGAATGGCGAAAAACTAACTCCTAGAATACCAATGAAGGGAGAACTATCCCACACCGATGGGACGGGACGGTTGGTCATGGGCCAGAAAAAATCCCCCGAACATCAAACCCGGAGGATAGGCGCAGGAAAAAGAGGCTGGGGCGGTCTGGAGACACTAACCGCCAAAAATTTGCTCCTTTAGTGCACCAAATTCGGAAGCCAACTCTTGGCGCTTTTCAGCTTTCCAAAGGTAACGCCAGATAAACCAAGCGGTGTAGCCCATGCCGATCAACTGTAAAGTTGGTGCCAATAAAGGAATATCATTAATGGCATCGAGCACAGCAATCAAGATTTTGACGCTGATAATGCCCAACAGGATTATGCCCAGGGAAATGAGGGGTTGCTTGTTGTCCTCGAAAAACTCCCCGGTCATTTGAGGAATTTTACCCAGCACTTCCCACACCGGTTGTAGCCATTCCTGCCAAGCCTGGTCGGTGATTGGGGACTTTTGGGGATTGGGAGTAGTGATTGGTCCTACATCGGTTTTAATCCCGGCAGTTGCTGTCTTTTGTTCTTCCATCTTCAACCAGTCCTTTATTATTCGGATTGAATGTTTACGGCCCACAGCTTCCCATATTGGGGCACTGTTTAGCTTCTGCCCATATTATCGGAAAATTGCTTTTTACACCCCGTCTTGGGCCAGGGCTTTTCCACTTTGACTAATGGCAAAGGCAAAGCAGTGGTGGAAACCCCTAGGCTCAGTAAAGAGGACTTGGGGTGGTATAAATCCTACTTTTTGGCCAATTTCTGCCATGGTAGCCACCAATTCGGGGAAATCGCACTCCTTTATATGGGCAGCGATCGCCTGGAGTTGGTCGGGGGCAAGGGCAGTCCATTGACTTTCGGCCTTAGCTAAATAGGCTTCAATATACTGCTGTCGATTTTGCTCGGGCTGACGAAAAACGTCGTAGATAACTAGGCATCCCCCAGGGCGCAGCAGAGAAAAGCAATGGGCAAAAAATTGTTCCTTTTCTTCTGGGAGCAGATGGTGCAAAGAAAAACCGACGTGAATCAGATCAAAGCTGGCTGGGGCGGTTTGGTTGGCTTCACCCAGATAGGTCAAAAAATCCGTTTCCCTTAGCTCCACCTGTCGAAAAGGGTCCAAATTTTTCTGGGCTAGGGCCAGGGCATTGGGGGATAAATCTACCCCTGTATAGGAATTGATTTTACTCCCCGTCAAAGTTTTGGCGATCGCCTGGGCATCCCCACAGCCAAGGTCCAAAAAATCAAACGGGCGATCGAACTGTTGTTGAATCAAAGCCCCCACCGCCTGGTGAATTTGCCGATGGGCCATGTAATTGTGGTCAACCAACTGCTGATAGGTTTGCCATTGCTGAAAAAATTGTTTGGTTTGTTCAGTGGGTCTGGGGGAACTGGCCATGGCAAGTAATAACGGGATGAATGGTTAACTAATGGCGGGAAAACCGCTGTCCCTGGAGGCTAAACGGGCTTTACCAGCGGCGGCCCACTCCTGCAAAAATTGGATTTGTTCTTTGGCGGTGCGAGCTAAGGGCACCACTTGGCTCGCGGCGGAAAGAATGTCATCGGTGGTAAATTCCCGATTCTGGCTAAAGCCAATGTGCATCGCTTCCACCAAAATTTGCTCAATTTCTGCTCCGGAAAAGTCTGGGGTTTCGTAGGCCAGGCGGTGGATATCGTAATCAGCCATTTTATGGGGTCGCAAACGGTTAAGATGCACAGAAAAAATGGCCTCCCTTTCTGTTTTATTGGGCAGTCCCACAAAGAAAATTTCGTCAAAGCGACCTTTCCGCAACAGTTCCGGCGGCAGACTCTGGACATTGTTAGCGGTGGCCACCACAAAGACGGGGGAAGTTTTTTCCGCCAACCAGGTAATGAAAGCCCCAAACACTCTGCTGGTGGTGCCCCCATCCCCGTGACTGTCCATGCTCCCAAAGGCTTTATCAATTTCGTCAATCCAAAACACACAGGGGGCTAACGCTTCCGCGAGGTTGATCATCTGCCTGGTGCGGGCTTCCGATTCTCCTACCAAACCGCCAAATAATCGGCCCACATCCAACCTTAACAACGGTAAATGCCAATGGTGGGCGATCGCCTTAGCGGTGAGGGATTTGCCAGTGCCTTGGATGCCGGCCAGTAGTAAACCCCGGGGATAAGGTAAACCGTAACGACGGGCTTGCTCACTAAAGGCTCCTCCCCGCCGGAGCAACCAGTCCTTGAGATTATCTAGGCCTCCAATGTCGCTGATGCGTTCACTGGCGGGATAAAAATCAAGAATTTGGGTTTGGCGGATGGATTGACGTTTTTCTTCTAGCATCAATTCCACATCGTCTGCCCCCAACTGGCCATGGTCTGCTAGGCAACGGGCCAACACCCGCCGAATTCTTTCCATGGATAAACCTTGGGCTGCGCGACTCCACTCATCTCGCAGGGAAGACTCTACTTTTTGTCCCAAACCCGTCAACAACCGTTCAATTTCTCCTTGAATTTCGGCACTACTGGGCAGAGGAAAATCCATCACCGTAATGATTTCGGCCAACTCATTGGGGATGTAGATTTGGGGTGCGACAATGACAAGATTTTTAGCTTCGGCCTTGAGACGGCGAGCAAGGTTGCGTAGTTTTCGGGAAATGGAAACGTCGTCTAGAAAACGATTAAAATCCCGCAGGACAAAAATGCCATTACTACTGGCGGGTAATTTTTCGATAAATTCCAAGGCTTGGAGGGGATTGCGGCGGCCCACATTGGCTCCGTTGGGGTTGCCCTGGTACCCTTCTACAAAATCCCAATAGTAAACTGAGCGATTGCCCAACCTCTGGGCACTGCTGGCGATCGCCATTTCCAGTCGTTCTTCTTCCTGGGTGGGAATGTAGAGCAGGGGATAACAGGCCCGCAATAGTAATTCAAATTCTTCACTAAAAGTCATGGGCAAATAACTAGTCTGGTGGAAAAAACTGGTCGTGGTAGGGACAACGGTTACAATTATGTCGGTGGGCCAGGGGGGTACGGTGTCGATGCCAAGCGGCTAATCCTTGACGAAATTGCTGGAGCAAATCGGTTAACTCCCTTTCAGTGGCCCGGTGCTGAGCTTCGTTGTAAGTAATGGTATAGTGCTGAATTTTTTCCGGTGACTGCACAAACCAATAGGTCATGGATAACTGTTCGGGGGAATAGGAACTAGTTTCTGCCAACACGTACAGGTAAAGCTTAGTCTGCCAATGGTGGTGGAGTTTTTCCGGTTTGGCCGGCTGGGGATAGGTTTTCCAATCAAAAATTTCCCCCTGCTCCGGGGTGAGCACCAACAGGTCATAGACTACTGTCAATAAAACATCATCCCTGGCTAGGGTGCGTTGATGTTCAGCCTGCCTTTGGCCGGGGGGGAGGTGGAGCGCCGGCACTGTGGCAATTAAATTTTTTAGGGAATCCAGTAGGCTAACGTCCTGGGGGTCAAGGCTCTGGGCTGCTAAAGTTTCCAAGGGCAAACCCAAAGTCCATTGTTGAACCAGTTGGTGAAAATTTTGGCCCCATTCCGTTTTGACCTGGCGCTGGGGTTCTAGTAAACCGCCCAACTGTTCCCAATAACGCCGTTGAAATTGGGGCGGACAAACACTCAACAGTTGCAGGTGACCTTGGCTGAGGGAAAAATAGGGGGCAGTCATGGGCTTTGCTGGGCGGCAAGGGCGATCGCCAGGGGAAAGAGGCGATGTTCTTGGACTTGAATGCGTTGATGGAGAGTCTCCCCCGTATCATCAGCCAGAATGGGCACTACCGCCTGGGCCACAATGGGGCCACTATCCACCGTTGCTTCGGCATAATGGACTGTGCAACCACTCACTTTCACCCCCGCCGCCAAGGCCTGTTCCACAGCCCGCACACCTCGAAAACTAGGCAATAAACTGGGGTGGATATTCAACACCCGACGGCTAAAAGCATCTAATAGTACTGGAGTGACAATACGCATCCACCCGGCCATGATCACCCATTCCACCCCTGCTTGGCGAAAATGCTCAACAATATCTTGATCCAAATCTTCCCGGCTGTCGTAGTCCCGATGGTTGAGTAATCGGTGGGGCACCCCATGGTCCATGGCCCGTTTCCTAACCCCAGCATTAGGGTTGTTGTAAATCACCAGTTTCACCACTGCATTTAACTTTCCCTCCTTAATGGCCTTGGCGATCGCCTCAAAATTACTACCACTACCGGATGCCATTATCCCAAGGGATAAACAGCGGGGTTGGGGAATATTCCCTAAAGCAACGGGGGGGGAAATAAAACTCAAGTTATTCGACAAATCTGACATAGCCGACATAGGTTAAAAATTAGGGGCTTGGGCCCCGGAGCAATCCTGCCCTCAACGGGCTAACTTTGACATCCGATGGCGATAGAATGGGGAGCGATGTCTTTATAAAATGAGGTTAACGCGATATGACCCCTTCTTTAGCAAACTTTCTCTGGAGCCTGGTTTTAGGGGCTGCCATTGTGCTGATCCCCGCCACCGTCGGGTTAATTTTCATCAGCCAAAAAGACAAAATCACCCGTTCCTAGGTTTTTCCCTGGACAATTTAGATAGTGAAAACCTCCAGTCGGCCATAGTTTCCGAAGCTGGAGGCTCATTTTTAGTAGACCTGTTTTGATTAACTATGCCCCTGGCGATCGCCTAGATGGGAGTTCAGGGTAAGGGAACAAAGCAAAAATTCCCACCGCAAGACTAATCCAGGTAGCCCATCAGGGTGTTGGGATCATCAATCTCGTTGGAAGCTACGGGACGATTGCCAGCGGTGATTTCGCTGATGTGGAGATGGCTCAGGGCAATGGGGCGATTACCGGAAACGGTCATGGTACTGCTCACTTCCATGGTGCTGGCCCCCACTGGTCTGGTGGCTCCCATAGAACCATAAGTACTTACCACATGGATCTTGCTGGCTTCAATCGGTCGATTAGTGGGCATGCCCTTGGGGGTAGGCAGTAGATCAAGACCACCGATATGCTTGGGCTTCACCAAGGCGGACTCATCTTTGCTGGAACCGGCTCTAGGACGACGGCTCCGGTTAGCGGCAGTGGTTTTGCTGGCGGTTTCTTCGTTGGGGGTGGTGTTGGGCCCCTGCTGTTCCTCAGTCATGCTGTTTATCTCCTTAATATAAATATTCGATTAATTGATCAACAATAAAGCACTGTGCGAGACAGACAGGCCACCCACCGTGTTTTGTTAGCATTACTCTGCTTGTCTTCAAAGATACACCGCTGAATGGCCAGCCACGATAGTTATCTTTAATCAGCCCTATTATCCCAGACTATAGCTCCTTTGCCGCCATGACTTCTGACCTCTTTTCCCTCCATGCGCCCTTTCGTCCTACCGGAGATCAACCCACGGCGATCGCCAGTTTGATCGAGTCTTTGCAGGGAGAGCACAAGTTTCAAACCCTGCTGGGGGCAACGGGAACGGGGAAAACCTTCACCATGGCTTCGGTTATTGCGGAGTTGGGACGACCAACATTGGTATTAGCCCACAATAAAACCTTGGCGGCCCAATTATGTAATGAATTGCGGCAATTTTTTCCCGAAAACGCGGTTGAATACTTCATTAGTTATTACGACTATTACCAGCCAGAAGCCTATATTCCCGTCACCGATACCTATATCGAAAAAACGGCTTCTATCAACGATGAGATTGATATGTTGCGTCACTCCGCCACCCGTTCTCTGTTTGAACGACGGGATGTAATTGTGGTAGCTTCCATCAGTTGCATTTACGGTTTGGGTATTCCCAGCCAATATCTCAAAGCGGCCGTTCCTCTGCAAGTGGGTGCCGAATATGATCCCCGCCTAGTAATTCGGGATTTGGTCAATGTGCAATATAGCCGCAACGATGTGGAATTACAACGGGGACGATTTCGCCTCAAAGGAGATGTGTTGGAAATTGTGCCGGCCTATGAAGATCGGGTGATTCGCATCGAATTTTTTGGTGACGAAGTGGAAGCTCTACGGTTAATTGATCCGGTCAGCGGCGAAATTTTGCAAAGTTTAGACAGAATCAGCATTTATCCCGCCCGTCACTTTGTCACCCCAGAAGAAACCCTAGAAAAAGCCTGTCAGCAAATTCAAACGGAAATGGAACAACAGGTAGCTTTTTTAGAAAAAAATAATCTGTTGGTAGAAGCTCAAAGATTAAGTCAACGCACCCGTTATGACTTGGAAATGCTCCGAGAAGTGGGCTATTGCAACGGAGTAGAAAATTATTCCCGCTATCTAGCCGATCGCCAGGCGGGGGAACCACCGGAATGTTTAGTGGATTATTTTCCCGAAGATTGGTTATTAGTAATTGATGAATCCCATGTGACTATTCCCCAATTGCGGGGTATGTATAATGGCGACCAGGCCAGAAAAAAAGTTTTAATTGACCATGGCTTTCGTCTGCCCAGTGCGGCGGATAATCGCCCCCTAAAAGCAGAAGAATTTTGGCAAAAAGTTAAACAGTGTGTGTTTGTTTCTGCCACTCCGGGAGTTTGGGAAATAGAGCAATCGGAAGCAAGGGTAATTGAGCAGGTAATTCGCCCCACTGGAGTTCTTGATCCGGAAATTTTTGTCCGTCCCACCACCGGCCAGGTGGATGATTTATACGGGGAAATTCAAACCAGGGTAAAGCTGAAAGAACGGGTATTAATCACAACTTTAACTAAACGGATGGCGGAGGATTTAACCGATTATTTTTCTGAACGGGGCATCAAGGTTCAATATCTCCATTCCGAGATTCAATCTATTCAACGTATTGAGATTTTACAAGCTTTACGAGACGGGGAATTTGATGTGTTAATTGGGGTAAATTTATTGCGGGAAGGGTTAGATTTACCGGAAGTTTCCCTAGTAGCTATTATGGATGCAGATAAAGAAGGCTTTTTGCGGGCAGAGCGTTCTTTAATTCAAACCATTGGCCGGGCCGCCCGTCATATTCGGGGACAGGCGATTTTATATGCTGATAATTTCACCGACAGTATGCAAAAGGCAATCGCCGAAACGGAAAGGAGGCGGAAAATCCAACAAGAATATAACGAAAAGCACGGTATTACCCCTCAACCGATTAATAAACGGGCTAACAATGCCATTTTGCAATTTCTTGATATTTCCCGTCGTTTAAACAGTCAACAGTTGGAGGAAGTATATGAACAAGCCCAGGATTTACCCCTAGAAAAAATCCCCGATTTAATTCAACAATTGGAGGAAAAAATGCAAGAAGCGGCCAAAAAACAGGAATTTGAAGTAGCTGCCATCTACCGAGACCGCATTCAACATTTGCGTGATCGGCTTTTGGGCCACAAAAAGTAAATTGGCCGCGCCAAACGCTTTACGGCATCAATGGTTTGGAAACGGCGATCGCCAAAATGGTTGGCTTTTTTGGAACCTACTTCAGGGGCTTTAATATCATCATCATCCCAAAAGCAAGGAGATTCCTATCCGCCCAAACAACGACAATCTGGTGGACAATGGCTGGGTTAGCCATTCGGAGGATGCCAATTAAGCTGCCGGTAAAGTGACTGTTTCTAGCCAAAAGGATTCAATCCCTTGCACCATCTTGAATAAATCCTTCAAATTGCGGGATTTGGTTAAATAACAATTAACGTGGAGTTCGTAACTGGCAATCACATCATCCTCATTGTGGGAAGTGGTTAACACTACCACGGGAATTCTTTTTAGGTCCGGGTTTTGTTTGATTTCCGCCAACACTTCCCGGCCATCCTTTTTAGGAAGATTTAAATCCAGCAAAATTAGGTTGGGGCGAGGGGAATTTTCGTATTCTCCCTGTTGCTGTAAAAAGGCCATGGCCGCCAAACCATCCCGGAGAATGATCAGTTCGTGGTCGATGGTGCTGGTTTTCAACACCTCCTGGACAAGGCGGCTGTCGGCTTTGCTATCTTCCACCAGCAAAATGACCTTGGGGGGATTAGATTCGTCGGACATGGTTCAATACCTTTTTAGTTGCCAATGGGGATGGAGAAGTAGAATGTGGAGCCCTCCCCTGGGTTGGACTCTAGCCAAATTTGCCCTTGGTGGCCTTCGATGATTTTTTTGCAAATGGCTAGCCCCATGCCGGTGCCTTTATATTCATCCCTGGTGTGGAGTCGTTGGAAAATGACAAAAATCCGCTCGAAGAATTGGGGGTCAATGCCAATGCCGTTGTCTTGGACCGCAAACACCCAGGCATCCTCCTGGCGATCGCCCCAGATTTTAATTTTGGGTGACTTGTCCCCGGCAAACTTGATGCCATTGGCGATCAGGTTCTGGAATACCTGCATGAGCTGAATTTGATCCGCCATTACTGCGGGCATGGAACCCACTTCAATTTCTGCTCCACTTTCTTCAATCCGTTGCTTCAGGTTAGCCAGAGCTTTGTCCACCACTTCTTGCACATCGGTGAAAGTTAGTTGGGCATACTGGGTATCTACCTTGGCGTAGGTCAAAATATCATCAATCAAAGTCTGCATCAGGGAAACCCCTGTCACAGCAAAATCGATGAAGTCTTTGGCATCTTCGTCTAGAGCTTCGCTGTAGCGCATTTCTAGCAGTTGTACATAATTGCTCACTTGGTTGAGCGGTTCCTGTAAATCATGGGAAGCAATGTAGGCAAATTTCTTTAAATCAGCGTTGGAGCGTTCCAAGTTGCGGGCTAACTGGGCCAATTCTTCTGCCTGGCGCAAAATGAGGTTGACGATCGCCTTTTTCAGGGCCAGGGCACTTTGGATTTCCACCGATTGCCAGGGCAAAGATTGGAGTCGGACAATTTCTTTCCAGAGGTCAAAGGATTGGCGGGGATGGAGCTCGATTTTACCGTCTTCCTGGGTAGCTTCGTAAGCATGATTTGGGTCACCGCCCCAATTAACCGTTTGCAACACTTCAGGGCGAAACCAGAGCAAAAAGTTGTGACGGGCAATGGGAATGGCCAATAAGCCACTGGCCACGGATTTAAAATTCACTGCATCAGGATAAATTTGTGAGAGGGAAGAGGTGAAGAAAACGTCTTGCACTTCCCGATTCTCCAACCATTGCAGTAAATATTGCACTGCTTTCTCGTCCGGGGTTTCCCCTACTAAAATCAATTTTTCCCCAAAGCAAATGGCCGCCCCCTGGGAGCCCGTTAATCCCAACAGGCGATCGGGATGATTAGTTAATCCTTCGACAAAATCCGCCGCCGTGGTCATTTTGTCCAATAAAACCGCTTCATGCTCCGCCAACTGCACCCGGTAATCGAAGGTTTCCGTATCTTCCTGGGCGGAAATGTTGCTAAACACCACCCGACCAAAAAATTCGCAGGCTTTACGCAGTTCAAAGGGAATTACTTTGGGGGTTTGATGGTGGCAGGCAATGAGCCCCCAGAGATGGCCGTCCTTAATTAGGGAAATGGTTAAAGACGCTCCTACCCCCATATTTTTCAGATAGGTCAAGTGGCAATGGTACGCACTGCGCAGAATGGATTCTGTTAAATCCACCGCTCGGTTGGTGCTGGGGTTAACCGCTGGGGTCAGGGGCACCGCCACACCATAAACATCGGGAATTACTCGAATGGGGTTGTGGATAAATAGCCGACGGGCGGGTTGGGGAATATCCGATTCGGGATAGTGCAGGCCCAAATAGGGTTCCATATCATCCCGTTTATCTTCGGCAATGACATCACCGTGGTTATTTTCATCAAAGCGGTATAGCATCACCCGGTCAAAGCCAGTCATACGGCGGACTTCTTCGACAATAACATCGTAGAAATCCCGTAGATTAGCTTGTTGGCGCAACCGATTCAGGGCAGCGTTGGCCATGTGATAAAAACCGAGGAAGGGCAGATTATCGGAAGTGTAGGCTGGCTCTAGTTCACATACCAATAAACCGTCACTGTTGCGATGAAAAACCCCGTCAAAAATGACAAAGTCGTCCCCCATGACCCGCGCCCAAAGTTTACTGGGGTTGAGGCTGCTGATTTGTCCGGCCGTTAGGCGACTCTGGATGGGATCAATCTGAAAGCTATCAAACACTTCCCCTAGGGTTCTGCCCAACAAATCCTCTGGCGATCGCCCTAAAATGCCGGTGCAGTTGGCGCTAATTTGGCTGATGGTGAGGTCTGGTTCCTGCAGGACCACCACTAAACCGTGGGGCTGAATCAGGTGGGCGGTGTGGATGGCGAGGGTTTCTAGCTGACGGAGGGATTGGTCGCTGAGTTGTACGGTGGTGGCCATGGGTTTTTCCCTTAACTGTCTATGGGGAGAGGCTGATACCAATCACGACCGAGGCCGCAAATTTGGCTTTAAACTGGTTAGCAATAATGGCGGACTGGCCAACAACTCCATCTCCGTCCCTGGAGCGATAACGGCCAAATATTCTGGGTGCTTTCATCCTAACGAAGCTTTTTTATTTCCAAACCGCAACGTTACACAACGAAACTCTTTTGCAATTTTTCTTAATGATTAGCCAGATTATCCACCCTGGCTGACTGTCCCTTGGCGATCGCCATTTTGACTAAATTTGGGCTTTGATTGTTTAATTATTTGTAACTGTCAATCCGGCGATTGGCTACCTCTAACCTCCAAAACCCCTAGCCTTTCCTTTTTGTTACTTGGGTGGGTGTCCGTCAAACAAACTGTCCGAAATAAATCCATCTTTGCGGGTGGGCTTTGCCCCCTATAATTTTCGATGACTAGCGACGATGCCGCGGCCGGTTTAGTAAGGGTTCTCGATGCTGCCCAGGGAGCTTTCCTTGCCCTCGATTCCTATGGCGGTAATGATCGGAGTCGGGCGGTGTTGGCCATGGCGGAGGCGTTGGAACGTTCCTTTGCCCAAATTTTGGAAGCCAATACCTTGGACTTGGTGGTGAGTCGGGAAATGTCCGTGGCGGATTGTCTCTGTGAATGGCTCAAGCTCACCCCGGAAAGGTTGCAAAACACAGTGACTATCCTGAAGCGTTTGGCTTCCCTGCCGGATCCCCTCCAGCGAGTTATGGCTTCCCCCTACCAATTTAACCTGGCCCAGACCTATTGCCAGTTAATGCCCTTGGGGGTGGTGGCCCTGGTCTATGAATCCTTTCCTGAATTGGCAGCGATCGCCGCGGGCTTTTGCCTGAAAACGGGGAACAGTCTAGTTCTAAGAAGTTGCGGTGCTTCGAGCCATTCCACGGCGGCTATTTGCGAAATATTGCGGGAAGGTTTACTGGATGCGGATTTACCAGTGGATAGCGTTAGCCATATTCCCAGCGAAACCTCACCCAATGTGCAGGACTTGGTAGGCAATGCCAGCCAGCTCAATTTGGTTATTCCCTATGGCCGCCCCAGTTTTGTGGAACAAATTAGCCAACAATGCACTCCCCCGGTCTTGAAGGCCGCCATGGGCAACTGTTACCTCTACTGGTCTAGTAAAGGGGACTTGGAAATGGTGCGCCAGATGATCATTGACAGCCATGTGGGCCATCCAGATCCGGTCAATGCCATTGAAAAAGTTTTGGTTAGTCCGGGGCAAAATCCAGCGCCCTTGGTACGCCTATTGAACAACTTGCAGGCCAAGGGCTTTAAGCTCCGGGGGGACGCTGAACTCTGTGAGCAATTTCCCGACCATCTCACCCTAGCTAAGGAGAATGAATGGGGTAAAGCTTACCTGGACAGGACAGTGGCCTTTCGCACTACCCAAAACCTGAAAACGGCGATCGCCTGGATCAATAGCCATAGCAGTGGCCACGGGGACTGTATTGCCACGGATTCCTACCAGGAAAGTCGCCAATTTTCCATGGGGGTGGACAGCGCCCTGGTTTATGTGAATATTCCGCCCTATTTTTGTCGTAATCCCCGCCATGGGGAATCATTATTTTTGGGAGTATCGAGCCAAAAGGGTCAAAGGCGCGGCTTAATTGGGCTAGAAGCATTTATGACCCCCAAGCAAATTGTCCAGGGAGAAAGTCGCAGTTGAGCATTTTTTGAGCCATTACCCATGTCCCATTTAAATTCTCTGGCATTACTGACTCTAAAAGTATTACTTCCCTCATTCTTAATCTCCTGGGGCATTAAATTTATTGTGCCTGCCTTTGCTCCCCCACCGGAGTTGCCCTGGGTCTTACTATTGGTGTTCACTCCAGTGCTGGCGATCGCCGTTTGGTTAGGGCTACAGGAATGGCAGGGGAGGAAAATACCATGACCTTTGCCCAATGGTCTGGTTTTATTAGTCTCCTTTTGATGGGGGCAGTCCTGTGGCAGATCCGCCAATTATTGCTACTGCTGTTTGCTGCGGTGGTGCTGGCCAACGGTTTCAACCATCTTTCCCAATGGTTCCAGCGACGGGGCGTCAAAAAACAATTATCCATTCCCCTAGCGGTCATCATTCTACTGTTGGCCCTAGTAATAGTAGTGGCTCTGATCATTCCCCCCTTTGTGGACCAATTCCAGCAACTCCTGACCCTGGTGCCCGCCAGCATTGATGGCACTCTACAATGGCTCCGGAAAATAGCCAGGGCGATCGACCCAGAATTAACCCCCCTCCTGCCCAACTGGCAACAAATTACCGGGCAGATTAGGCCCATTTTGCAAAAATTAGCCGGCAACGGTTTAGGCCTGTTTTACAGCACCCTAGGGTTACCCCTCACCCTTTTACTGTTGATTGTGCTTAGTTTGATGTTTTTGGCTAATCCCAGGGCTTACCGTCAGGGTTTCATCCGTTGTTTCCCCGCTTTTTATCGAGCACGGGTTGATGTAATTCTGAAGGAATCGGAAATCTTGCTAGAAGATTGGCTCCGGTTGGTGGTAGTCAGTGCTGTGGTGGTCACCGCTGCCACTTGGTTCGGTTTAGTTTTACTTCAGGTGCGGCTTCCCCTGGCCCTAGCCCTTGTGGCCGGTATTTTTGTCGTCATTCCCAACATTGGCCCCCTGATTAGTCTAGTCCCCGCCATGGCGATCGCCCTGTTGGATAATGCCTGGAAACCCCTATTGGTGATGGTACTCTATGGACTGATTAATTATTTTGAATTCCATTGGATCACCCTCCATTGCATGGGCAAACCCCAGCCAATTTTGCGGGGAGTTTTACTGTTAGCCCAGGTCTTTTTTGTGAGTGTGTTTGGACTTTTTGGACTGTGGTTGGCGGTGCCCCTAACCCTAGTGGGACAAGTGTTAGTGCAAGAAATACTAATAAAAGATATTCTTGACCGTTGGCAAAGCTCGGAAGACGCTGGAGAAGAAAAACCAACACAAACCTCCCCTGCATTACCAAAATCCTAGAGAGGGGGCCACAGTAGGTTTAACTGACGGATAAGTCGGCCTGAAGGTGAGAATAATCCTCCTGTAAACTCCCACGAAGTCCACATCGACTAGATCTAAATTGAATCAGTCAGGAAATGCTAAATATTAACTTCCAAAGAAGTTTCGCAGTTTTTAACTCTATGCTTGTTCAAAAAATGCCACCCTTCCGTGGTTAGGGAAAGGGAAAGTGAAACCTCCCCCATTTCCCCAGACAGATCTACGCTTTCCTAGAATAATACTCAATTACAAGCAATTCATTGATCTGCAACGCCACCCACTCGCGGTCAATAACACTGTTGACCTTGCCAGTAAACGTATTTTTATCGAACTCCAAATGGGAAGGCACATTGGCCAAACCCGGAAATTCCATATTGGTTTCCACCAATTTACGGGAACGATCCCGATCACGGACACTGACAATATCCCCGGGGCGGCACTGGTAGCTAGGAATATCTACTACTTGGCCATTAACGGTGATGTGGCCGTGGCAGACTAACTGCCGAGCCCCCGGAATGGTGCCAGCCATGCCCAAACGGAACACAGTGTTGTCCAAGCGCATTTCCAGCAGTTCTAACAGAGCTTGTCCGGTGGAACCCGTAGCCCGACGGGCTTTTTTCACATAACGGACCAATTGCTTTTCCGTAATGCCGTAGTTCAACCGTAGTTTCTGTTTTTCTTCTAGCCGAATGGCATACTCAGAACGTTTGCGACGGGCTTGGCCATGTTGGCCGGGGGGGTAGGCACGGCGAGGGGATTTGCGGCTTAAACCGGGTAATTCCCCAAGGCGGCGGACGATCCGCAGACGAGGTCCTCTATAACGAGACATCTTAGTTGGTCATCTCCTAATTAATAATTCCCAAACGTCCCATTATACCCCATTGTCCAAGCAAAACCTAGAGATTATTAGATAAGGTAGCCACTGGATTAGCTTAAATCATTAACTTTGCATTGTAAAAACAAGGCATACAAATACAATACACATCTCAATAGTCAATGTTGTTCTAGTGGGTCGATTATCCTCTCCCACTTTGAATTGAATGAAGAGTTCATACCACTTTCAATATCCTCTATCACTTTGTTGTCATTGTTTCGTTCTTTTTGAGTTTGGTTATCTGCATAGTTTTCTTCTATGCTGCGACGTATGTATTCTCCATCTACTTTTTTTCCCTTCACCTGTTTTTTCACTTTCTGTTTGACACAATATGCAACATTGGCAATAATTAAGCCGAGGTCAATACTCCCGTCATTTATTATACTCTTTACACCTCCTTCAATTGACTCTTCTCCAAAATTTTCTGCTATATATTCAAGTATTGCTTCTCTGTTGATTGAATCTTGAATCTCTTCTTTTTTGTTATTTATGTAATTGACTACCTGGTTGAGATGAGTTTTCAGTTCATCTATTTTTTTATAGTGTGAATTGTAATAATTAATTAAATTGTTGGTACGGCACTTTTCCGCCAGTAGTTCCTCTAATTCATCGTCTCCAGTAAATTGTCTCCTCTGCAAAAAAGTGGTTATTTCATCATACTCCTGCCAATTTTCTAAAAATTGAATGTGCTGGATAGCTTCAACCTCATTAGAATCTTCTATTATTTTTCTGATAGCTTCTTGTTCTGCGCGTGGACAACAAATATATCTTATATCGACATAATCAAACTCTAGAGAATCTCCTCGTGTACATCGCCATTCTCTTTCCCATGTATAGCCCCGTAAGTCTGCATTTTCAAATAGAGGGGAAATTTGTGCTATCAAAAGTTCCATTTCCTTCTTCATTTCATTGGTTGATTTTTGGCTACCATCTACTCTTTTTTTAAGATCTTTGACGTAACTAAACAAAGATTCGTCAAGATAAACAGTAGGATAAACACCTTTATGAACCATTGTCTCTTTGCTAAATCCTAAGCCATACTCTAAGTTGATTCTATCTTTTCTGTCACTCCATCTATATCTAAAAAAATCTAATGCGAAGGGTGGGCTTTCAGTAAAACAAACCATTTTATATGGATGCTTCTCTTTATTTGCACCACGAGGGATATTCAATATTAATTTTTGTTGTTCTAGAATATTTATTAGGCTGTCTTTTGTTGTCAAATGAAATAAATAGGGGGACATGTCCGGTTTTTCACCGGGAGTCAAGTCAAATGTCCGAGTTCTATTTTTGGGGATCTTGTTTGACATTGTGCTAGGCACCACCGATTTGAAGTTAGAAAAAAGTAGTTTAGACTTAAATTTTCTAGGAATCGCCCAAATAGGCTTCCAGAACCCTAGGGTCAGATTGAATTTGCTCGGGAGTGCCATCGGCTAAGTTTCTCCCTTCCGCCAATACCCAAACGTGATGACAGAGGGTCATGATCACGTCCATATTGTGTTCAATCACTAAAAAAGTGATGCCCTGGCGGTTCCAGTTGACAATATGTTCACAAATTTGCCCAATCAGGGTGGGGTTAACTCCAGCGGCGGGTTCATCTAGCAGAATTAGTTTCGGATTGCTCATCAAGGCCCGGGCCATTTCCAATAACTTCCGTTGCCCCCCCGATAACGCTCCGGCATAATCCTGGGCTTTAGCCCCTAGGCCCACCGACTCCAACATGGCCATGGCTTTTTCCCGATTGGCCCTTTCTTCCTTCTGGACCCGTCGAAAATTAATTAGTCGGGGCAAAAACTTTTCCCCAGTCTGATGTTGATCCGCCAGCAACATATTTTCCAACACCGTCAGGCGGGAGAGCACTTTGGCCACCTGAAAAGTCCGCACAGAACCCCGTAGGGCAATTTGGTGGGGGGCTAGCTGGCCAATGGAATCACCATTGAAAAGCACTTCCCCTTGGTCAGGACGAATGAAGTTGGAGAGTAGATTAAATAGGGTGGTTTTGCCAGCACCGTTGGGGCCAATTAACCCGGTGATGCTACCTTCTTTGACTACAATATCGGCGTGGTCCACTGCCCGCAGACCGCCAAAGCTTTTGGATAGTCCCTGGGCGAGGAGTAGGGAACTTTCTGGACTACCGAGGTTTTCTGCCGGCGTGATGCGATCGCTCATGGAAACTGTGTCAATTACCGCTCAATTACTTTGATTTAGGCGAAGCTAATGGTGCTCCGGTTCCCGTTGATGAAATCCCAACCGCTTTGGGGCTTTTTGCCTGGGGGTTGAACTTGTTCCAATAATAGGTGGCCGTTGCCGGTTTCCAAAACAGGTCCCCAATTTTTGATGGTGCCGATTATATTGCCTGGTTCCCCCGCTTCTAATGAGTAATTTAGGTAGGCGGTGGCTAAATCTTGATACTTTTCCGGCAAGAGGGGAAAAAATTCAGCTCCAAGGGGAACAGTGCTAATTATTTTCAAAATCTGCTCTCCCCAAGCTGTGTGGCACGCCGGTGCAAAACCCCGCACTTGGTTATGGATTTCCAGGGCACTCCGGTGCCAATTAATGACAAAATCCCCTTTTTTCAGCAGTGGGGCATAGGTGGCTTCCGTTTCAGTTTGGGGAATGGGTTGCAGTTGGCCTGCATCTAAATCCTTTAGGGTTTGCACTAACAATTCCGCCCCCGACCTAGCCAATCGATCGCCGATCGCCGTTAGGTTATCCATTAAGCCAATGGGGGTAGTAGTTTTCAGCAGCATGGCCCCGGTGTCCATGCCTTCGTCCATCAGCATAGTGGTGACTCCGGTTTCCGTTTCTCCGTTGGCGATCGCCCATTGCAGGGGAGCAGCCCCACGATATTTGGGTAAGAGGGATCCATGGACATTGACACATCCCAGCCGGGGCATGACCAAAATTTCTGGGGAAAGTAGCTGCCCATAGGCCACCACCACAAAGAAATCCGCTTGGCAATTTTTTAACTTAGCTAAGGTTTCTTGGCATCGTTTGACCCGTTCCGGTTGCCACACAGGAATACCGGCTTGTACTGCGACTTCTTTAACTGGGGAAGGGATTAACTTACTCCCCCTACCCCGACGGCGATCGGGCTGGCTCACCACCGCCAACACATCAATATCCGGGTGCCCCAAAAGAGCTTCCAGGGTAGGAACAGCAAAATCTGGTGTACCAAAGAAAACAGTTTTCATCACAAAATATCTAGAAAGTCTGCCCAGTTCATTACACCTTTAACTACCATGGTCTTAATTACCCTTAACAATGTAAAGAATTGTGAGAAACGGCATCTCTGCATTAATCCTTCTAGTGAATTAAAAGTACAATTCGGGCCGATAGTTAAGCAAATTACAACCAAGTACAGTCGTAGTTCATCGGACTAAATCTACCCTTTTTGAGGATATACCCCAATGGTTACCGAACAAGACCGTGAGTACATGCGCCAGGCGATCGCCATTATGAGGGATGCGGGGGTGGTCAACAAGACCGGCGGTCCCTTTGGCGTCGTGATTGTCAAAGACGGAGAAGTGATTGGGGCGGCCGGGAACAGTGTGATCCAAGATAATGATCCCTCTGCCCATGCGGAAGTCAATGCCATCCGGGAAGCTTGTAAAACCGTGGGTAGCTGGAACCTGGAAGGGGCGGTGATGTACAGCAGTTGTGAATGTTGCCCCATGTGCTACGCCACCAGCTATTGGGCCAGGATTGACAAAATTTACTACGCCGCTGGTTGGAGCGATTTTGAAGATCTCTTTGACGACAGTAACATCAGTAAAGACTTGGAAAAACCTTACCCCGAAAGACTGCTGGCACCGGAGCAAATTTTACAGGAAGAAGCCCAAGTAGTTTGGCAGGAATTTCGTCAGTTACCGGACGGTGCCCGCTATTAAATTGGTACAAATCTTACCAAAAATGTAGCGTTATTTTTTAGGCCAATTGTTGGAAAATTACCCGGAAAAATTGCAGTAGTAAAAGCAGGGCAAGAATAATGGTTACTAAAGCCAGTGCTTGCTCTTTTTTTGTGCCTTGACCTTCTAGCCAGCGTTGATAAATGCCACTGACCCAAGGTACCGCAAACCAACCCGTGATAGAGACGCTACAAAAATTACCAAATAGCATCCAGGTGGGAAAGTCGATAAAATCCGGTTTACGGAATAATAGGTTAAAGCCCATCACAGTGGGATAAAGCACCAACAACACCAAAAGATTGATTTTCCACACAGGGGAAGGTTTGCTCAACTTGCGTTTTAGCCAACGACTGTAACCTTCCGTATTAACTTTACCTTCAAACTGATAACCAGCATTTTCTTCTAGGTAAATTAGTTGCCTTCTTTCCGGGCTATCTATCCAGCCCATAAAGTTTTCCAGTGTATCAAAACGGATTACAGTCTCCGCTACAAAAATATCCCCTTCAGATCTTAATTCCGTGGATTCACTGCTAATATAACCAGGATATTTTGTTACTAATATTTTTAACTGTTCTTGGCATTCCAGAAAAATTTCGTGGTGGTCCGGGGTGACCCGATGGGCAAAATGATACTCAAAATACTCATCGGCGGCCTGGTCTGGAGTTGGTGGGGAAGTCATGGGCAATGGGAATGGGGACGCGGGGTCAGTATATCGGCGATCGCCTAGTCAACAAAACCCGATATTCTACTAAAAGACTAAACACATCGTTTTCCAACGCTAGAGCTGGGTGGGCCAATGCAATTCGCCAAAATTTTAATTGCCAATCGGGGAGAGATCGCCCTACGCATCATTCACAGTTGCGAAGAATTGGGCATTCCCACCGTGGCAGTCCACTCCACCATCGATCGCCATGCCCTCCACGTGCAACTAGCCAACGAGAGTGTGTGCATTGGGCCACCCCCCAGCAATAAAAGCTATCTCAACATTCCCAATATCATTGCCGCCGCCCTCACCCGCAACGCCACTGCCATTCACCCTGGTTACGGATTTTTAGCGGAAAATGCCCGCTTTGCTGAAATTTGTGCCGACCATCAAATTACTTTCATCGGCCCCAGCCCTGAAGCCATCACCGCCATGGGGGATAAATCCACCGCCAAGAAAACCATGCAAAAGTCCGGTGTGCCCTGTGTGCCTGGCAGTCCGGGCTTGATTGAGTCGGAAGCAACGGCCCTAAAAATTGCAGCGGAAATTGGTTACCCGGTAATTATTAAAGCCACAGCTGGGGGCGGCGGTAGGGGGATGCGCCTCGTCCAGGAAGAAAAGGATTTTCTCAAACTGTTCCATGCGGCCCAGGGGGAAGCAGGGGCGGCCTTTGGCAATCCAGGGGTTTACCTGGAAAAATTCATTGAAAAACCCCGCCATATTGAGTTCCAAATTTTGGCCGATAGCCACGGTAACGTAGTGCACCTGGGGGAAAGGGATTGTTCCATCCAACGGCGACATCAAAAGTTACTCGAAGAAGCCCCTAGTCCCTTTTTGACTCCCCACTTGCGGAAAAAAATGGGGGAGGCGGCGGTGAAAGCGGCCAAATCCATTAACTACGTCGGAGCCGGCACAGTGGAATTTTTGGTGGATGGTAACGGTAATTTCTACTTTATGGAAATGAACACCCGCATTCAGGTGGAGCATCCGGTTACAGAAATGATTACCGGCTATGACTTGATTTCGGAACAAATCCGCATTGCCATGGGAGAAAAACTCCGCTTCCGCCAGTCCGACGTGGAAATTCGTGGCCATGCCATTGAATGCCGCATTAATGCTGAAGATCCCAAACAAAATTTTCGCCCCCACCCCGGCAAAATCAGTGCTTATCTCCCCCCCGGTGGCCCCGGAGTCCGCATTGATTCCCACGTTTACACCGACTATGAAATCCCTCCCTACTACGATTCCCTGATCGGCAAATTAATTGTTTGGGCTGGCGATCGCCCTTCGGCCATCAAGAGAATGCAGAGAGCCTTGCGGGAATGCGCCATCACTGGAGTACCCACCACATTGGAATTTCACCAGCGCATACTACAAACCCCAGCTTTTCTGGCCGGGGATGTGTACACCAATTTCATCGAAGAGCATTTAACACCCTAGTGCTAAACCAGGGCTGCCATGGAAACCTTGCCGGCAATTTGTTTGGCGATCGCCGTGAGGGCTTTGGCCGAGGCTGATTCGGGCTGGGAAACCACAATGGGAACGCCTTTGTCTCCCCCCTCCCGTAGGCCAATTTCCAACGGGACACAGCCCAATAGGGGTACATTCAATTCCTTGGAAGCTTTTTCGCCGCCGCCGGAACCGAAGAGATCATATTGGCGATCCGGCAGATCCGGAGGAATAAAGTAGCTCATATTTTCCACAATGCCCAACACGTTTACCCCCATTTGTTGGAACATTTTCAAACCCCGGCGGGCATCCAACAAAGAGACAGTTTGGGGGGTGGTGACAATGACTGCACCGGCCATGGGCACCGATTGAGTTAGGGTAAGCTGGGCATCGCCGGTACCGGGGGGCATATCCACGATCAGGTAATCCAAGGCTCCCCAATTAACTTGGTAGAGGAACTGACGGATAATGCCGTTCAACATGGGGCCCCGCCAAATTACTGGTTGGTCTGGATCAATTAAAAAGCCCATGGAAACCATTTTGATGCCATGGTTAAACACTGGCTCCAGCACTTCCCCCTGGGGGCTATTTTGCACCTGTACCGCCGCACCGCTTAGACCTAACATGGTGGGGGCATTGGGACCATAAATGTCTGCATCCAATAGTCCCACCGCCGCTCCAGTTTGGGCCAGGGCCACGGCCACATTCACCGCCACAGTGCTTTTCCCCACTCCCCCTTTGCCGCTGGAGATGGCAATGATATTTTTCACTTGTCCCACCGATTGGCGATCGGGCAAGGATTTTTGCTGGGGGGTTTCCGCCGTCACCTTTACTTCCACCTTTTCCACCCCCGGCAAAGTTTTCACCGCCTTTTCGCAATCCTCCACAATGAATTCCCGCAAAGGACAGGCCGGTGTGGTCAACACCAGGGTGAAACTAACAGTGCCCCCGGCGATCGCCACATCCCGGATCATGTTCAGTTCCACTAAGCTTTTTTGTAGTTCGGGGTCTTGAACGGGACGGAGTACAGTTAAAACGGCATCGGTGGTTAGCATAGTGGCAAATGATGACAAAAATTGGGAGAATTCTCTTGGGGATTACAGTCCACCCCTTGATCTTAAAGGTTTTTGGGCAGGTTCCAGCGGTTTACCCCCCAGGAATAGTTAAGCTTTACCATTGGGCAGGGTCTCAGCAAAGAGAAGAAAATTCCCCCCAAACCTAAGCATTGTGTCAGAGTGGAAAGAGACATAGAGCAAACCCTATCCGTTTTCCTCCATGACCCCCAGCCTATTGCCTCCCCGCCTCAATCTGCCCCATGTTGAAGTGTTGCCTAATGGTTTGACCATTATTGCGGAGCAGATGCCGGTGGAAGCCATATCTTTTCAGCTCTGGTTGAGGGTGGGTTCTCGCTGGGAGGGAGATGAAATTAACGGTACTGCTCACTTTTTAGAACATATGGTGTTTAAAGGTACTCCCCGCCTGGCCATGGGGGAATTTGAGCGGGCCATTGAATCAAGGGGGGCGGGCACCAATGCGGCCACCAGCCAGGATTACACCCAGTTTTACTTCACCTCTGCGCCCCAGGATTTTGAGCATTTGGCCCCTTTACAGCTGGATGTGGTGCTCAATCCCACCATTGCCGATGGACCCTTTGAACGGGAACGGTTAGTGGTGCTAGAGGAAATTCGGCGATCGCAGGATGATCCCCAGCGACGCATTTTTCAGCAGGTGGTGCAGTTGGCTTTTCCCGGCACTCCCTATGCTCGCCCTGTTTTGGGACGGCGGGAAATTATCGAAAATCTCCAAGCTCAACAAATGCGGGATTTCCACGCCCATTGGTACCAGCCCCCAGCCATGACAGTGACGGTGGTGGGCAATCAGTCCGTTGGTAATTTGGTGGAAACTGTAGCCCGCAGTTTTGCCGATTGTTACCGGGTCAAATCCCCTTCCCAAACCCTAATGCCCCCGCTGGTTAATATTCCGCCGCCTTTCACTAAGGTAGAAACGACCACGGTGGTGGATGACAGTTTGCAACAGGCCCGTCTAATTTTGCTCTGGCGATCGCCAGGGTTAGACCAGTTTGAGAAAACTTTGCCCCTGGGGGTCTTAGCGGTGATTTTGGGTCGGGGAAGAGTGTCGCGTTTGTTTAGGGAATTGCGGGAAGAAAAGGGTTTAGTGACGGCGATCGGTGCCAGTAATTCCACCCAGGCTACCCAGGGTATGTTCTACATTTCGGCCCAGTTACCAGCGGAAAATATTCCCATGGTAGAGCAATACATCCTAGACCATATTGAGCGACTACAAAATGAACCCATTCCAGAAAAGGATTTAGAACGCATCCGCACCCAAGTGGCCAATCGTTTTATTTTCGGTAATGAACGCCCCGGCGATCGGGCTAATTTATATGGTTATTACTACGCCCAAATTGGCGATTTAGAACCGGCCTTGACCTACCCCGTGCAAATTCAAGCTTTAACGGCCGCAGATCTACAAAAATCAGCCCAAACTTACCTGTCCCCCACTGCCTACGGCAAGGTTATTGCTTTACCAGCAGAGGATTGATCGAGGTTAATAACCATGGCCCACCGAGGTAACAAAGCCCATCTGCCCAGCAAAATTTGTCCCGTTTGCCAGCGTCCCTTCACCTGGCGGAAAAAATGGGCCAATTGTTGGGACGAAGTTAAATATTGCTCTGACCGTTGTCGTCGTTCCCGCATAGGTAGCCCGTAAATAACCAATCGGGCCCGATTGCCTGGCAATGGAGATCAGTTAAATTCAACGCTTGGGTCATTTGTTGAAAACCCAGTTCCCCCACCGGAGTCGGGGCTGCAACCCCACCAATAATTTTCGGGGCCAGAAAAGCATGGACTTTTTGCACTGTCCCCATGGCGATCGCCTCAGCAGCGAGAATACCGCCACATTCCCACAACACCTGCAAACAGTTCCGTTGATATAACTCTTCCATCACCGCCAAGGGAGTTAATTGCTCCAACACTAGGGTTTCTACCTCTAATTTTTCTAGATGGCTAAGCGTATTTCGATCACAGGTTTTTTCCGTAATAACCAAAGTTTTAGCTACATCTTGATCCCACAATTGAGCCTCTATGGGTAAATCTAAACTACGACTCAACACCACGCGCAAAGGATTCACCTCGCCCACCCCATGATTCGTTAACAAAGGATTATCCCGCCGCACCGTATTCCCCCCAATAATCACCGCCTGACATTGACTGCGTAATTGATGAACCCAATGACGAGCCGAGCTACTAGTCACCCAACTGCTATGGGCCTGGGCAGTGGCAATTTTGCCGTCCAAAGTCATGGCGTATTTGAAAATGCCAAAGGGTCGTTGATGCTTGATGCGAAAGCAAAAAGCCTCATTCAGTCGCTGACAAGCTTCCTCTTCCACCCCCACCTTCACCTCAATGCCGGCCTGTCTCAATCGACTAATACCTTTACCCGCCACCAAAGGATTGGGGTCCACCATGCCCACCACCACCTTGGCGATCCCCGCTTGAATAATTGCTTCTGTACAAGGGGGAGTACGACCTTGATGGTTACAGGGCTCCAAATTGACGTATAGAGTCGCTCCCTTGGCCCGATCGCCAGCTTCCCAGAGGGCAAAAATTTCCCCATGGGGCTGCCCCGCTTGGGGATGGAAACCTTGGCCGACAATCTCGTCTCCCTGGACAATGACCGACCCCACCAGGGGATTGGGGGCTGTTTTGCCGATCGCCGTTTTTGCCAGGGTTAGGCAACGACGCATATGGGTTTGGTCTGAGATCATGGCAGGGTAGGGAAATGGAATCTAGTCAAATCTACTGGATTTTTAGCAACGGATTACCCAGCAATTCCCGACTGTGAGTAATGAATATTAACCAGAATTTTGCCCTGACCCCTTCTGGAAAATTACCGATAAATTGTTAGCAGGCATGGGAATTATTGCTTGATTGTGTAAATTTCTCTTTCCCGCTTCCCCAATCACATCTTCCAACTGCCTCAAACCCCAAGCTGGGTTACGACTTTGCAACGATTGATCAAACGCTTCATTGCTAGGAGCCGTTGGTACTCCCTTTTGGCGGTAAGGGCCGTAGAGATAGAGGATGCCCCCCTCCGGCAAAATGCGTTCTGCCCCAGTTAGTAACCCTAAGCAGGATTCCCAGGGGGAAATATGAATCAAGTTGATGGCCACAATACTAGTAACGGGTTCCCGTAATATTTCTCGCTCCACTGGCCAAACCTGGTCATTAACGTCCAAATCCAAAGGTGACTGAAAATTGGCCAATGCTTGATGGTCTCGCCAGGCCATGATACTTTCCCGGCAAAGGGGGTCTGGGTCAGACGTAATCCACCAACGGGGGGAAAATAGGGGCGCAAAAAAGCAAGCATGTTCCCCGGTGCCACTGGCAATTTCTAAAATACTGCCTTGGGAGGGGAGATACTCCTGCAAAACAGCGGCGATCGTCTCTCGGTTGCGTTGGGTAGCGGGAGCATACTGACGGCGATCGGTCATGGTGAAAACAGCAAAAACTTTATGGTAAGCAGTAGTTGGAGAGAAAGAAGAGAAATCAACTACTAACCCATTATGGTGGCATTTTTCGGGATCTCCTGACCCACCCAAGGACGAAATAGGGTCAGAGTAGGGGAGCAAACTGGAGACAACACCAACAATTGCAAATTGGTTAATTGTTACCGTTAAAAATTTTCAATAATCAATAATTCAATGTGGCAACTTCAGTAAAGTTCATACTTCAACAGAGTGCAGGGTAGACCGCCATTGTTAACGGGAAAACGGGCAGAGGTTCTTAAGCCAATGCGTTTGGTCAAAGCCTTGTTTCCACTGAAAACGAAGGCTGTCCAACCCCTAAATCTTTGCTTGAGCACATCCCCTATTTGTTGATAAAAATCCCCCAATGCTTCCTCTTGGCCAATGCGCTTACCGTAGGGAGGATTACAAATTAGCACTCCTTCGGCGGCCGGTGGTTCAATGTCGGCAAAATTCAATTTTTGCCAATGGATTTTTCCTCCCAACTGACATTGTTGGGCATTGCTCTTAGCCGCCTGAATTACCTCCCGATCGCCGTCACTGCCCCACAGGGGAGCTTGGAGGGTATCCCTTTCCCCGGCCTTGGCTGTTTGCAGGAGGGAATGCCAGAGGTCTTGGTCGAAATCGGGCCATTGCTGAAAACAAAAACCAGGCTGAAATTTGCCGGGAGCAATGTTTAAACTTTGTAGCCCCGCTTCCAAGAGAAAAGTACCAGAGCCACAGAGGGGATCATAAAGGGGGAGTTCCGGAGTCCATCCGGCCATAGTTAACAAAGCAGAAGCTAAGGTCTCCTTCAGGGGGGCATTCCCCAGGGCAGGCCGATAACCCCGACGGTGCAGACTAAAACCCGTACTATCCAAACTTAGTTGACAATGGTTTTGGTGAATGTGGGCATTGATAACTATATCTGGCTGCTCGAGGTCAACACTAGAACGACGTTGATAGCGATCACGCTGTTGATCAACAATGGCATTTTTCACCTGAAGAGCGGTGAAATGGCTATGGTTAAGCTGGGGATTTTTGCCAGTGCAGTTAATTTGTAAAGTTTGCTCGGGGCTGAAATATTCGTCCCAATCTATTTTTTTGATGCTGCGGTATAGGTCCTGGGCGTTAAAGGCTTTGACCGTGGCCATGGGCATCAGCACCCGATAAATTAACCGAGACCAGAGGTTAATGCGGTACAGTAGGGCCCGATCGCCAATGAAGGCAACCCCAGCAAATTCTGGCTTTACCTGTTCTGCCCCCAATTCAGTTAACTCCTGGGCGGCGATCGCCTCCAGTCCCCGGGCCACAGTGGCAAAATAGGGCCGAGTTGTTGCGGAAAAGGCGCTAGTGTCTGGCATTGGTCAATGGTAAAGAATGGAAGACAGTGCACCTATCAATGGTCCATGGACAGAGCTAATTCCCCCCTCACCCCCATCGCTATTTAGCTAAACCGGGAAGTCATGCAATAGGGACAATCAAGCCATTCCTGTTGCAGTTCCGCCGCACACGTACGACAGGTTAAAGCACTCTTGCGCTTAGCCCGCATTTCTGACTCCAGTCCGGTATCGGTGAAAGTGACCCGTTCCACCTCCTCTAGGGTGGTGTAGCCTTCCTGCACTAAATTAAGACTATAGGCCAATAGGGTGATCATGCCCTCTTCCACCGCACAATCCTTAATGCGGTCAGTGGTGGCCCCCTGGTTAATCAATTCAGCAATACGCTCAGAATTACGCATCACCTCATAGACCCCCACCCGACCCTTATAGCCACTGCCACTACATTTTTGACATAAATTACCTTTTTGACGGGCAAGATGGATTTCGTCGGGACTGAGGGAATTGGCTTTATAAAAAGTAACCACTTCATCCCCGGAAGCGGACAGCCCAAAGCGGGACAATTCT
Source organism: Synechocystis sp. IPPAS B-1465 (assembly GCF_003015225.1). GTDB lineage: Bacteria > Cyanobacteriota > Cyanobacteriia > Cyanobacteriales > Microcystaceae > Synechocystis. Next base: position 2,592,250 of record NZ_CP028094.1, on the reverse strand, counting down.
TCCTTGCTAGGGTGGTAAGCAATGCGACATTCCGTACAAACTTTCCGCATCAGCCGTTGGGCCAACACCCCCAACAATGACCCAGAAACCATAAACGGCTCCACTCCCATTTCATCCAATCTGGCGATCGCCCCGGCCGCATCATTGGTGTGGAGAGTAGTGAGAACTAAGTGTCCAGTCAGAGCCGCCTCAATGGCCGTTTTGGCCGTCTCCTTATCCCTGGTTTCCCCCACCAGAATCACATCGGGATCCTGACGCATAAATGCCCGCAGAATATTGGAAAAATCCATGCCCTTTTCCCGAATCACCTGCACTTGGGTAATGCCCGGTAGAGCATACTCAATCGGGTCCTCCGCTGTGTTGATATTCACCTCGGGGCTATTGCGTTCCGCCAACACCGAGTAGAGGGTGGTGGATTTTCCCGATCCGGTGGGCCCCGTCACCAACATTAAGCCATAGGGCCGGGCGGCCAATTCCCTTACCGTTTGTAGGGTTTCGGGGTTAGTGATTAGAAAATCTAAGCCCAACTGAGTGGCGGAGTTGTCCAAAATCCGCAAACAAACCTTTTCCCCATAGCGGCTGGGTAGGGTATTAACCCGAAAATCCACCTTCCTGCCCTGGTAAATACGGCGAATTTTGCCATCCTGGGGCGATCGCCTCTCCGCAATGTCCATGTCCGCCATAATTTTAAAACGGGCCACCACGGCGGGGGTAATTTTGCGGGGCAGGGGATCGAAAGCCTGATTTAAAACCCCATCCTTGCGGAAACGAATTCTCAGGGTTTCTTCCTGCGGCTCCACGTGAATGTCGGAAGTTCCTTCCTGGAGAGCCTTAGCCAAAATTTTGTTGACCAGGTTAATCACCGGTGCTTGGTTAGCATCGTTGGAGTCTAGAGCATTATCTACATCTTCTTTGTCCTCCCCCAGATTCATGTCGATGGAGCCGACAATATCCGTCAAATCATTAAGTTTATCAAGGGCCCTTTCCTGGTCCCTTTTTTCCTGGGCCGCCTCCCACTCTTCCCGGATGGCATAGTACTGTTCCAACAGTTGGTTAAAATCATCTTGGGTGACCACCAAGCGGCGCAATTCAAAACCTTTAACCCGCAAAATTCGGTTTAGCTCGTCCTGGGCAGCCAAGTTATCGGGGTCCACCATGGCCACTAGCACACTGGGGGGGTCGCCTTCCTGCTGGGCTAAGGGCAAAAACTTGAATCGCCGACAAGTATCCAAAGGAAAAAATCGCCCAATCAACTCGGCCATTTGCTGGGTGGCGATCGGGGCAACCTCCGGATCGACGCTGTCCACCCCGTAAAGTACTTTGAGCTCAAATAACTGATTTTTTTTGTACTGCCGCAGTAGTTCTGGGGACAATTCTCGGCCAGTGACTGCCTTAAGTTCCTCGGGCAAAGACCGCCCAGTTTTTTTCACCTGGACTAGGGCCTGTCGCAATTGTTCAGCATCTACATGGCCCCCCGCCACCAATTTATTGCCGAAGGGGGAAAAATAATTTCGTAGGGCAACGGCACGGCTTTTCTTGGAAGAGGAGGAAGATGTCATAGCAAGACCTACCCAGATTCGTATGATGTAAACTATTCCCTAGCCAATGGTGACCATCGGTGATTATTCACAATGATAATCCTCCGGTCTAGTTAACTGGCCGCACTAACTTACCTGAATTGAAATAACATCGTCATAACTCCCGATCGGATTCGGAGTTTTTTTCAGGTCGGGTTACGCTTAGATAAAGTGTACAACTAGGTTTCACCTTATAAAGATGAACGAAGATCAAGTTTCCCTCGAAAATCAAACCAATCCTGTCTCCCCAGAGGCCAGTGATGTTCCTGCCGTAACTCCGGAGGAAAGTCCCCAGCCCACTGATGCTGTTTTAGGAGAGCCGTCCGGGGAACAGTCGGAAGATCCGAGGATTGGCGCTGCCACAGAAACGGAAGGGGGGCCGCTGGAACAAGAAAAAAGCAGTGAAGAGATAATTGCCATTCTGCAAAAAGACCTGGCCAGCCATCGCCAGGAATTGGCTGAACAGTCGGAGCAACTAGACTCCATCAAAAAGCGTTACGTGGCCCTGGCAGCTGAATTTGATAATTTTCGCAAGCGCACCCAGCGGGAGAAAGAGGAGCAAGCAAAACTCATCAAAGGAAGGACCATAACAGAACTTTTGCCGGTGGTGGACAATTTTGAGCGGGCCCGCACCCAGATCAAGCCCAACTCCGACGGGGAAAATCAGATCCACAAAAGTTATCAGGGGGTGTACAAAAACCTGGTGGACAGCCTTAAAGGTTTGGGGGTAGCTCCCATGCGCCCTGAGGGAAAACCTTTTGATCCTAAATACCATGAGGCGATGCTCCGGGAACCCACCGCTGAATATCCCGAGGATACGGTGATTGAGGAGTTGGTGCGGGGTTATCTTTTAGATGACATTGTGCTGCGTCATTCCATGGTCAAGGTGGCGGTGGCTCCGGAAGAAGGAGCTGAAGTGGTGAATGGAGAGGCGGGAGCTAACCCCTAGTACTCAGTCATTTTGGGGGACATTCCACTGTCCCTCGTTCTATTTTCGGCGTTTTCAGTCTTGCAAAAACTCCGATCACTCCAGGGTCGAAGAATGGGAAAAAAGGAATGGGAATATAAAATGGGCTCTAAGGATGGCCAAGTGGGGCTTAATGGTCTAAATTTGCATCAAAAGACTTAAATTTTCCTAGAAAATACCTAGAAGTCACCAATTGTTTTTCGGGGTCAGCAGTTATGGGCAAAGTCATTGGCATTGATTTGGGAACCACCAACAGTTGTGCTTCTGTGTTGGAGGGGGGCAAACCTATTGTGATTACCAACACGGAGGGAGGCCGTACCACCCCCAGCATTGTGGGTTTCACCAAAGGTTCCCAGCGGTTAGTGGGGCAATTGGCCAAGCGTCAATCGGTGACCAATGCGGAAAATACGGTGTACAGCATCAAACGCTTTATTGGGCGACGCTGGGATGACACGGTGGAGGAACGTTCCCGGGTGCCCTATAACTGCGTTAAGGGGCGGGACGATACCGTCAGTGTGTCTATTCGCGGACAATCCTATACTCCCCAAGAAATTTCCGCCATGATTTTGCAAAAACTGAAGGCGGACTCTGAGGCTTTTTTGGGGGAGCCGGTTACCCAGGCAGTGATTACCGTGCCGGCCTATTTCACCGATGCCCAGCGCCAAGCGACGAAGGATGCAGGGACGATCGCCGGTTTGGAAGTATTGCGGATTATCAATGAGCCAACGGCGGCGGCTTTGGCCTATGGGCTAGATAAACAGGAAACGGAAGAGTTAATTTTGGTGTTTGACTTGGGGGGGGGCACATTTGATGTTTCCCTGCTACAGCTTGGTAACGGAGTATTTGAAGTGCTATCCACCTCTGGTAATAACCATCTGGGGGGGGATGATTTTGATAATTGCGTTGTCCAGTGGATGGCAGAATCCTTTAAGCAAAAGGAAAATATTGACTTAAGCACCGATAAAATGGCGATTCAACGACTACGGGAGGCGGCGGAGAAGGCCAAAATCGAACTCTCCAGCATGCTGAATACGACCATTAACTTGCCTTTTATCACCGCAGATGAGTCGGGACCCAAACACTTGGAAATGGAACTTGCCCGGAGCCAGTTTGAGGAGTTAACTAAGCAATTACTAGAAGATACTAGGGTTCCCCTCACCCAGGCATTGGACGATGGTGAGATCAGGGCCAGTGATGTCCACCGAGTTATTCTGGTGGGAGGCTCTACCCGTATTCCGGCCATTCAACGGGTTATTCAAGAATTTTTTCCCGACAGTCAGTTAGAGCGTTCCGTTAACCCAGATGAGGCAGTAGCTTTAGGAGCCGCTATTCAAGCTGGGGTCATTGGTGGCGAGGTGGAGGATGTGTTGCTGTTGGATGTAACGCCTTTATCCCTGGGTTTGGAGACCCTAGGGGAGGTAACAACAAAAATCATTGAACGCAATACCACCATTCCCACTAGTCGCTCAGAAGTGTTTTCCACAGCGGTCGACGGACAAACATCGGTGGAAATCCATGTTATCCAGGGGGAAAGGGCCATGGCCAGGGATAACAAAAGCCTGGGTAAGTTCTTACTGGCGGGGATTCCTCCCGCTCCCCGGGGGATGCCCCAAATTGAGGTCAGCTTTGAAATTGATGTTAATGGTATTCTCAAGGTTTCTGCCCAGGACCAAGGCACAGGCAAGGAACAGAGTATTGTGATTAGCCATACCGGTGGCTTGAGCGGCGGAGAAATTGAAAAGATGCGCCAGGAGGCGCAACAGTATGCCGCCCAGGATCAATTGCGTCTGCGGATGATGGAACTACAAAACCAAGCGGATAGCCTTTTCCACACCTACGAGACTACACTCCAGGAAAGCGGTGAACTAGTGCGGGAAGAACTCAAGTCTTCTGGCAAGCAGAAGAAGGACCAATTGGCGATCGCCTTACGGACCCCCAATACGCCGGTGGAGAAATTGCAGACCTTGGTGGAGGAATTCCGGCAAATTATTTTACTGATTGGTACGGAAGTCTATCAACAGGGCAAAGGGGCTGCTAGTAATGAATTTGCCAATTTTGTTCAGGGCACTAGCAGTGGGACAAGTCAAATGATTGAATCCCTGGAAACCAATTTGAATCCTATCCAAGCGTCCTCGGGCATCACCATGACACCGGGCACTATGATCAATGGCACCGTCAATCCCGGTGGGATGGATTATGTGGAAACTGCTCCAGTGTACGGTCTAGATGACGGGGAGGAATTTGACTTTGACGCTGATGAAACTGTTTACAGTGACTATGAAGCGATCGATTAGTCCAGGATAATTGCCGTCGCTGGGATTGTTTAACTATTTTATTTTTTGATGAATTGGCCCAATATGCCCCCTGGCGATCGCCGTTGGTTGTGGATTGGTCTGACGTTGCCCCTGTGTCTGCTCAACGGTTGGGTACTACTGCAGATATTGGATTATTTCCAGTCCCCCCTGAGAATTTTTATTATTGCGAACCTGGTCGCTTTTATTCTCGGTTATCCGGTGCGTTGGCTCCAGCGCTATCCCCGTCTAAAGTTGCCCTACGCAGTGGCATTGGTATTACTCACCACGGCGATTATTTTGGCGGTGATTGGTCTGTTGGTAATTCCCAAATTAGTAGATCAAATTCGTACTGTTTTACAACTTTTGCCCCATCTCAATGCCCTGGGCGATCGCCACTTAGAAAGCCTAGATAATTTAAGCAATCAGTGGGAAATTCCCACCAATTTCCGTGCTTGGGGCCGGGAATTATCCAATGAGTTTCCTAACCAAATTCGCTCCATTACCAACCAATTAATAAATTTATTGATTTGGACTGCAGGTAGCTTAGTAGAAGCCGGCTTTATCTTTATTATGACTGTCTATTTATTGCTGCGGGGACAGACATTTTGGGATGGCATATTCCGTTGGTTACCCATTGATTGGCGTCATAAGGTACGACAAAGATTACGCCATAGTTTTCAGAATTACTACATTGGCCAAGCCACCGTGGCGGCGTTGCTAGGGGTTAGTTTAATCATTTCTCTAAGCATTTTTCAAGTGCCCCTGGCCCTACTATTTGGTATGTTTGTTGGCTTTATGGCTTTCTTTCCCTTTGGGGGAGGCACCAGCATTGTTTTAATCAGTATTATTGCCAGTTTTCAGAGCATTTGGTTGGGCATTAAAGTCTTGGCGATCGCCACTGTAGTGGATCAGGTGGTGGAAAATGGCCTAGCCCCAAAATTACTGGGTCGTGTCACCGGGGTGCACCCCGTTTGGATTTTACTTTCCTTGATGATTGGTGCCAAGGTGGCCGGATTGTTAGGTATTTTAGTGGCTATCCCCATTGCTAGTTTCATACGGGATATGCTCAATGATTTTATCTAGTGCCGTAGAGAAGAATAGGGGGAATTAAGGTCAAGGATTAACTTCTAACTGCATCATGCCATCTTGTACTTGTACGCCCTGTAAATTTAACTCATCTAGATTTACTTGCAGTAATTGGTTTAACTTCTCCGGGGGAATATTTAACCGTTGGGCCATATCTCCGATGCGAAAGCTCAACTCACCAATTTTAATGCGGGAATTTTCCGTCATAATCAATTGCCCTGCTGCCAGTTGGGGCGTACCTTCTAAGGCAACATAAAAAGGCTGATTTTGACTCGGTAACAGTGGTAAAACCCGATCAACAATGCGTTTTTGGCCCGGGGACAGTTGGGCATTGTCCAACATTTGGGGGTCCAATACTGTGCCCACTTCCAAGGTTTCCCCCCTAATTTGAGTTTGCAGTCTGGGTATAGATTCCATCTTCAACTGACGATCCACTTCCCCTTGCAAGACCTGCCCTAATTCTTTTTCTGTCAAAGTAACCCTCACTGGTTCCTGGCGATCGCCATCATTCTTTTGGGCAATTTCTTGACGAATCTTCTCCTGAAGAAAATCGGCTGGGGGAGCAATGGAGGGCGTGGATGTTTCTGCCTCAAACCAAGCCGGAATTTGGGTGGCCCGCCGCCAAAAATAGTAACCCAGTCCCGCTCCGGCGATCGCTAACAGCATGACGAGAATGAAAATTTTTTTTAGCATTGTCAACGGTTAAAAATTAGTTTGCCTTGGACTTAACTTATCATCATAAAAATATTAATATCCAGTCATAAATATCATCCTTAGGGAACTTCGATAGAAAATAAAGGAATATTTCTTAGTAATACCAAAGTTTATTTAGATTGATTAGAGGATTGTAACGATTGGGGATATGGGCTAGTTTGGGTGAGTACATGGGCAGGAATTAAAGTGATAAGAAATACAATGATTAGCCCTGATGACCTTAAAATAAAAGCTCATATTTTTTGCTCATAATCAATGAATACCCATTTGTTGGAGTCTCGTTTGGATAAATTTCTTTCCCTGTTTTTCTCCGTCGGCAATCAGCCGATTAATGTTTTCTGGGCAACGATCTAATTTATTTTCATAATTTAAACTTTTAGCCAATTCCGGTGACATTTCAATGGCTGGTATATGATAAGTTTGGTCGGGATCTTCAGGAAAAGACTTAGGTATTTTTAACGGCTCTTTGATGCCAACTTCCTGTAAAAACTCCTCTTTAAAAGCTCCTTTTATAAATAAATAATTGAGAAATTCGATTTGATCCAGGCTTTGAAATAAAGAAACATTCCCTTCCAACTCATTGCGGCGATCGGCAATGTCATCGGCATCGGTGGGAATTTTATCGGTCTGGGTCGGATTAATTTTAATTACCCAAATTTCCTGGGGAATGTTCTCAATACCGACAAAATCTTGCCTGTATAAAGAACGAATGGGAGGATTATCAGAAAATAAGCCATCCCAGTAAGCTTTTTTTTCACCCTCTTCTTCAATAACAACGGTGGGAAAAATATTTGGCACACAGGCCGAAGCAAGCAGATGCTCTATTCTTATGGCTTCCTGGCGAGAATTAAACTTATCTAGTTTTCCCGTCAGAATATTGCAAGCTCCAATTAAAAGTACCGGGGGCTCTAATTGCTTGCCCCAAGTTGCTAACTCTGAAAAATCGACATGAACCTGTAACAATTCTTCTAAATTGATAAAGCGACTCCGTAACCCTTGGGTAGCCGAAGCTAACCAGGTCTGGGCTAGGGGAGAATAGGGAGTCACACTATACTGGGGAACGATGCCTTTGCTGGTCAACTCCAGAGACCTAATGACAAAATCATTAAAAAATCTTTCCTGATAGGTTTGGGCACTGTTATCCAGCCAAAAATCAAGCAATCTTTTCCAGACCGGATTTTCTCCTTTTTTCAGGGCATACCAAATTAGTAGGGCACAAATAGCGCCTCCAGAAGTACCACTCAAACTCACAATGTCGAAGTGGTCTTGCATCTTGTTCTCGAACAGAGCCTTCATTACACCGGCGGTGAAAGCAGTTTGGCTGCCCCCACCCTGACAGGCGATCGCCACTTTGGGTTTCATTGGTTTTGCTGCGATTAATTTGCTGAAAGTTTCTTCAACTGTGCCAGGAAATTTTTGTAAAACTTAATTTTTCCCTAATCATTAACCAAGTTCGCCCACCAGCGACCCTGACTAGCCAACTGCCAAATTTGTAACACCCCTTTGATCAAAGACCAACGTTTTAGCAAGAGATTGTACTGCTGACGTAAATGTCGATTTTTTTGGGCCAAATTGGTCAACAGGGCAGGGGCCGGAGCAAACAGGTTATGGCAACAGCTTTCCCAATGGTCTAAACGCTTGGTGAGTTGCTGTAACTGTCGATAGACAAAGTAAAGCCTAACGGCTAAGAAGACATTGCCCAGGGCTAGGACAAAATTAAAACAGATAACGAACAGCAACATCGAATGCTAGAATGGAGGGTCAGTTCGGGGAATTAGCTCAGTTGGTAGAGCGCTGCGATCGCACCGCAGAGGTCAGGGATTCGAGTTCCCTATTCTCCATAAACTCTATCGTGCAATTGTTTTGTCACTGTTCACCAGGGCCAATGGGCCCCACCCAGGGTTAACGCCAACGCTGATTTTCCAGGTCACGGATTTGTCGTTCTAGGCGATCTATACGTCCCCGCAACTCGTCCATTTCCGACTGACGGGGTAGGCCCAAATCCTGGAGCATATTGCGCAGTTGTCTTTCCAGATTTGCTTCAATTTGTCCCTGCTCGTTTTTGATTTGGTTCATCAAATCATCCACAAAAGCGGTGGCCTGGTCGGCGTTAATTTTGCCTTCCTTCACCCATTGATCACTCACATCGCTGAGTTTTTCCGCCACGAGGGTGGTGGTGCCAACACCGATCATCAAGAGTTGTTTAAGCCAGTCGTTTGTATCCATGGAAGGTTGCGGGATTGAACAAAGTTGAAAATTTGCCGAAAGTTGAGGCGAAGAATGGCGACTCCATTGCTCCTTGCCCTTCTCGTCAACCATAGCAAAAACCATCGTGAACGTTTTAAATTTTCAGTTCTGGGTGCCCCCAGTCCACTGCCATGCCCTCCTTGGGCTGTTGCTATATAATGGGCGGCACGGTCCTATGGGCGATCGCCGCCGAACTTTTTTTTGAGAGTATGAATTTGATTACCTGGTTAGCTGATTTTTCCCGAGGCCACTGCGTTGGCATTTGCGCCGCCCTGGTACCGTCAATTTTACTCTGGACCACCATTTGCGCCGTTTTAATTGCCCTAGGGCAACCCCGCTGGTCAGTTAACACTGCCTACGTTGCCACCCTCACCGTCTGTGGAGTAATGGTGCTCCACGTTGCTTCTTGGTTCAGTATTGGGGTCATTACCCCAGTCACCTTTATTTTGTTGGGGCTTTCCCTCTCCTGTGGGAGCTTAGCTACCCTGTTTTGGCGATACTCTTCCCAATGGCAAAAATTTTGTCACTCCGGATTGAGGGAAACAATCAAAGCTAAATGGCCCCAGACCTTAAAGATTTGACACTCCCACGACCCCTGGATCGAGGCTCTCTGCGAGACCGCCAACTATGACAGAACCAGCCAACAATCATCCCAGTCCCCCGCCGCAAAATTGGTTGTTCAAATGGTGGAATTCCCTCAATGCCATCACCCGCCTATTAGTGTTAGTACTGGGGGCCCCGTTAATGGTGCTCAATGCCAGGGCCCTGTCCTCGATTTTTGGTTATTTTGAATCCCTTTTTGTTATTAGCCTCATTGCCTCCGTCATCGCCTTTTTACTCAACTACCCGGTGGCCTGGCTAGAAAAACAAGGGGCTAAACGTTTTGTGGCGGCTAGTTTTGTTTTCCTCACCGCCCTGATTATTTTCACCGCCCTGGGGGTAACCCTCATTCCCCTCGCCCTATCCCAAGCCCAACAACTGGTGGCCCGCCTACCGGATTGGCTCGATTCGGGGCAGAAACAATTGGTATTGTTGGATCAAAAGGCAGAGATTCTTGGTTGGCCGGTCAATTTTGATGGTCTTATTCCCCAAATTAACAGCCGCCTAGCGGCCGAATTACAAAACTTGGCTGGCAGCACCCTCAACCTCGCCCTAAGCTTGACCGTCTTCACCGTAGTGCGTTTGCTGGACGTACTGTTGACGATAATTTTGACCTTTTATCTCCTCCTCCACACCGACGATGTTTGGCAAAGCATCATAGGTTGGTTGCCAGAGCGTTTCCAAAAACCTTTTTCTGATACTCTACGCCGCAGTTTCCAAAACTATTTCCTCGGCCAATTGGTGTCCGCCACCTGCATGGCCCTGGGGCTGATTTCTGGCTTTTTACTGCTCAAAGTTCCCTTTGGCTTACTTTTTGGCCTCACGGTGGGAGTAATGGCCCTAATTCCTTTTGGTGGGTCGGTGGGCATTGTGCTGGTTACTTTTTTGGTAGCTCTGCGGGACATTGGCATGGCGTTGCAACTGCTGGCGGTGGCTCTAGTGATCCAGCAAATTGTTGAAAATGGCATTGCCCCCAGGGTACTGGGCAGTGTGACAGGATTAAATCCCTTTTGGGTCTTGATTTCCCTGTTAACCGGGGCCAGAATCGGCGGACTACTGGGGGTAATAGTGGCTGTGCCTTCGGCTGTGATGATTAAGGAGGCCCTGGGAGCAATCCGCAGCATGAAGCCCTTGGTGCCAGCCCCAGACCATAATCAAGACCCTTTGTACTTTAAAAACCAGGAAGAAGTGCAACCACTGCCCCCCCGGCCTTAGTGCCTATGGATCGGTCCGTATCAAAAACTACAGCAAATTTGAGGTTAATTCGTGCCAACGGCTTAAGGAGGGACAGGAAGGGGTAAGATTTCTCTAGCCAGTGACAGCCATCTCGGTTGGCAATTTGTCCTTGCCCTAACTCCCCGATCTCAATGAGTAACGAAATTTACCTTAACCATCCGACCTTCGGGCTTTTGTATCAGATTTGTTTCTTGGATGATAATCAGGAGATTTTTACTACCCTTTATGCCCAAAGGTTATTTTTTTTGGTAAAAACGACGCCGAACAATACCCAATTTGAACCCATTACCAGGGCGGATGCCAAACTATTAATTGAAAATCGCCTGAGGTTTCTACGCCGGGCCGGGGATTTTAAGGCCTATGACGTGTTGGCAAAGTTACATAAAAACACTTTTTGAGATTGATTTCTTGGTAAATGTTCCCGGGGATTATGCCGTTTTAGAACATTTTCAGTCTCCTATGGGATTTTATCTGGGCCCAAGCGAACTAATTGCGCTACCCTGAGCCTGGATAAACCCTTAGTAAATTCAAGCGAATTTAAGGATTGAAATTTATGTTGCTCAAAAGTGCTTTTACTTGGTTGGCTTTGACCTTTACCACTGGCCTGGTGGCGATCGCCCCGGTCCAGGCGGAAACTGTGTTGGAGAGGGTGGCCCGCACGGGGGAATTACGGGCTGGAACCCGCACCGATGCTGTCCCGTTTGGTTTTGAGATGGCCAATGGGGAAATGGAGGGTTATGGGGTTGATTTAATGGCCTTAATTGCCTTGAAGTTGGCAGAAGAGATGGGTAAGACCATTACGGTTGATTTAGATAGGGTTGACCTCCAGAGTCGTTTTGAGGCGATCGCCAGTGGGGAATTGGATATAGTTTGTGAAGCCACCACCATTACCCAAGATCGGTTGGAATTAGTGGATTTTTCAGCTCCATTCTTTATTTCCGGGGCCAAGTTTTTGATGAAACAAGGCAGTGTGGAGGGCTTTAACATTAATGGCACCCTGGAGGGCATTCCCATTGCCTACATTCAAAACACCACCACCTTTGATATCATCCCCAAAATTTATCCCCTAGCCCAGTGGGTGCCAGTGCAAGACCGGGAGGAAGGCATTGCTAAATTGGATGGGGGCCAGGTGAAGGCCGTTGTCAGCGATGGCATTTTGCTAGTGGGGGAACTGCTTAAACAGGGCAAAAACCCAGCTGAATACGCTCTAGGACCTTATCAACCCATTACCACGGAACTTTACGCTTGCATTCTGCCCCAGGGGGACGGAGACTGGAAACGCTTTGTGGATGAAGTAATTTCTAGCACGGAAAACCATGATTTGCTCCAGGAATGGTTCAACATTGACCAAACCAATGTGGTGCGGGTTGATCCCCTTTAGATTTTAGGACGGCGATCGCCGGGGATAATTGACCAACCATTTCTCCCATTGAATAGTAAAACCAAGCCCGGTCTACTCTTTTGCTAGCTTCCTGGGCTTGGAATTGCACGCTTTTTGAGCGTGATTTAATCTTTCAGTTAGAGAGTTCAAATCCCCGCATGGCCTAGGGCCAGACCGGTGGCTAACATACCAAAAACTAGAAATGGCTGGGCACTGGCTTGGTATTTGACATCATTTTCCAGGGGATTACGGAGAAAATACATATCCTGAAAAGTTATCTGGGGAATGAGCAATAGCAACACAATGGTGGCATAAAGCTGTTGGTGAACATAAATCAGGTATCCCGCAATACCCGCTTGGAAAACGTCGATCATGATCACGCAGATCCAAGCTGCTGTCCCGATACCAAACATCACCGGCAAGGACTTGAGCCCCAATTGGCGATCGCCTTCCACACTTTTGAAATCGTTAACCACCGCAATGCCCAAACCAGCCAAGCTATAAATTAGGGTCAAGACCATAATGGTGGGATTGAGGGTGCCAAACAGAGCATGGCCCGCCCACCACGGTAGGGCAATGTAGCTAGCCCCCAGAGCATAGTTACCCAACCAGCCATTTTGTTTTAGCTTCAACGGTGGTGCAGAGTAAATATAAGCAACAAAGGCTCCCCCCAAGGTGAGCACCATCATAATGGGAAAATCGTGCTGGGCCCACACGTCCAAGCCGTAGGCAACGCCAATACCAGCCACCAACAGAATTAAAATTTGGGTCACCACCTGGGGCACGGAAATGGCCCCGGAAGGAATAGGTCGGTAGGGTTCATTGATGGCGTCGATGTCCCGGTCGTAAAAATCATTGAGGGTTTGGGTATAACCGGTCATTAACGGGCCGGACAACAACATACAGGTGAGGGCTTTAAGGAAATCCTCCACTGACCAGATGTAGCCCCCGGAAGAAGCGGCCCCACAGACCACCCCCCAGATCAGGGGAATCCAAGTGATGGGCTTCATCAACTGAAGACGAATTTTCCAAATGGAACTTTCCCCCGGGGCGGCCCCCTTCATGCCCAGTAACTGCCGAGCCTTGGCTTGGTTTTGGCCGGTATTTTGTGTGTCAGACATAGATGATTCAAAGGTTGACTAGCGTACCCAAAAACACTGACCCAGCCTATCACCCTTGGGGCTAGGAATGCCATGGAACAATGGGGGTAACTTGGTTGGGGGTTAAACCTTGACCGACTTAGGCCGAATTGAGAGGAAAGTTCCTAACCGAGACTCTGCAGAAAGTTTTCCAGCATTTGCTTCCCTTCCTTCGTGAGAATACTTTCCGGATGGAATTGCACACTCTGCACATGGGGATAGTCCCGGTGCTGAAAAGCCATTACCATGCCGTCGGCCAACCAGGCCGTCACCTCCAGGCACTCCGGCAAACTCTCCCGCTCAACGATCAGACTGTGGTAACGGGTTGCTTGCACGGGACTGGCTAGACCAGCAAAAATGCCCTGTTGTTGATGGTAGATCTGGGAAGTTTTGCCGTGCATCAATTCCGGGGCGGCCACCACCTTGCCCCCAAATACTTGGCCAATACTCTGGTGCCCCAGGCAAACGCCTAAAATCGGCGTGGAGGCGCTGAGCTTTTCAATTAACTGGAGGGAAATGCCCGCGTCATCGGGACGGCCAGGGCCGGGGGAAATAACAATGGCATCGGGCTGGAGGGATTTAACTTCTTCGAGGCTAATTTGATCGTTGCGATACACCTTCAGATCTTCGGCTACGGCGTATTTCTGCCCCAATTCGCCTAAATACTGAACGAGGTTGTAGGTAAAACTGTCGTAGTTATCTATGACCAGAATCAACTGGAATGCTCCTTTACGGTCAAATGTGGACGGGGATTAGACCATCAAGGATAGCAGTGGTGGTAATAATAAACAGCCCCCCACTATCACTGCGGCGATCGCCGCTAATAATACTGCTCCGGCCGCACAGTCTTTGGCAATTTTAGCTAGCTCATGGTAGGACTGCCCCACCGTTAAATCCACCACCGATTCCAGGGCTGTATTTAACAACTCCAAAATCATTACTAGGCAGGAAGTCAGGGCCAGCACCGCCACGGCGATCGCCTCTAAATGCAACAGAGAGGCCGCTGTGATGACCGCTACCCCTGTGAAGGTATGGATACGAAAATTCCGCTGGGTGGCAAAGGCATAACTAACTCCGGCCCAGGCGTAACGAAAACTTACCAAGAGATTGGGGGCCACCTGCCAGGCATTTTTTCTCAACGGCTTTTTAGCACCGGGCTTGGAGGCAGGTACCACCAGACCCAGGGGAGGAGGGGGCTGGGTCTGATTAGCCTTGCCGGATAAACCCTGATCAGCAAAAACCGCCGAGGATGGGGAAGACATGGGATATACCGATTTCATGAGCTACGACTCCGAGCAGTGTAGTCGACAGAACAATTCTCCTATGTAACCTGGATTACAAGTTTTAGGTGAATAGGGGAGGATTTTGGCCGATTAAAGTTAATAGATGGGATTGTTCGGACAACATGGTGGTGAGGGAGGCTTCGTCGGGGTGATCCCAACCGAGGAGATGGAGTAGGCCGTGGGCCGTTAACCACACGACTTCTAATTTTGCACTATGGCCCCGTTCCCTAGCCTGATGGTCAGCCCGTTCTAGGGAGATCACTATATCACCCAAATAAAGGGGTTCCTCCGTTTCTTCAGATTCTATTAAGGGAAAATCTCCTTCTAAGGCCGCAAAAGCCAACACGTCGGTGGGCTTATCCTGGTGGCGAAATTTACGATTTAACTCTTGGATACGGCGATCGCCGGTGAATAGTAAGGTGAGTTCGTAGCTGGAGGCGGGGGGAAGACAATCTGCCAGGTATTCCAGCCAGCGTTGACACCACCCTTGCCAGGGATTGGTTAGTAACTCTTCCACCCCTGAACTCGCCATGGCGGAACCAGTCAAATCAGTTTGTAAGCTTAATTCCACCGCAATCTTGTTAACAGAGGTAGGGGCCATGGCCTTAGCGGGTTAGGTAGGAAATCCCCACCAGCACTCCGAGGAGGGCACTGGCGGACAGAAAAAAATGGGTTAGGGATTTGCCCTTTTTGCGCACCATATTACGCATAGCCAACTTAACGTAGGTCGGTGGGGGTTCCGCTGGGGCAGGATTGGTCATTTCCGGCGCTTCCGGGGTGGGTAAATCACTCATAAAAATCTATGGCAAGGGCAAAAACAATCGTTTAAGATCCGACGGACTACTCTTCAGCTTCCCTAACTCTAGTGAGGAATTTTGCAAAATGCAAGCTTGCCCGGCGGGCATGGTAGGATATAAGGCTGGATTTATCAACGAATTTCACTAACTTTGCACGACTGGGCCCTAACCCAGACCGGTGGAATTTTACCCCAATGGCCACCGGCGATCGCCTTCTTTGCCCCCCATGAAACACACCCTCTCTGTTTTAGTTGAAGATGAAGCCGGAGTGCTAACCCGCATTGCCGGACTATTTGCCCGCCGTGGTTTTAACATTGAGAGCTTGGCGGTGGGGTCGGCGGAACAGGGGGACGTTTCCCGCATCACCATGGTGGTGCCGGGGGATGAGAACACCATCGAACAACTGACCAAGCAACTCTACAAGTTGGTTAACGTAATTAAAGTACAGGACATCACCGAAACTCCCTGTGTGGAAAGGGAATTGATGCTGGTGAAGGTGAGCGCCAATGCCCCTAACCGAGCGGAAGTGATTGAGCTAGCCCAGGTATTCCGGGCCCGCATTGTGGATATCTCCGAAGACACCGTCACCATCGAAGTGGTGGGGGACCCGGGTAAAATGGTAGCAATCCTCCAGATGTTGGCCAAGTTCGGCATTAAAGAGGTGGCTCGAACGGGCAAAATTGCTTTGGTGCGGGAATCCGGCGTCAATACGGAATATCTGAAATCCCTGGAATCCAAGTTTTAGGGCCTATCCTTCCTTCTTTAACCATTGATATCCATTGGCCTCAAGCACGTCTCCCCAGGGTTGTCCTGAGCTCTTTGCCCAGTATTTGCAAACATCTCCATGGCTGATCGATTTTCTCCATCAGACCCCTCCCTCGCATCCCAACTGGAAGCTACCCTGGGGCAACTTGAACAGGTAATTCAAAAGTTACAGGCCAATCCCCAACAAGGCATCCAACTTCCCCGAGCAGCCGTTGACCGCCTCCAGGCCACGGCTAGCCGCTTAGCGGTGTTGGTCAATAGTTCTGCAACTTCTGCCCCCGCCCCTCTGCAACCAGGCCCCCTACCTGGTGATCTGCAAACGGAACAATGGGACGATTTTTTTGCTGAATCTGTAGAAACAGATGTTAGCGCTTCCCCCCAAGTTAATAAAGTCAAACCCCGTAAAAAAGGGAAATTCGGTATTTTGGCCACCATTGCCACTGCCCTGTTGGGAATTTTGGTGGGGATTGTCCTTTGGATTGGTATTCCCCCCCTTAATCTGCCGCCACTTTGGGATCAATTAGCGACCCAATGGGCTAATGTAGCAACGCTTTTGCCGACTAAAGAGCAGCCCCCGGTGCCCCTGGCCGATTCCACGCCCAATACCGTCAATACATCTCCCGAAAAGACAACCAATTTAGTTGAAGAGACCGGATTACCCACAGTCCTGGAAGCCCCCTCTCCCCCCGCACCCGTGGCCGTTTCCCCCCTGCCCCTGGCCCCCTTAACTCCGGAACAGAGTTTATTGGCGGTGATTCAGCGGGAATTAGTAGATTTAGAAGGACTTTATCCTCCCCAGTTGATGGAGCGCATCGAACCAAACTTTTTAGCCAGTCGCTTGACCTTGACGGTAGGCGATTCCTGGCAGGAATTGTCCCCCAAACAGCAACAAACCCTCCTAGATGCCCTATGGCAGAGGGCCCAAAAACTTTCCTTCCGACGACTGTGGATTTACGATCTAAAAGGGGATCTCATTGCCCGATCGCCGGTGGTGGGCCAGGATATGGTGGTTTTTAATCTTCCGTAGGGCGATAACTTTTTTGCAAAACTCTGCTGGGGATCGGTTTCCCAAGCCAGGACAACATCTAGGATTAAACAGCATCAAATCGGAGAAAAAATCATGATCAAACTATACGGTGCCCCCCAAAGTCGAGCCTCCATCATTCAGTGGTACTTAGAAGAATTATCCCTGCCCTACGAATTCGTCAACGTTAACCTCAAGGAAGGGGAACATCGCCAAGCTCCCTATTTAGCCATTAATCCCTTTGGTAAGGTGCCGGCGATCGCCGATGGGAACTTTCATCTCTGGGAATCCGGTGCAATTTTGCTTTACTTAGCGGAAAAAGCTAGCACCATTCCCGCCGATGCCCAGGCCAGAGCTCTAGTTAACCAGTGGATTTTATTTGCCAATTCCACCCTGGCCAATGGTTTATTTATTGAAGCAGTGCGGGAAAAGGAAATGCCCCGACTGTTGCAATCTTTGGAGAAAATTTTAGGGCGATCGCCATTTATCCTCGGAGAAAAATTTTCGGTGGTGGATGTGGCCGTCGGTTCAATTTTGGCCTATGTCCCCATCATGCTCAAACTTAATTTTGACGACTATCCTGCGGTGGCGGCCTACGTCCAGGGCCTAGTGCAACGACCGGCTTTCCAAGCTTCCATCGGTGCCCGCTGACCAGTGACCAGATCAACCTGGGAAACCCTAACCCCATGGCCCCATCATAGTTTATTTTTATAGTCAAAATAAACTACATGATTGGTGGAAGTGCGAATTTGTCGGTAATTATTTGCCCCGGCCAACGGTTCTAGGGTAGGTAGATTTGGTACAGTGAATGCCAGAGGGAATTTATTCTGCCTGTGACCCAAAATTCCTGGCGATCGCCCCCAATTCCTGCTTCCTCCCCACCTTGTTGGCAACTACCATGGTCCACTCCTCCAGCCTTTCAGGGACAGCGAACAATCACCACGGTCAAGAAAATAACCAGGAAAGTTCCCCGAATGTCCCCGACTGGGCCACGGTATGTCAACAGTTGCTCTACCGGGCTCTCCCCTGCACCTCAGTGCAAACTCAGCCGGAATGGGTTGTGAAAAAAGCCGGTCGCATTCCCCGTTCCCTTAAGGTTATTGCCAGCGGATCTACCGGCGGCCACAACGCCCCGGCTAGCTATGGCCCCCTGGAATTTTTGGACAGTTTATTAACTCCCATCGCCGAGGGAGGGGAAAAAAGCCGTTACCTGGCGATCGTGGGGGAAGCGGGATCTGGGAAAACAATTTTTTTGCAACATTTTGCCCAGGGGCTCTGGCAACGCCACCAAGAAGGCCAGGCCCATTGCTTACCCATCTGGCTTAACCCCTCTCGTTTTAAACACCGGAGCATCAAAGACTATCTATTTGGTCCTTGGTTACAAGAAGCCATGGCCCTCGAAGAAGAAATTCCCCCGGCAACTTGGCGGGATAGTTTACTGCTGGGACTCCAGACGGGGCAGTTTTGGTTAGTGTTAGACGGCATTGATTACACCTTTACCGACCCAAGCCAGATGTCCGGGGCCCAAGGCAGCCTTACCTGGCTCAAGGATAGTTTGGCGGAAGTGCCCACCACTCCGGTGCTGTTGAGTTGTCGTCCGGACACCAGGCGCAACGATCCCCGGGGACTGGCCGGTTTTACCCGTTATCAAATCGAGCCACTGGTCTATCCTGATAACGTGGAAATCGCCATTGAAGATTATTTCAGCGCCGATCGCCCGGGTCAACCGGAAAACCCCGGTAAGCCCAATGCCCTAGCCAATGCTTTGAAAGAGGCCCTGGCCAATCCCTCGGTGAGGTATTTACGTCCCTATCTCCTCCGTCCCCGGCGCTTAATGCTGTGCTGTCGCTTTTGGGCAGATCAACCGAGGGACTTTCCCGTCAGCAGTGGAGCTCTGTATAACAAATTAGTTAAGGCTTTTTATCTGTGGCAGAGTGAATGGGCCCCTACCAAACCAGGACAGCAGGATGAGTTGGCCCAGCTTTTGGGTCAATTAGCTAAACAAATGCTGGGGGAAAACCGAGCTGACCATCGGCCCCTGGCCCCGGTGGAAGTGGAAAAAATTTTTGGCAAAGATTCCCCCCTGTTGCGTTCGGCTTTGCAATTGGGCTGGTTAATTCCCAAGACTGCTGTGCGCAAAGGCGTTTGGGAAAGGGGCTATGGCTTTGCCGACGACACTTTTCGGGATTATTTTGCCGCCCTGGCGATCGCCGATTGGCACTTTTTCCTAGATATTTATCGGCATCAGTATCGTATTTTCGATCCAGAGTGGCAGAGGGTATTGGCCTTTTGGTGGGGAAGGGAAGATATCAGCTTAGTCAATAAACAAGCCTTTCTCCAGGCAATGTTGGAGTTTGACGACCGTTGTAGCCCGGAAAATTTTTACGGACTCAGGGCTTTGGAGTGTGCGGCCCTGGCCCTAAGGGAATGTCCCGACCTTGCCCAGGCCGATGAAATTGTGGCCAGATTATTAGCCCAGGGATTGCCGCCCATGGCAGGTAATGGGGGTCAACAAAAATGGGTGACGGCGCTTTTGACTGAAACCCACCGCGCGCCAGTGCTCCAAGCCCTGCTCAAAATTCTACAAACCACCGAAGATGACCGGATATATGGTCAATGCTGCCAATGGCTGGGACAGTGGGGGCAGGGATTTCCCCAGGCGATCGAAGTTTTAGAGCAACAGTTAGCCCTCCATGAACAATCTAGTTTGCGCTTTGCCATTGCCTCCGCACTGATTTTAATTGATCCCAATAGTTCCCCCGGGGTAGCTACTTTCTTGGCGGCATTGCGCCCTGGCCAAAAAGATTACAGCCTAGCCCTCCAGACCTTAGCCCATTGTGCCGTGGGCAACTTGCCGGTGATTAAAGCTCTGCTGGATTTTCTTTCTCCCAAATTATCGGTTCTGCACCATCGTCAGGTGTTGCAATGTTTGGAAGTGGTGGGCAAAAACCACAGCCTGGTCATTGCCGGCCTGCTGCAAAAACTAAGGCTTTATCCCCCTGGGGCTTTTCTCTGCCAGACAGCCGAAAGTCTAGAAAAAATTGACCCCGGCAACCCCACTGCTCTGGTCGTTCTCCAAAGGCATATCCAAGCAGATCAACCCCTACCGTTGCGAAAACAAGCCATCTATAGTCTGGGGGAAGTGGAAGTGCCGTCGCCCACCGTCGTAGCTGGCTTAGCTGACCTATTGATGGCGGAGGAGGATGTTTTTGTCCGTTGGTTAATTGTCAGTAGTCTGGCCAAAATTGGCCAGGGAGACCCCTCGGCGATCGCCACCCTAACTACCCTAGTGGAAAAAGCCGTGGCCCAACCCCGCACGGAAGAAGGGGACTGGTTGCTCAATGAAACTATCCAAGCTCTGCTAAAAGTCGATCCCCAGAACGTCGGCATTTTGTCTTCCCTGGTATATTTGTTGGAAAACACCGAAACCAGCGAGCATCTCCAAACTTGGGCCGAAATTTTAGGCCGCATTGATCCAGGTAATCCCATCGCCATTAATACTCTCCTACGTCTATTGCGTAACAAGGAGGATCCCTATGGCCAACGACAGGCCGCCGCCAGTCTAGCCACCATTGATCCAGGTAACCTTTCTGCCCTCATGGCCCTGATCAATCTCCTGCAAAATGGCGACAACGAAAGTATCCGCCTAGCGGCCGCCCAAGATTTAGCCCTGGTGGGAAAAAATAATCCTGCTGTGTTGGCGGCCCTAATCCGTGTGGTTGGCACCGATACTGAGGCAGAAATACTCCGGGGTGTGGTGAAAACCTTGGCCCAAATCGGCTCTAACAATCGGGAAGTGACCCAAGCCCTGGTGGGATTACTGCTGGAAAATCCTGAAGATCGGGTCCGTCAGGATGGAACCCAGGCTTTGATCAAAATTGTGCCCCGTAAGTTATTACCCACGGTGGTTTATCAGTTGCGGGAGCTATGTGCCCGGCCCCAAGGGGAAAACTTGGCAGACCATTGGCAAATTTTTTGGTACTGTGCCCGACAAATGACCTATGCTGACTTTTATCAAGCATGGCATCAAACTCCCCTGGCGGTGTCCGGCACCAGTATTCCTGGGAAAAGTTCTAAACAAAGATCCTTTTTCCGATACTCCCTGGCCCAAACTTTACAGGGGGAAAGTGATCCCCTCAATGGTTGTCGGATAATTTGGATTGATACTAGTCAATTTTTGAACTTGGATAATCCCAGTGTGGATATCTACGACCAAATGCTTGACCAAGATTGTCCTGAATTTGACGGAGCTATCCCTGATAATTTATCTAAACTGCGGTTCTACTGGCATCAACTACAACGGAAGCAAGGTCATCCCCTTCTGCTGTTGTTCGAACAGTTGAGTCCCTCCCCCCTAGACCTGGAACAACTTTGGCAGCAGTTGGGCACTTTCCATGGCCCGATCGCCATTTTGGGGGTGACGCCGGCCCCGAAAACTGTGGTGTTGCCCTATTTTCAGTTGCGGGAATCCCAAACTACGGCGGCGGACATTGTCGCTTGGTTGCAAAATTGTCTCACCTCCCCTTGAATTACTAAAATCATCACACTTTGGCTATGACCTATTGTTTGGGTTTAATTAATCGTTTTGGCATGGTCATGGGGGCAGATTCCCGCACTAATGCGGGGGTAGATTATACTTCCGCCTATAAGAAATTATTTGATTATTCTCTCCCTGGCGATCGAATTTTAATTCTTTGCACCTCCGGCAACCTAGCCATTACCCAGGCGGTGCTCCATCAGATTGACCGAGATATCCAGCGGGATGACGGGGACCATCTCCACAACATTGCCACTATGCACGAAGTGGCCACTTACATCGGCGGTAAGGTGCGGGAAATGCAGGAAAAAGACCGACCATGGCTAGAAAAAGATGGCATTGATTTTCAGTGCAATTTCCTCTTGGGAGGGCAAATTAAGGGGGAACCGCACCAGGAATTGTACTTGATTTATCCCCAGGGTAATTTCATCCAAGCCACCAAGGAGACTCCCTTCCTACAAATTGGCGAAACTAAGTATGGCAAGCCGTTGCTGGACCGCACCATCACCTATGACACCCCCCTGGAAGCCATGGCCAAATGCGCCTTGCTTTCCATTGACTCCACTATGAAGTCAAATATTTCCGTTGGGCCCCCCATTAATCTGACCATGGTGGAGGCCAATCATTTTTCCGTGCGCCATACACTACAACTACGCTTGGGAGATCCCTACCTGGCTAAAATGCGTAGCCTGTGGGAATCCTATGTACGTCAAGCTTTCGAGTCCATGCCCAATGTGGAATGGGAAGCCAGCCAAAGCGATTCCGGGGAAGATGTCTTGATTGATTGAACTACAACAGTGTTACAATGCCCGACTCTAGATTGTAGTAAGCGCCCATAATCAATAACCTTTCTTCAGCTATCAATTGACTTAGCACCGGGGATTGTATGAGTACTGCCATTTGGTGTTCAACGTTGGCTTTCGTGGCCATGACCACACTGGCGGCATTACTGCTGTCATCGGTAACAGAGCCGATATCAATTTTTTTGATCACACTGCCAATTTGTCCCGGTAAATCTCCCCCATCCATGGCGGCTTTCACAGCCCCACAACCTTGGTGTCCCAAAACCATCAACACCTTTGCTCCCAAAACTAGGGTGCCAAATTCCAAGCTTCCCACCTCCTGAGGGGTTGCGACGTTGCCGGCAATGCGACAGATGAACAAATCCCCTAAACCCTGATCAAAGATAATCTCCGGCGGTACTCGGGAATCGGCACAACTAAGGATAGCGGCAAAGGGATTTTGACCTTGGGCCACTTCCGCAAGACGATAGAGGTCTTGGTTGGCCTTAACCCTTTTTTGTGCGGCAAAACGTCCATTGCCCTCCATCAATTCCGTTAAAAGTTGCTGGGGCGTTTGGTTAGCAGACTGGGCCTGGGCAGCCGGGTTACCAGCCATTTGATTGCCCAGTATGGTGGCCATCAAGCTAGTGCCGAGGAAAGCTCCGCCATATTGGATTAACTGACGGCGATCAATAGTAGGGATTTTAGCCATGGGGTAATTTAGCTGAGTATCAGGAAGAACAACTAAAAAAACTGAGGTATTTTGAGTTAGGGCAAATTTTTCAATTTTCCCCATCATAGTCAGAAAAATTCCCTGGGGGCACTAAGTGGGAAAATGACAAGGTGGACTATCGTCTCATATTCCTAGGGCTGTATTCCTTTGTCTTTGATGCAAAATCTCACCGCAACACTGCTTGTTTCCTGTCCTGACCAACCGGGCATTGTGGCCCAAATTGCCCAGTTTATTTATCAAAACCAGGGCAATATTATCCATGCCGACCAGCACACGGACTTCTCCAGTGGACTTTTTTTAAATCGGGTGGAGTGGCAGTTGGACAATTTTCGCCTATCCCGTCCGGAGTTGTTATCCGCTTGGTCCCAATTGGCTGAGCAACTCCAAGCTACTTGGCAAATTCATTTTTCTGACCAGTTGCCCCGGTTAGCCCTCTGGGTGTCCAAGCAAGACCATTGTCTGCTCGATATTCTCTGGCGTTGGCGATCGGGAGAGTTGCGTTGTGAAATTCCCCTCATTATTAGTAATCATCCTGACCTCAAATCCATTGCTGACCAATTTGGCATTGATTTCCATTGTTTACCCATTACGAAAGAGAATAAATTAGCTCAGGAAACGGCCGAATTGGCTTTGTTGAAACAGTACCAAATTGATCTAGTGGTGTTAGCAAAATATCTACAAATTTTAACCACGGATTTTGTGGTTCAATTTCCCAACATTATTAATATTCACCACTCTTTTTTACCGGCTTTTCCCGGCGCTAATCCCTACCATCGTGCCCATGAGCGGGGCGTAAAAATCATTGGAGCCACCGCCCACTATGCCACCGCCCAATTGGATGAGGGTCCAATTATCGAGCAGGATGTGGTCAGGGTTAGTCACCGGGATAATGTGGACGATTTAATTCGTAAGGGAAGAGATTTAGAAAGGGTGGTGCTGGCTAGGGCCGTGCGTTTACATTTGCAACATCGAATTCTTGTTTATGATAACCGCACTGTGGTGTTTGCTTAATTTTAGTGACATTCAGATCAAAAGCTAAGATTTATTTTAGTGTTTTAATATTTATTAACTTATTTTTATTCCGTATATTTAAATCAAACTTCAATGCGTAAACTTTACTTTTTATTACCGGGATTAGGGGGTAAATTCGTCTGTGGCGGCCTATGGGCAGAATTAAAAACCATCAAGCTGGTACAAGAAATTTGTCCTGCCACCATTGTTACCTATAAACAGCGGGAACCAAACACGCTTTTTTTAGATGATATTTTGTCTCAGGGAGATTTAGGTCAAGTAATTTTTGTGATTAGTTGGGGCTTTGATATTCCCAAATTAGCAAAAAAATTGCAGGGTTATCGGGTAATTTACCACGCCCACAGTACCGGCTACGGCTTTGATTTACCGACAGCTTTGCCCATCGTTTGCATTAGCCGCAACACCATGGGTTATTGGGGACAACGATCGCCCCATTCTTTACTGTATTATTTACCCAATCATATTTCCGAAGATTTCAGTGATTTAGGCCTAGTCCGGGACATTGATGTGTTGGTGCAAGCTCGTAAATCATCCCACTATTTATTAAAACAATTAATTCCGGCTTTACAGAGTCAATGTAACGTAAAAGTAATTGACAGTTACGTAGAAGATTTAACGGGAATATTTAACCGGGCTAAAGTTTATCTTTACGATTCAGCAGAATATTGGGCGCAACAGGGAGTAAGTGAAGGTTTTGGCCTGCAACCCATGGAAGCCATGGCCTGTGGCTGTCATGTTTTTTCTAGTGTCAATGGGGGGCTCTCCGATTATCTAGACCCTGGATTTAACTGCGAAAAAATTGCTGGTTACGCTCTGGACTACGACTGTCAAAGAATTCTAGGTGTGGTAAAAGGTTCTAGGCAATGGCGCAGGGTAGACCCCAATTTGTTGGCAGAGTATCGTCGGGAAAATATTTTAGAACGGTTAAGGGTGATTTTATTAGATATTAACGAATTTTTTGATTATCATCCCAGTTTTAGTCAAACCATTGAACCTTTAACCCAAAGAAGAATTGCTTGGCTAAAGTTTAAAAGTTTACTGACAAAAGTAAAAAATAAGTTTAAGTCAAGCTAAAACTTGATCGTAATCATTTTGTTAATTCCCTATGACTAATATTCCTTACCGAGAAAATTTACAACGACTTTGTGAGCAAGCTGGTTATGCTTCTCTGTCTAAACTATCAGAAACGGCAGACATTTCCACTTGGTATCTCTACCGTTTAGAGCGGGGTTTGATAGCACAAATTCCCCTGGGCGTTATGGTCAAATTGGCGATCGCCTTGGGTTTAACCCTAGAAGAGTTGTGGCAAGAATTGGGTGGAGGAAACGAATTAGGAAAAATAGAACAAGATCAAGCGGTGATCGAGGAAAACCAACAACTACAGCAGACCATTAAGGCATTGCAAGGGGAATATACCAGACTGCAACGGCAATTGACCTATCAATCCCAGCAATTGGAAAGTCAATGGCAACAAAAAGCTCTAGAAATTCTTGAGCCTTGGTTACTGCAATGGCCCACTGCCGCCGCCGCCGCCCAACAAAATCCCCAATGGCCAGCCCAAAAGCTTTTACCCCTCACTAAACCCATCGCGACCCTACTTCAACAATGGCAAGTGGAGGTGATCGCCACTGTGGGGGAAATGGTGCCCTACGATCCCCAATACCATGAATTTATCGGTCCAGGGCCACGGCCAGACGTTGGGACCATGGTGATGGTGCGTTACGTGGGTTACCGACGCAGCGAAGCTTTACTGTATCGGGCTAAGGTCGGCTATGCAGGGGATGCCTGAGGGGTTGACATTGCGATGGCAGGATCGGCTGTGCGGCGAGGAATTTCCACCGTTAAAAAATCCCTAGCCAAACGGGTATTGGGAAAAATAGCTTGGGCTTCCGCCAGTAGATTTTCCAGTTGCAGGGGATTGCCGGGGGCATAGCGGGGGCTGAAATGGGTCATGATTAACTGCTTGACATTGGCCAACAAAGCTACCTGGGCTGCCATGGTGGAAGTGGAATGGAGCCGGTCAAAGGCTAGCTGGGCATCCTGATGGGCAAAAGTGGCTTCATGTACCAGCAAATCTGCTTCCTGGGCCAAGGCGATCGCCTCTTCACAAAAGACCGTATCAGTACAGTAAACAAATTTCCGGCCCGGTTCCGGTGGTTCACAGAGGTCCTGACCTCGAATTCGGCGACCATCTTCCAGGGTGACGGTTTTTCCCTGTTTTAACTGGCCGTAAATAGGACCAAAGGGAATGCCCAAAGCTTCCGCTTGCTCCACATTGAAACGCCCTGGCCGTTGCTTTTCCTCCACTCGATACCCATAGGCCGGAATGCGATGTTTTAGTAAACCGCAGTGGACTTGAAAATCCTTATCTTCGTAAATTAGCCCATTTTCTCGGACAGTGTGAACTTTGAGGCGTTTGCCCAGGTGGGTACTAGAAAAACGGCAACAGGCTTCTAAATAATCCCCCAAGCCCTCTGGGCCATAAATTTCAATACCTTGACCGGAGCCAGCTAAACCGGAGCTAGCCAATAAACCCATCAGCCCAAAAATGTGGTCGCCGTGGAGATGGGTAATGAAAATGCGGGTCAATTGGGAAATTTTGACTTCACTGCGCAAAAACTGGTGTTGGGTGCCTTCTCCGCAATCAAATAACCACAATTCCGCCCTTTGGGGTAAACGGAGGGCAATGCTGGAAACATTGCGGTTACGGGTGGGAACGCCGGAGCTGGTACCAAGAAAAGTAATTTCCACAGAAAAAGTGCTTACAAAAAAAATTTGGGGCTAAGAACCATTCTAGGCGGTGCTATACCACTCCCCATTAAAAGCTAGCCGCCTCCCACAATGGTAACTACCTCCAGGCGATCGCCGTTTTGCAATTGGGTTTCCGGCCAAAATTGTCGATGGAGAATTTCACCGTTGTATTCCACCGCAATTAAGCGGAGGTTAAACCCTTGATTTTGCAAAAAATCCGGCAATGTAACTGGACTAGAAGCGATTTGGCGATCGCCGTTGACGAGGAGGGTAATGGGGTCAGAAGTCATTAAAAATTGAGTTAAAAACTAATCACTAATCGTCAAAAGGAAAAGGGCCGTTGACTACTTCGTGCCAGGGCAAACCCATTTCCCCCAATTTGGCGAGGAACGGATCGGGGTCCATTTCTTCCACATTGAATACCCCTGCTTGCTTCCATTTGCCCTGTACCATCATCAGTCCCCCCAACGCGGCGGGCACTCCGGTGGTGTAGGAAATGGCCTGGGAGCCTACTTCGGCAAAACAGACAGCATGGTCGCAGTTATTGTAGATGTAATAGGTTTTGGCTTGACCATCTTTAACGCCCTTGATGTAGCAACCAATGGAGGTTTGCCCCGAATAATTTTCCGCCAAGGAAGCGGGTTCCGGTAACACAGCCTTGAGAAATTGTAGGGGGACAATTTTTTGCCCCTGGTATTCCACTTCATCAATGCGGGTCATACCCACCGCCTCCAGCACCCGCAGATGGTTAATGTAAGCTTCCGAAAAGGTCATCCAAAAGCGGGCCCGTTTCAGGGTAGGAATATTTTTCACCAGGGATTCCAATTCCTCGTGGTAGAGCAAATAGGAAGGGCGATCGCCAATGTGGGGATAGTTAATATCCCGGTGAACGGAAAGGGGATCAATTTCCTGCCAAACCCCATCTTCGTGGTAACGGCCCTTTTGGGTAATTTCGCGAATATTAATCTCTGGGTTGAAATTGGTGGCAAAGGCCTGACCATGGTTCCCCGCATTACAATCCACAATGTCTAGGTAATGGATCTCATCAAAATGGTGCTTGAGGGCATAGGCAGTAAAAACTCCCGTTACCCCTGGGTCAAAGCCACAACCCAACAGAGCCATTAACCCGGCATCCTTAAACTTGTCTTGGTAAGCCCACTGCCAACTATATTCAAACTTGGCCACGTCGGGAGGCTCGTAATTAGCGGTGTCGAGGTAATCCACCCCCGCTTCTAAGCAAGCATCCATCAACACCAAGTCCTGGTAGGGCAAAGCCACGTTAATGAGCAAGTCGGCCCCAAAGTCCTGTAGGAGTTTGACCGTGTCACTAACCTGAAAAGCATCCAGGGCAGCAGTTTTAACCTTGGGGGAACCAATGTGAGCCGCAATTTGATCACATTTGGCCACCGTGCGACTAGCCAGAAGAATGTCTGTAAAGTCCTCTAAAGCCGCGCATTTGTGGGCCACCACACTGCCCACGCCCCCAGCTCCCACAATCATTACTTTAGCCATTGTTAAACCCTCCAGTGCCCCAAAAGCTGTCCCCCAAATATTAGCTTAAAACGCGAGAAGCCCCGCGCCATAAACCTGTCTTAGGGTCACCAGTTAAACGAATTCATTTTCCTGTAAATAATCGGCGATCGCCTTGGTGATTTCCGTTGGGTTAGCCAGATGGGGAAAATGCCCCGGAGTATCAATCCAATAAAGTTCACTATTTTTCATAATCCTGTAAAGATAAGCCCCCACTGTGGGCGGCACAAAAATGTCCTCCTGGGGTTGCACGATTAAGGTCGGGATCTCCACCTGGGCCACCTCCCGACGGTAATCGGACATGATGATGAGACTAAATACCACCAAGCCAATGTCAGGACGCAGTTGCAAAAGACAATGGGAAAATTCTTCCACCAATTCTGGCTTGTTGGGATCATTAACCGCCGCCGGGGCATAGGTGCGAATCCACTCGGCATAGTTATGGCTCATTTCATTGAGAATTGTGGCGATTTTTTCTTGGCTAAAACCGCCTTTATAATCCCCATCATCCCGATAGCGGGGGGAACCACAAATGAAAACCATGCCCTTAAACAAATTCGGATCCCGCAAACTGGCTAGCACCCCAATCATGCAACTAGCAGAGTGGGCAATTAGAATTCCCTGACGCACCCCTGCCAAATGGGCGATCTCCATCAAATCATCGGCATAATCCTTGAGGGAATTGTAATTTTGAATATCAAAATCTTTGCTATTAGCGGGTTTACTGCCAGGAAAGTCAAATAAAACAATGCGATAATTTTCTTCAAAGGCCGGATAGATAGAGCGCCAAGCGTTTTGTTCACTCCCAAACCCATGGGCAAAAACTAAGGTTTCTTGGGAATTAACATTACCTAAAACTTGGATGTTGTATTTTTCCATGGCTTTCTGCTTGAGTTTGCCGGCCCATCGCCTCTAACTTCCCTATTTTATCGGTCATTTCTATGGAACTTTACCTTATTCGTCACGGCATTGCCCAGGAACAGTCCCCGGATATCCCCGACGGCGATCGCCAGTTGACTAAAAAAGGTAAGGACAAAACCCAGCGAGTGGCCCAACGCCTCCAGGCGATCGGAGTGGAATTTGACCTCATTCTCACTAGTCCTTTAGTACGAGCTCAACAAACAGCACAGATTCTCATGGACCAGGGGCTTGCACCCCAATTGGAAACCTTTTCCTCCCTCGCCCCCGGGGAAGACATTCCCCAAGGCATCAATGATTTAAAAGAAGAATATCGCCACCGCAGTCACCGTTGCCTTGCCCTAGTGGGTCATCAGCCGGATTTGGCCAACTGGGCTGAATATCTCACTTTTGGTAGCCCCCAAGGCAAATTAATTGTTAAGAAAGCTGGCATTATTGGTTTAACGTTGCCTTCCTGGGACTGTCCACCGGGTGAAGGGCAACTGTTTTTGCTCACTCCCCCCCGTTGGCTGGTCTAGATCTAGCCCACAATTGATCGAATGATCGAAGCTCGTCGGACCAGTACTGGGCTCAATCCAGGGGTGAAGGTAAATTTCCAGAATTCCTTCAGATTCCCTAATATGGATATGGGGACAGGCTGGCCCGGGCCGGCGCAATTTTTTGTTAATCCAAATCTCTAAGCAACAACAGTAGTGGCATTGTCCGTTATAGGTGAATTATATGATGACTGATAACGAAGTGTTTAAAGAAGGCCTAGCCGGAGTCCCCGCCGCTAAATCGAGGGTGAGCCATGTGGATGGCACCGACGGTATTTTGGAGTACCGGGGCATTCGCATCGAAGAATTAGCCAAATCCAGTAGTTTTATCGAAGTAGCCTATCTGCTCATCTGGGGTAAATTGCCCACCCAGGCAGAGATCGAAGAGTTTGAGTACGAAATTCGCACCCATCGACGCATTAAGTACCACATCCGGGACATGATGAAATGTTTTCCCGAAACAGGGCACCCCATGGATGCCTTGCAAACTTCAGCGGCGGCCTTGGGATTGTTCTATGCTCGACGGGCCTTGGATGACCCCAAATATATCCGGGCGGCGGTGGTGCGTCTGTTAGCCAAAATCCCCACCATGGTGGCAGCTTTCCACATGATCCGGGAGGGTAACGATCCCATTCAGCCCAATGATAAATTGGATTACGCTTCCAACTTCCTTTACATGCTGACGGAGAAGGAGCCAGACCCCTTTGCCGCCAAAGTGTTTGATGTGTGTTTGACCCTCCATGCTGAGCACACCATGAATGCGTCCACCTTTTCGGCCCGGGTAACGGCTTCTACTCTCACGGATCCCTATGCAGTGGTTGCCTCGGCGGTGGGGACTTTGGCGGGGCCGCTCCACGGGGGAGCCAACGAAGAAGTGCTAAATATGCTTGAAGAAATTGGCTCAGTGGAAAATGTCCGCCCCTACGTGGAAAAATGCCTGGCCAACAAACAGCGCATCATGGGCTTTGGCCACCGAGTTTATAAAGTCAAAGACCCCCGGGCAATTATTTTGCAGGATTTGGCTGAACAGTTATTTGCCAAAATGGGCCACGACGAATATTACGAAATCGCAGTGGAGTTGGAAAAAGTAGTGGAAGAATACGTGGGTCAAAAGGGCATTTACCCCAATGTGGACTTCTATTCCGGTTTGGTTTACCGCAAGCTAGACATCCCCGCCGATCTGTTTACGCCCCTATTTGCGATCGCCAGGGTGGCGGGTTGGTTGGCCCACTGGAAGGAACAATTATCAGTCAATAAAATTTACCGTCCTACCCAAATTTACATCGGTGACCATAATTTATCTTATGTTCCCATGACAGAACGGGTAGTTTCCGTGGCCCGCAATGAAGACCCCAATGCGATTATTTAAACTGAGCTTAATCGTGTTGATCTAAATCGGCTCAATTCCAGCTCCCTTGCTGGGGTTGGCATGCTCTGTCTGACTAGCCTTAGCCATTTTTTGCTGTTGTTTACCCCAGGGATGTTTTGATTATGCGACTAACCCAGCGAGTTAGCCAAGTTGTGCCTTCCATCACCCTTGAAATTACGGCAAAGGCCAAGGCAATGCGGACTGAGGGCATTGATGTGCTTAGCTTTACCGCTGGGGAACCGGATTTTACCACTCCCCCCCACATTGTGGAGGCGGCCAAATTAGCCTTGGATGAAGGGAAGACCCGCTATGGCCCCGCCGCCGGAGAACCGGCCCTCCGTCAGGCGATCGCCAAAAAGTTACGGGAAAAGAATAATTTGCCCTACGAGGCGGCCAATATTTTGGTGACCAATGGGGGTAAACATTCCCTGTTTAACCTAATGCTAGCCATGATTGAGCAGGGGGATGAGGTAATTATTCCCGCCCCCTATTGGCTCAGTTATCCAGAAATGGTGCGTTTAGCCGAAGGAACCCCAGTTATTGTCAACACCACAGCGGCCACGGATTACAAAATCACCCCAGAGCAACTACGGCAGGCCATTACCTCCAAAAGTAAGCTGTTTGTGCTGAATTCTCCTTCCAATCCCACCGGGGCAGTTTACACTCCTGCCGAAATTAGGGCTTTGGCGGCGGTGATTTTGGAATATGAGGATTTATACGTAGTTTCCGATGAGATTTATGAGCGCATTCTCTACGATGGCACAGAGCACCTCAGCATTGGTGCGGTGAACGACGAGATTTTCCAACGCACCATCATTAGTAACGGTTTTGCCAAAAGTTATTCCATGACCGGTTGGCGGGTGGGTTACCTGGCGGGGGAATTACCCTTAATCCAAGCCTGTAGCACCATCCAGGGCCATAGCACCTCCAACGTTTGTACCTTTGCCCAGTACGGGGCGATCGCCGCTCTGGAAAATCCCCAAACCTGTGTGGAGACCATGGTCAAAGCCTTCACAGAAAGACGACAGGTGATAGTGGAAGGCATCAATCAAATTGCAGGGCTGAGTTGTCCTAATCCGAAAGGAGCATTTTATGTTTTTGTGGACATTGCTAAAACGGGGCTTAATTCCCTGGAGTTCAGTGCCCGATTATTAGAATCCCACCAGGTGGCGGTGATTCCTGGAGCGGCGTTTGGAGCCGATGACTGTGTGCGTTTTTCCTACGCTACCGATATGGACACCATTAAACAGGGTTTGGCCGAGTTAGAGCGGTTTGTCAGCACTTTGGCTTGAGCAACCGTCCAACCCGTTGAGAGGAGTCAGTTTTACTCCCTGTAGGTAACGTTTAATTCGGTCATGGCTCACGCCATCGAGATGCTTGGCAAGGTTTGTTAGGGTGTAGTTAGTTGGACTGCTCAGTAAATACTGACAGTAATCTAAACGAGTGAAAAAAGTCATCCTACCACCTTAACCTCATCTATCTTGCGTAAGTCCTGTGGGGGTTTTAATCGGGATTATGCGTGATATAGCAAAAGCTGGGGGTGAGGTTATATTTTTACCGTCATATTCACCGGACTTGAACAAAATTGAGAAGTTCTGGGCGAAACTAAAACGTTATGTTTCCCAACTTGTTAGTAATGGAGAATCGCTGATTTCTGGATTTGATGTAGCGTTGAGAAAATTGTCCTAACTATCTCGCTCTTTGCTGTACTGCTTGCAAGGCCAAAGTGGCATTGAATTCGGCGCTATACTGTCTTTTCTTTTGGCTCATAAACTTTCCTCGGTTGCGGTTTTTAGTTTAGAGCTTTCTCCCCTGTCCGCTTTTTTGGGGCCACCTCAACCCGCCAGACCCGGATACCTTGTTGAGGAATATAAACCGCCAGAGTTGTACGGTCAGCGCTCAGAGCCGAGGGGCCAAGGGGAAATCGGAGATCACTCTTTGCCCTTTCCTCTGTTGGTTGTAAATCCAGCTTTTGCCGAGCCTCTCCCGTTTGTGGATCCCACACCTGGAAAGCACCATCGCTACCCACAAAAATTCCCTGTTCCGTCCAATACAAAACTTCAGCCCGGTCAGCCTTGGCAATGGTCTTGACTTGCTTTGGCGATCGCCAATCCCAAACGGAAAGGGGGGCACCTTGACCCAGAGCAACGGCCAATTGTTCTCCATCCGGGGAAAATGCCAGGGACAAAACCCCCGCTGGCTGGTTACTGGTTAGGGCTGTAACTTGTTTCTGGTTGCCTATATCCCAAATTTCAATGCGATCGCTATAAAGTCCGGGGGGAAAAGCCACTAAACGACCATCAGGACTAATTGCAATGGGCACACTGAATCGTTCCGTGGGGGCCAGATCGGCATTAATGGTTTGCAATAATTTCCCGGTGTCTAAGTCCCAAACCTTGATGTTATGGGGTTCTGGCTCATTTGCCCAGGCATCCACCGACGCCAACGTTACCAGCTTATTATCGGCGATCGGATAGGCTAATTCTCCTCCTTCTAAGCGCATTTGCACTGCACCGTTGGTTAAATCCCGCACCTGCACTTGCTGAACAGCCGCAGTGATTAACTGTTGGCCATCCTTGCTAAATTCTAGAGATGAAAGAATATCTTTTAGGGTTACTGAGCTATTGGGCTTGGTCTTAAAGGAATATAAAACCTTTTTGCGGGGCAAATCCCAAATTTCAACCTTGTCTTCCCCATATCGCACCGTTACCACCGCCAGTTGTTGACCGTTATCACTGAGGGCAAGGTCTTTAGGCCCACTTTCATAACCCTTCAGTTCACCTACCACCGGAAAAGGATCATTTCCGGTCGGTTTTTCCATGACCAATGCCGGGGGAGCCAGGCCAACATAAAGGACAACAGTGGCAAAAAAGTAGGTTAACAGTAAAACAATGCCAATTAACTTTTCCCGCTTAATTTGAGAAAACTGCTTAGTTCCCAGGGTTGCACCGATAACGGCCCCAGCAATGGAACCGAGGGGAGCTAAAAACACAAACATCATCAAAAACCACAGCCCCGAATAGGGGCCACCAACAAGGGAAGCTGGATTCGCTTCGATGGGTAATAGGCCGATGAGTACCATACCAATGAAGGAGCCAAATATGGCCGGTTTGATTAACCATCCCCTGGGGTTGGGAGAATCTGATAAATCCGATAAATTTTTTCCCCGCCAAATTAGAGTAGCGATCCAGCCCACCACTGACCCCACAACACTGGCAATTACAAAACTAACCAGGGTCATGCGTAAGAGTTTAGGTAAAACCAATGTCATGAATGTGTCTAGGTTCAGATAACTCATCGCTTTTATCCCAATAAGAAATGGCCGTGGCAAAAGACTAGGCTAACTTTGTCCATATCCTGACAAACTCAGCCATAAAAACAGATACAGTTCTCTGAGCTTGTCTAGTTTTTCAACAATATGGTAGTGCCATTTATACACTCCCGTGCCGACCAATGGCAATGGTAAAATAGTGAATTTAAATTAAGAAAATGATGATTTCTTTAGTTTCTGTTCAAATTACATTAGCAACCCAATGTTTGTTATTAAGATATACACTTAACTCAGAATAATCATCTGCTTACAATCACTCATTGGAGGTCGGAATTAAATGTCATCTTTTAATCAGATAACTACCATTTTCAGTCGAAAAGTTCAGATTGGACAACTTACGGTGCCAGTGGCAATAGCTTTTTATCTTTTAGTCTTTTCTGCTACTGTCTGCATTTTAAATTACAAATATTTGCAAGAATATAATCAATTGATGGAATATATTAAAAAATATTACCCGGACATTTATGAGGAAATACGTCAGAAACCAGACGTTGGCAATATGGCCTATTCAAAGGGATATAAACGCCTAAAACCATTGATTAAACTTTCCAACAGTATGGATTCATTCGATGATCCAAAATTAAACAAACTCGTATCTCAGTTTATCAAGTTCGACAGAAATTTTATGATTTTTAGTTCAGTTTTAATAGCTATTACTATGATTATTGGCTTAGCCGTGGGCATCCTTTATTTAAATTAGGCCATCAATTGTTTAAAATGGAAGAGATAACGAGGGAAATTAGCTCCACAACTTTACAAATTGCATGGTTTACATGCTCCCCATGGCTAGAGCTGGGGGCTTTTCAAGCACGCTCTTACGGTGATTTTTCGTTAAAGTTGATTGGAAAAACTAAACTCCCCCAGCTAACTTTCCCCATTATTACGGTCGGGTTGTTTTTGCAGAATTAACTGAACCATCAACAAAATTAAGCCGATCGCCACAAAGGCAAAAATAAAGGTGCCCATGGAAGCTAATCCCAGCACCAAAGTTCTCACCGCCGAAGCAATGCGCTGGACAATGGGCTTATCAGACAACACCGGCTTACTGGCAAAACTAACGGCGATCGCCGAAGTCAAAAGATATAAACCCCAAGCTAAGGTCGCGGAAATGCCGGAACCGACCAAACATCGTAGGGGCGTAGGAGGAACAGGTTCTTTTTTTTCTGGTTTGGGGGAATCTTCGCTCATATTTGGGAAAATTTGACGAGGGTTTGGGCCGAACAAATGGATAGCTGAAAATAATCGTAATTTCGCTAGCTAGTTTCCCTATTGTACTACTGACGCTGCTGTCCACCGCAAAATCCACTAGAATTTGGCATAGGTACTTTTCCCTTCCCCACCATGGCCATTTTCTCCCCCGTCAACGCCGTTACCGATATTATTCCCCAGCTCGAAAAAATTGTTGGCCAGGATGGAGTAATTAAACGCAAAGACGAGCTATTCACCTACGAATGCGACGGTTTAACGGGTTATCGACAACGGCCGGCCCTGGTGGTTTTGCCCCGCACAACGGAACAGGTAGCCACAATAGTGAAACTTTGTCACGATCGCCAAATTCCTTGGATTGCCAGGGGGGCTGGCACAGGGTTATCGGGGGGAGCCTTGCCGGGGGCCGATAGCCTATTGATTGTCACCACTCGCATGCGGCAAATTTTGGCAGTAGATTACGACAACCAGACCATTGTTGTCCAGCCGGGGGTGGTGAATAACTGGGTTACCCAAACCGTTAGTGGGGCTGGCTTTTACTATGCCCCTGATCCTTCCAGTCAGATTGTCTGCTCCATTGGCGGTAATATTGCGGAAAATTCCGGTGGAGTTCATTGTTTGAAATATGGCACCACCACCAACCATGTGCTGGGCTTGAAACTGGTTATTCCCGATGGCTCCATTGTGGAAGTAGGGGGGCAAGTCCCCGAAACGCCGGGCTACGATTTAACCGGTTTATTTGTTGGTTCCGAAGGAACCCTAGGCATCGCCACAGAAATCACCCTAAAAATTCTCAAAACCCCAGAATCTATCTGTGTCGTATTGGCGGATTTTCTTTCTCTCGAAGCCACCGCCCAATCCGTGGCCGATATCATTGCGGCGGGCATCGTCCCAGCGGGCATGGAAATTATGGACAATTTCAGCATCAATGCGGTGGAAGACGTGGTGGCCACCAATTGTTACCCCAGGGATGCGGCGGCCATTTTGTTAGTGGAACTGGACGGTCTGCCCATCGAAGTGGAATTAAACCAAGCCAAAGTAGAAGAAATTTGCCGCAACAATGGAGCCCGCAACACGGCGATCGCCTACGACCAAGAAACCCGCCTAAAAATGTGGAAAGGAAGAAAAGCGGCCTTTGCGGCGGCGGGTAAACTAAGCCCCAGTTACTTTGTCCAAGATGGTGTGGTACCCCGGACTCAATTGGTACAGATTTTAAGCGACATTAATGATTTAAGTAAGAAATATGGCTTTGCCATTGCCAATGTTTTCCATGCCGGAGACGGTAATTTACATCCCCTAATTTTGTATGATCAAAAAGTACCAGGAGCCTGGGAAAAAGTGGAAGAATTGGGGGGAGAAATCCTTAAACGCTGTGTGGAATTGGGGGGAAGTTTATCCGGAGAACACGGCATTGGCATTGATAAAAATTGCTTTATGCCCAATATGTTCAACGAAGTAGATTTAGAAACAATGCAATGGGTCAGACAATGTTTTAATCCTGATAACTTAGCTAATCCTGGTAAGCTTTTTCCTACCCCCCGCAGTTGTGGAGAAGTGGCCAATGCCCAACGGCTTAACCTAGGCCAGGACAAGAAAATGGAGGAAATTTATTGACCCTAAAACAAAAAACTGACAATAATCTCCCATGGCTCCAAAAAGTCTGAGAAAGTCAACAAATGGTTAAAAATGGCTAAATGGGAAGGTTAATTAACTTTTAGAGCAAATAGGATTTGGATAAATTCAGATAATCGTTCCACATTGTTAAACCAGCGTTAAAAAAGCATCGATGCAACAAGAACCAGCAAATCAAAATCTCAGGGCCATAGGATGGATCGGCGCTTTCATGTTGGCAGTTTGTGGCATCCCCCAGGCCTACGAATGTTGGCTGAATGGCAATGCTAACGGTTTGTCTCCCTTGTTTTTAGGATCGTGGTTTATCGGGGAAGTCCTTACGCTGGTGTTTGTTCTTTATGAGCAGGCAAGAACTGATGCTAATATGTGGCCCCTTTTATTTAACTACGCCATTAATATCTTGACTATTTTTGTGATGATTTATTACAAAGTATTTCCTGTTATTTAAAACCAGAAAGTTTTTGTTAACCAATTAACCTGTACCTTTGGCGATCGCCTACGATCAAAAAACTGCAGTTGTAGAGATGTTACCAATGCCTAGCGAAATGATTTGCTCAATAAGCAAACAATCATTCAGGAAAAACTCACTAGCAAGGTTAAATAATTACAGCAAATTTTGTGGGTAAAATAAAAACAGTTGACATTCCTCAATTGTTAACTCATATCTAGAACGCTTGCGAAAATTTTCCTGCAAATAACCTCTCCCCCGTTCTTCAGTCCATCCCAAGCGCCTCATTTCCTTTAATATTAATTCCAATTCTGGACATAACTCAATCACACCGGCAATTAATCGGTAGCACTGGCGACTACCACCAAGAAAAAGCCCCGTCAACTCCGGAGTAAGAAAGGGAAGACAGAATGATCCCATAGCGCAGTGTCAAAAAAAGCAAATAAGCTGACCCTCTCCCATCTATCCACAGAGTCGATTACTTGTTATTCTCACTGTAGAGGCCACGCAATCAACTCCGTGCCAACCTACAATGACCCAAAGCTATGGAGATACCACGATTGAAACAAGCTTGACTGGAGCAGGGATATCCCCCGGCAAAGTCAGGTCGAAGGATATTGGCGAATTAATTGCAGCGACAGAAGAAATAATCAGCACTTACGTTCATGATAAGCATTCCGAGATCCGTACCAATGACATCATAGTCGGTCTGAAAAACGTTAAAGGTGATGGCTATATCCTGGAGTATGAGCCTAGTCTACCCGAAATCACGGTTCCTGCCTTTGAAGCCGTTTCCCATTGCATAGAGACCCGCAAGCTCGAAATTCTTCCCTCAAAAACCGTTGAAAGCATTGCCAAGATTCGTCAACTCTCTAAGAAAGGAGGATTTAATACGGAATTTTATGCCGTCAATGGGAGTCGTAAATATCTAACCTCAATCAATCAAACATTAGAAATTCCTGCATCTATTACAATGCAAGGGGAAACCACACTCTACGGAGAAATCATTCGAGTCGGCGGCAGTGAACCCAAAGTTGCGATCAAAATGATGTCCGGTAAAATACTCTACTGTGATGCTAAAAAGGCGATCGTTCGTCAAGCTGGGCAAAGATTGTATGAGATTGTTGGCATCAGGGGGAACGCCGAATGGAGAATGAATGACATGGAAATCCAGTCTTTTCAAATCATCGAGTTCACGGACTACCAAGACTCCCCAATAACAGAGACCTTTAATCATCTTAAACAGAGTATCAGCGATGCTTTCTCCCACATCGATGACCCAGTCTCCTACTTTGCCGAAAGCCAAAATGGAGATTAATGCACTGAAATGAGTATTATTTGTCTTGATACAAATATTGTCGTGTGGGGCATTCAAAGGCAATCATCCTCCGACCGTCAAGAAAACATCCCAAAGGCAGAAGCTCTAATGAATCAGCTGGAAGCCAACCGCAACCATATCATTATACCGGCTCCCGTTTTTGCCGAGTTACTGATGGGATGCAATCCTCAAGACAACCCAAGAGTCATGGAAGAGATTTCTCGAAGGACCAAAATAGTACCATTTGACGTTCCAGCGAGTATTGAATACGGCAAAATCCATATCAATAAGTGGGGGCTGAGGGAAGAATTAGGCATCCAGCGGGAAAAGATGAAAATTGACATGATGGTCTTAGCTGTTGCCCTAGCCCAGAAAGCATCATGCATCTACTCGGAAGACGATGACATACACAAGTTGGGCAAGGAAATCATCGAGGTCCGCAGAATGCCCAGCATAGCCCTTCAGGGAAATCTCCTTGATGCCCAAAATACCTAAGCCGGCTTCCAATAGCCCTCTAACGCCCCGTTTAGCTAATCAATTTCTGGACCTAGCACTTCCACTATGGGCTTTTCCGCCTCTTTTTCTAGAACTAAGGGAGCTTCTGTTTTCTCTTGCAAAGGCAACGGTTTTGCCTGACGTTGGGGTACTACAGCCTTTTCTAATTCCGGTAAGGCCACCAATTGCCGTTGTTTTTCCCGGACTTGATTGGGCAGTAACATCGGTAGAGGTTCATTTTCGTCCAACCAATAGGTGGCTACTGGCAGGGTATGTTCCAAATCCTCTAACAATCGGGGAATGATCATTACTGCGTGGAGTTCCCCAATGCGTTCTGCTTCCTGCATCCCCACCTCGATCGCCATGGCCACATTGGCCACCGTTCCCCGGACAATGGCGGTGCAAAGGCCATCTCCAATAATTTCGTAGGAAGCTAGCTGCACATCGGCGGATTTGAGCATGGCATCGGCGGCCCCCACCATAGCCGGAAAACCTCTGGTTTCCAATAGGCCAATGGATCGATTGCTCAAACGACTGTAACCCCGTTGCTGTTGAGCAAGTTCTACCAGATGACTACCGATGGGGAATACCGCCTGGAGGTTGGGCATGGGCCGGGGAATAACCAATTTCGACACTAACTGGCCAAACTGTTCTGCTGTTCTGGCCCCCTCTTCCACTGCTAGGCGCACATCGGCCACCTTGCCCCGTACCACTGCGGTACAGTAGCCACTGCCAATTTTTTCGTAGCCCACCAGGGTCACTTGGGAAGATTTCAGCATCATGTCTGCTGTCCCCACGATCGCCGGAAAGCTTCTGGTGGAGACTAACCCCAGGGCACTATCACTGGGTTGATGTTGATTTATTTGCTGATAACTGGGGCGCGGGGAACGGGCAATGGGGACGCTAGTCATTGTTGGGGAAGTCGGCACAACTGGAAAAGATCAGGGCCGCTGTGGCGATCGCCTTCTATGATAACCCACCGAGTTGGAAGCACCCAAACGGTATCTCGAACCAGGGTCAAGCAGAATGGAGTTTAGATCCTGTGCCGCGAAATTTGGGTTTCTATTCTAAATGGCTCCACTAAAACTCAAATGATAGGGGGGGGGTTTACCGAAGTTCCTTGCAAACTTCGGGGCAAAGGACATTTTAAAGGGACCTCTAGGGTTTAATCCACATTAGGGTTTGACCGTATTCCACCGGCTCCCCATTTTCCACCACAATCTCCATCACTTGCCCCGCCACTTCCGCTTCAATTTCATTCATTAACTTCATTGCTTCAATGATGCACACTCCCTGGCCTTTGCTGACTGCATCTCCCACTTCCACAAAGGGAGGCTCATCCGGGGCTGGGGCTCGGTAAAAAGTACCCACCATGGGGGAAACGATCGCCGTCCACTTTTGATCCGCTGGGGATGGGGCCGCAACTTCGGGGGAGGGAACTGAGGCAGAAACCACCGGGGCAGGCTGGGGGGCGATCGCCTGAGGGACAACGGAGATGCCGCCGGCCATACCATCCTTACGGACTGACACCTCAAAATCGCCGCTTTTTAGACTGAACTCCGTGATATTACTTTGGGAAATTACCCCCAACAATTCCCGCAGTTCCGTAAAGTTAATAGCCACGAATTACCCACCCCCCAATACAACAAAATACGATTAGTAAAGCTTGAGCTGACCAATGAGCCTACGGGTTAAAATCCATCTACCCAATTGATCAAGTTAAGCACAGCTTAGGCATTGTCCCGTCCTAGGTAGGAACCATCCCTGGTATCAACTTTAATCCTTTCTCCCTGGGCAATGAATAGGGGCACCATTACCTGGGCACCGGTTTCCAAAATGGCTGGCTTGGTGCCGCCAGTGGCCGTATCTCCCTTCACACCGGGGTCAGTTTCAACAATTTCCAGCACAACGCTGGTAGGCAATTCCACATCCAGAATGGTGCCATCCCAAGTGACAACGCTGACTTCCATCTCCTCTTTGATGAATTTGGCCTTGTCTCCCAGGGTATCGGGGGCAATGCTCACCTCTTCAAAGGTTTCCATATCCATAAAGACATATTGGTCCCCATCTTTATAGGTATGTTGCATCACTGATTTTTCGATGTTGGCCTGGGGCACCGTTTCCCCCGCCCGGAAAGTTTTTTCCACCACGTTGCCGGTTTGAACACTTTTGAGCTTGGTCCGCACAAAGGCGGAACCCTTGCCTGGTTTAACGTGGAGGAATTCCACCACCTTCCAGACTGCGCCGTCCATCACAATACTGGTACCTGTGCGAAAATCGTTACTGGATATCATGGAAGCCAAGGAAGACTCAAAAGTTCACCCAACATTCTACTAGGGGATGGGGGCGTTGAAGTGGGAAAATTTTGCTGTTGCCCCCTATGCTGGAGAACAAACCACAATCATTATGATGCAAATTATTAAAACTCCCCTGGGGATAATTACCCGACGGGGCCTGCAATTGAGCTTGTTGTCCTTGTTGCTAACCATGCTATCTCTGACATGGGCTATGCCGGGATGGAGCTTGCCTTTGAACCAGCCGATGCTGTTGGGTGCTTTGGCCCAGGGCAATGCCATTACGGATCCCAATGCCATTTTGCGCTACGCTCTGCCCATCGATAATCCAGAGGTGCGGCGCTTGCAGGACAGCTTGGAAGATATTTCTAACCACATCCGGGCTAAGCGTTGGCCGGCGATTAAAAAAGATGTGCGGGCGGCTAATCTGACCATCACCTTGAAGGAAGATAAGATTCTTGCTGGGGTACCGGCCGATCGCCAACCGGAGGCGGAAACTTTATTGGGCAGTATCAAAACCGATTTAACTGCCCTAACCGAAGCAGTAGAGGCTAAGGATAAAGAACAGGTGATTAGCTTCCGTAAATCAGCCCTGACGGCGATCGGGGATTTGGAAGCCCTGATGGTGACGGATTTCCCCTTTGCCATTCCTGAAGAATTTGCTAATCTTCCTCAACTCAAGGGCCGGGCCACGGTGGAAATGACCACCAATAAGGGTCCCCTGACCATTGTGGTGGATGGCTACAGCGCCCCCATTAACGCCGGTAACTTTGTGGATTTGGTGCAACGCAAATTCTATGACGGTTTACCTTTTATCCGTTCGGAAGATTTCTTTGTGACTCAAGCGGGGGATCCCCCAGGGCCAGAAGCGGGCTTTATTGACCCCCAAACCAAAGAATACCGGGCCATTCCCCTGGAAATTTTGGTCAAGGGAGAAGAGGGCCCCATCTATGGCATGACCTTGGAAGATGCCGGCATGTACTTACCGGAATTGGCCTTACCTTTCAATGCCTACGGGGCGATCGCCTTGGCTCGGCCGGAAACGGAACCCAATGGTGGTTCTTCCCAATTTTTCTTCTTTAAGTTTGATACCGAGCTAACTCCACCGGGGTTTAATTTGATGGATGGCCGTTATTCGGTCTTCGGTTATGTGGTGGACGGGAAAGAAACGTTGGAACAGTTGAGTGAAGGGGACAAAATTGTTTCCGCCAAAGTAATTAGCGGTGCAGACAATTTAGTTAACGGCAATAGTTGATAAATCAGTGAACCATTGTCAGAAACTTTATTAAGGGAGGTAAAAATACCTCTCTTTTCTTTATTTTTTGAGATTAATGTAGCCGTTAATCCCAGCCTGGGCCATGGATAAACCCTATCACGTTAAATTTTATTCCTACAATTTCCCCCTGCCTAAGCCAGTGGTAACAGCCCATGGCCATTGGCAACGGCGACGGGGCTTGATTGTGGAGTTAACCGACCAAAGGGGTAACAGGGGCCGAGGAGAAATTGCTCCCCTACCCTGGTTTGGCACGGAAGATTTAGCCAGCGCCACGGATTTTTGCCGCAGTTTAAAAGGTCGGATTACCCCCGCGCAAATTGAGAAAATTGGCGATCGCCTACCCTGTTGTGGGTTTGCCTTTGGCTCAGCGGAGTGGGAGTTAGAGAGCGGCAGTGTGATTGAAAATTCCCCCAACTCTCTCAGTTACTGTCAACTTTTGCCTACAGGGGAGGCCGCCCTGGATTATCTCGCCTCCAATCCCCAGTTGGGAGCTAGCACGTTTAAATGGAAAATTGGCGTCGGGGATTTTGCTGTAGAAAGGGATTTGTATGGGCAGTTATGGCGACGGTTACCGGAAGGCTGTCAAATTCGCCTCGATGCCAACGGCGGTTTGAGTGTGGACATCGCCCAACAATGGTTAACTCTCCTCGATCGCCAAAGGGAAAATTCTGGGCCCAAAATTCAATACCTGGAGCAACCCCTGCCTCCTGGGGAAATTGACGAGATGTTTCGACTGCAAGAAGATTTTGCTACCTCCATCGCCCTAGACGAAGCGGTATGCAGCTTAGCTCAACTCGCCCAACTCTACGA
Organism: Synechocystis sp. IPPAS B-1465; assembly: GCF_003015225.1. Classification (GTDB taxonomy): domain Bacteria; phylum Cyanobacteriota; class Cyanobacteriia; order Cyanobacteriales; family Microcystaceae; genus Synechocystis. The sequence goes on along the minus strand of NZ_CP028094.1, from coordinate 2,548,142 downwards.
TAAAGGTTGGTCCGGGCTTTACATCCTCAAAGCCGCCATCATGGGGAATCCTAGGGTACTGAACCATTGGTTAAAAACCCATCCCATCCCCGCCATTTTTTCCTCCGTGTTTGAAACGGCGATCGCCAGGGGTCAAGTGTTGGCCCTGGCCCAAAAGTGGAACTTACCAGACCATGCCGTTGGCTTTGCTCCCCTAAGGGAACCCATAACAGAGGCCACCCCGGACTCGGTATGATGGGGATCAGCGTTGTTTAATGCCCCCTTTAGATTGACTGTGAGTGATTCCCCCAAGCCCCAATTACCCCCAAGCCCCCAGGGAGACCATTGTCTAGTTCACCAACAGGAACTGGAAGCTGTGACCGAAAAGTGGTTTGAGATTATGGTCCGGGTACAACCCCACCACACTGATTACGGCGGCGTTGTTTGGCATGGCACCTACCTAACCTGGCTGGAAACCGCCCGAGTGGAATGTTTGCGGTCCATTGGAGTGGATTTTGCCGACTTGGTCAAGCTGGGTTGTGATTTACCTGTGGTGAGCCTGGCCCTACGGTACCACCGAGCCATCCGCTTGGGACAAACAGCAGTGATTAAAGTGCAAATGCAAGAAATTCAGAAAGTGCGGCTGGAATGGCAAAATCAAATTGTTTGTCTGGAAACCGGGGAACCCTGTGTAACTGGCAAAATTACCCTAGTGGCGATCGACCCTGCCAAGGGCAAAATTATGCGCCGTTTACCACCGGTGGTACAGGAACATTTACTAAAGCTGAGACAGTGATCTTTGATCCGCCATTGCAGTATTTACTACCTTGGGAAGGAGGGGAAATTTGTTTGTTGGCACTGACGAGAACTTTTAACTTTCCCTTTTCGCAACCATTACTTAAACAAAACTTCCATACCGTTCAGTTTGGGTCGGGGATTCCATGCCCTTGCCTTTGATGATGATTAATTACTCCCTACTCCTCTCCCTAGCTTTACCACCCATTGCGGGGGGAATTATTGGCTATTTCACCAACGATTTAGCCATCAAAATGCTCTTTCGTCCCTACAAACCTCTCTTTCTGGGCCCCTATCAACTCCCCTTTACTCCTGGATTAATTCCCCGCAACCAGGAACGACTGGCTAAGAGGGTTTCCGACACCATTATGGGTTCTTTGCTGACCCCGGAGGAGCTACAACGGCTGGCCCGTAAACTACTGCAACGGGAGCGGGTAGAGGGAGCTTTAGGATGGTTATTGCAATTGGCCCTAAAGCAAATTCGGGAAGATAAGCAACAAAAAACCGCCCAAATTCTCGCCAATATTTTACGAGATTTATTTAGTGAATCTTTACCCCGCCTATTAAAAGCCCTGGCTCGGCAGGATAATTTTCTCTCGGACCAGATTAACCGTATTTTTGACCAAATTTTGCTGGAATTTCGGCTGTCGGAATTACAATCCCGTCAGTTTGCTGATTGGTTACTGGGCACAGTGTTGCCGCCGGACACGATTCGTTTGGCGTTGGTGGACTTTTTGAGCGATCGCAATATCCAGGTGATTGATGAGGGTTTTCGAGAAAAAACCAGTGGCACCTATTGGGTGGTGGCCAATTTATTTGGGGTGCGTAATTCCCTCACCCGTTTGCGGGCTTTTTGCCTGGAGGAAAAGGAAACGGCCAATTTACGCTTGAAGGAATTATTGCTTTCCCTAGAAATTCGGAATCGCCTCAAGGACTGGCTACAGCAATTGTCCCTGGAAAATTTACCGGTTTCGACGGTGCGACAACTACGGCGGACCACAGGGGAAGTGGTGCGGACCTATATTCGGGAGCGGGGGGAACCATTGCTGAAGGATTTTGGTAGCTCGGTGGATTGGGATAATGTGGCGGTGCTCATTGTCAATCGGCTCCAGTCTTCCACAGCGGTAACCGGCTCCTTGGGCTTGGTAAGTGAGGAATTGGCCTCAATTTTGGAACGGTATTTGGAGGATGACCTAGAAAAAATTGTTAAGCAAATTATCCCCATCCTGGCCATTGACCAGGTGATTATCAACCGTATTAATGAAACCCCCGCCGCCGAGCTGGAAACCGCTGTCCAGGCCATTGTGCGCAGCGAACTCCAGGCCATTGTCAACTTGGGGGGAGTGCTAGGGTTGATTATTGGTGGTCTGCAGACTGGCTTTTTCCTGGTCAGCCGTGGTTTTTGATGGGAGTCCGACCCGATGCGATACCATGGTTGGCAGTGTCAGAGTTTAGATCGTTGTTTAGGTCATTTCCTCCGATCCTTTGGTCGCCCTTTTTACTGTTATTTTCCTTTGCCCAACTCAGCCTGTGTTAACTTCGCCCATGTCTGATGCCGCTGTTGTTGTTGAAGAACAGGCCGCTGTGCTAAAAACTTTGCCGGATTTTCCCCTGTCTAATCAGCGGTGTGCCAGCCAGTTACAGCAACGCCTTGATTTGCTATTACTGGCGATCGAGGCTTTGGATGTGGGCTCGGCGTCGAAAATGTTAGCCAGTGCGGAAAGTTTAGGTTTGCAATCCATCATTCCCCATGCTCTAGCCCTGTGGCGGTTACGCTGTACTAACCCCTGGCGACGTTCCTATAACCGCACCCTACTCACCCTAGACCAAGCTAAGGCCCTGACGGCGATCGCCCACTACCAGGCCAAGCCGTTAAATGTAACCATGCGGCAATTACTAATTGCGGAACGACAAATGCGAGCCAAACAGTTGCCAGTGGGCACCAATTTTTTACTGTCGGATTACCTAGACCAATTCCGTTCCCATTTTAGTAGCCGGATGAATCCCCGCCGGGCTAAAGTATCGGTGTTGTTGGCTTCGGAACCGGCCATGGACGATTTTGCCCTGGGTTTGCTTAACCAATTGATGTTTTGCACCGGCACCATTGGCATGGAACGTTTATGGATCAGCTTGTTTGACGGAGAAGTAGCTTGAATATTCAACGACCCTATCGCCTACCCAACTGTACCCTCACCCTGGAGGGCATGGCCAGCGGCACTGACCCCGGTTCTAGCAACGGGGATTTGCAAATCATTCTCAATGCCCGTTGTCAGTTTCTCAGTACCAATCAAAGTTTAGAGGGGGGGAGGGCTTTTCTGGAAGCCTTGGCCAAGGCGGTCAACAGTTACGCCCAGGGTTGTTTGAGTGGGATTCCCCACCCCGCAGAAACCAAGGGGGAAAATGGGGAATGGGCCGAGTTAATGCCCCTGCCGGATCAGGCCCTGCACCGTTTGGTGTGGCATCCGCCGGCCGATGAATCCTCCGAGGCGATCGCCGTTGACCTAAGCACTGTGGAACTTTTTGACCTAGTGGAAGCGGTGGATCAGTTTATTGGCGATCGGCATACCTTACCGGATTTTTCCCTTACCCTGGAGCCCCTGTCCCGCCGCCACCGACAATCGGATGAACCCTTTGTGCAACGGGCCATTCCTGCCAGCTTGGGAGCTTTGGGCTTAGCGGTTTTTGCCCTGGTGCTCTACTGGCTGCCCATCCCCGAAATTCGGGAGCCGGAAGGGAACCCCGGCAACCCCCCTAATTTGGTCCAGCCGGGTAATGGCAATCCCCCCAATGGCCCCACTCCTTAACAGATCTAGGAAAATAAGGCTTATCATTTGACATTAGTTAATAGGCAATTTCCAAAGTTACTGTGGCCTGCACTGTTTGGTCACCGCTAATAATGGGGGTGGGAGCAGACTCTGCCATGGGGGAGGCGGCCAGGGCGCCCCGAAAAAGGGGCATGGGTTGGTCCGGGCTAGGGTTAATGACAATACGGACAATGTTTTGAGGCGTTAGATTCAAACTGGACAACACCACCCGAGCTTGGGCTTGGGCATCGGCGGTGGCGGCTACTAGGGCCTTTTGCTCAGCCGCTTTGAGGGTTTCAGGAGTGGCAATAAAGCGGATACCATCGATGCGACTGGCCCCGGCCCGCACAGCTTCATCAAGGATTTTTCCCACTTGGTCGCTTGGGTACTGAAAACTGACGGTGTTACTGCCGATGTAACCTTCCAGTCTTCTTTCGTTATTGCTGTAAACATAATTGGGTTGGAGTTGGAGTCCTTGGGTTTGTAATTTATCCACCCTTTGACTGCGTAGATAGGCCACCAGACGGTTACTCCGTTCGGCGATCGCCGTTTGCACCTGGTCAGCGGTATCGGCTTGGACTTCCACTGTTAGCTGAGCCTCCGTTAGGGTGGTGGGGACAGACTCCGAAGCTTGGCCGGTGACAGTGAGCAATTGTTGCATTTCGTTAGCCCAGAGGGGAGAGGGGGGCAAGGTGGTGAGTATCGCACCGGACAAGAGCACGGATGCAGAAAATTTAGAAAGTTTTGATATGCCCATAGTTGGCCTCCTAGAAAAAAATTTTGGTCGCACCCTTCTTTTTGATGCTCAAAGGGAAAGTTCCAAATCCTCCAAATACCAATACTTTGGAGGGACTTAGCTGGAGTATGGAAGCTAACCCCTGCTCCATATTTGCAAGGTACAATGAAGGGTTGACAACAAGTTACCCACTCAATGCTATGGTTTGCACTAGATAGGGTTAATCTTAATTGACCGGCAGTCTCGGCAGCGGAAAAATTTTCGATGGTAGACAATAATCAAGCCCAGGCAATTCTTCGTCAGTACCAGGTAGGGGAACGCAATTTTCCCAACTTAGCCCTACGGCACATTGACCTCCATGGCTTCACCCTAGCAGGGGCGGATTTTAGCGGATCGGACTTCAGTGAAGCTAACCTGCGAGGAACGGATTTGCAAGGCTGTAAATTACAGGGATGCTATTTTAACAATGCAGATCTGTCGGGGGCGAATTTAGCTAAGGCGGACCTAAGGCAAGCATCTCTAATAAAAACTTTTTTGCTTAAAGTCAACCTCCAGGGAGCTCATTTAAACAATGCCCTTTGTGCCGGAGCTTTGTTAACCAGGGCTAATCTTGAAGATGCCTGTTTGCATGGAGCCTTGCTGACGGGGGCAGACTTAACCGGAGCAAAGTTAAGCAAGGCAAAATACAATCAACAAACCCAGTTTGATGCTGGCTTTAGACCGGAAAACTTTGGTCTGATTAAAGAAACAGGGAGCGCTACTCCTGATCCTCAAACTGAAGCTCAGACTCAATCCCCAGCGCCCCTACCCACTAGCTTGACGGTGGAAGACCTGTTGTTGACTTTTGAATATTTAGGTAATTTGGGTAATCATTATTTGGGCAGTACCATGGCTAGCCGTTATCTACAATCGGCCCGGCCCAAACAAGAATGGTTTGCCCAGTTTGAGGTGGATAAAAAGATCGTTAAACTTAACTATCAAGGGGCCAAGCAGGAACAGTTGACCCCAAAGCAAATTGAGTTGGCTCAACAATGGGCTCAGCAGTATGTCAAATCCTGCACAGTCATTTTTAAGACTTTTCCCACCATGATCGAAACCGATCAATGCGTTTTCGATGTTACTTAATATTTAGTATATTTAGTGACTCGCTCTTGGGAGCAGGATTTTTTCAGGGAGGAAAAAGAGCAATGGTTGTGTCAACTCCGATCGCCGCTGAGGAAAAGCCACCGATTCAGGCCAATGTGGTGGAAACTTGGGAAATTAGCAAAATCTACCGCACCGGCTTTTGGATGAATCAGAAGGTGGAGTCCCTTAAACCTTTGTCCATTGCCGTACAGCAAGGGGAAACCTTTGGTTTACTGGGTCCTAATGGAGCAGGTAAAACTACCCTGTTAAAAATTCTTTTGGGGGTAATTCGTGCCAGCGGTGGCCGGGGTACTCTACTAGGCAAACCCATCGGCGATCGCCAGACTAAACAACGGGTGGGCTACCTACCGGAAAATGCCTACTTTTATGACTTTTTAACCGCTTGGGAATTTTTGGATTACATCGGCAGTCTGTTTCAAATTGGGAAACAGGAACGACAACGGCGCATTCTGGCCATGTGTGACCTGGTGGGGTTAGCCCAAAAAACCGCCAAAAAGAAGCAATTGCGACAATATTCCAAAGGTATGTTGCAACGGGTGGGCATGGCCCAGGCATTGATTAACGATCCTGAAGTCGTTTTCCTCGATGAACCCATGTCCGGTTTGGACCCCCTGGGGCGCTACCAAGTGCGGGAAATTATTCTTTCCCTCAAGGAACAGGGCAAAACCATCTTTTTCAACTCCCACATTTTGGCGGACGTGGAACAAATTTGTGACCGCATTGCCATTTTGGCGCGGGGGGAATTGCTGTGCAGTGGTTCTTTGGCGGAAGTGTTAGGTAATGACGAAGGCTATGAAGTGGTGCTCAAGGGAGGAGAAGAAGAGGCGTTGGGTAAATATCTAGCCAATTTAAGTCAGGAACAGGATGTTTGGCACGGCCATTACCAAGGGGATGTCCAAGCTCTAGTGGATGCGTTACCCAGTCTTAATGCCCGTTTGATCAGCATGAACCTGGCCCGCCCTTCCCTGGAAGATTATTTCATCCGCCAACTGCGAGAACGGGGTATCACCACCAGCCAGTGAGCATTAAACGTCCGTTACTCCCCCATTTAAATCCAGGGCGATCGCCAAGCTCTAAGACCGGGAAACCGAACCTTACCTGACTTAGCACTCCACTGCCAAGAGTGCTAAAGTGCTTTATGGACTTGTCCGCCACCTTTGACGTTATTTGTAACTTTTTAGTCTATGTCTAAACTTATTTCCTTTAAGGATGAATCCAGACGCTCTTTGGAAGCGGGGATTAATGCCCTGGCTGATGCGGTGCGGATTACCCTCGGCCCCAAAGGTCGCAATGTTTTATTAGAAAAGCAGTACGGTGCTCCCCAGATTGTCAACGATGGCATCACCGTAGCCAAAGAAATTGAACTGTCCAACCCGGAAGAAAATGCTGGAGCTAAGCTAATCCAGGAAGTTGCTTCCAAAACCAAGGAAATTGCTGGGGATGGCACCACCACCGCCACTATTATTGCTCAAGCTTTAGTGCGGGAAGGTCTGCGCAACGTCGCCGCCGGTGCTAATCCCGTGGCTCTCCGTCGGGGCATCGAAAAAGTTACCACTTTCCTCGTTCAAGAAATTGAGGCTGTGGCTAAACCCGTGGAAGGTTCGGCGATCGCCCAAGTGGCCACCGTATCCTCCGGTAACGATCCCGAAGTTGGGGCCATGATTGCCGATGCCATGGACAAAGTCACCAAAGATGGCGTCATCACCGTGGAGGAGTCCAAATCCCTCAACACCGAATTGGAAGTGGTGGAAGGGATGCAGATCGACCGGGGCTATATTTCTCCCTACTTCATCACCGATAGCGATCGCCAGTTGGTGGAGTTTGATAATCCTTTAATCCTCATCACCGATAAAAAAATCAGTGCCATTGCGGAATTGGTTCCCGTACTGGAAGCTGTGGCCCGGGCCGGTCGTCCCCTGTTAATCATTGCGGAAGACATTGAAGGAGAAGCCCTTGCTACCCTAGTGGTCAATAAAGCCCGGGGTGTACTCAACGTGGCCGCCATTAAAGCCCCCGCCTTTGGCGATCGGCGTAAAGCTGTGTTGCAAGATATCGCTATCCTCACCGGTGGTAGCGTCATTTCCGAAGACATTGGCCTGAGCCTCGACACCGTCAGCTTGGATCAATTGGGCCAAGCCGTTAAAGCCACTTTGGAAAAAGACAACACCATCCTCGTCGCTGGGGCCGACAAACGGGCTTCCGCTGGAGTCAAAGAGCGGATTGAGCAGTTGCGGAAAGAATATGCTGCTTCTGATTCCGATTACGACAAAGAAAAAATCCAAGAGCGCATTGCCAAACTAGCCGGTGGTGTAGCTGTGATTAAAGTCGGGGCCGCAACGGAAACCGAACTCAAAGACCGCAAACTCCGCATTGAAGATGCCCTCAATGCCACCAAAGCCGCAGTGGAAGAAGGTATTGTTCCCGGTGGTGGTACAACCCTAATTCGTTTAGCGGGCAAAATTGAAAGCTTTAAAGCCCAACTCAGCAACGATGAAGAGCGGGTTGCCGCCGACATCATCGCCAAAGCCCTGGAAGCTCCCCTGCACCAGTTGGCCAGCAATGCTGGGGTAGAGGGTTCCGTCATTGTGGAAAAAGTTAAAGAAGCTACTGGCAATCAAGGTTACAACGTCATCACTGGCAAAATTGAAGACCTGATAGCCGCTGGCATCATCGACCCCGCTAAAGTGGTACGTTCTGCTCTGCAAAATGCCGCTTCCATTGCTGGGATGGTGTTGACCACTGAAGCTTTAGTAGTGGAAAAACCTGAACCTGCGGCTCCCGCTATGCCCGATATGGGTGGCATGGGCGGAATGGGTGGTATGGGCGGCATGGGCATGATGTAATCGTTCCATCCTTGCCATGATTGACTCATCAATCCATTGTTAATAATCTGAAGGCTTTGTCGCCTTTTGTCCCCTTTCCTTTACTAACTAGGAGGGGGATTTTTGTTGGCTTCAAAACAGTTAGAATTGTTCCAACCATCAATTTTCAGCAAAAAATGTGATTGGCCTTAGGTAACCCAGGGGAACTGCATAATGAACAGGGGAGCAAAAGTAAAGACCAACGGAGATAACCTAGCCTTATCAACTAGAGCAAAAAAGTTATTAACTAAATCCATTGATACTTTAGAAACAATTATTGACAACGATCAATGTTCTCCTCAGGAAAAAGCAACGATAGCCCTAAAAATCCTCGAAATGGCAGGGATTTTCACCGAATTTAAGCATCACTCAGTGGATAAATTAGTGGCTAAGGCTGAGGAAAAAATTAGGCGATTACAGTCACAGTATCCTCAAATAAACCTCAGCCTATCGGAACCGACATTACACCAGCAGTCAGAATCAATATTTTTGCCCGGTACCTACGGAGAAATTAAAAACTTCTTATCACCGGAAGAAAATCAAAAAATCATCACAGAGGCTATTGATAAAAAAGAAGAATACATTAAATCTAACACTACTACTAAAGCTAATCAATATCGCCAATCCTACGTGCTTTTTTCTCAAAAAATTCCTGCATTATCAGCTTTAATACGGGAACGAATCAAACAAAAGTTACCGGAATTACTGGGTCAACTAAACTTTTCTCCCTTTGAAGTTGCAGAAATAGAATTACAACTCACAGCCCATAATGATGGTTGTTATTATAGAATCCACAATGACGCAGGTAGTGAAAAAACAGCTAGCCGACAAATTACCTATGTCTATTATTTTTATCAAGAACCGAAAGCTTTTTCTGGGGGAGAATTAAGGCTCTACGACACGGAGCTTAAAAATAACACCATTACTACCCATCCGAAGTTTCAAACCATTACCCCCATCAATAATTCTATTATCTTTTTTAATAGCCGTTGTCGCCACGAAGTGATGTCTGTGGTTTGTCCTTCTAGGGAATTTGCCCATAGTCGCTTCACAGTCAACGGCTGGATCCGCAAAAAGATGAATTGACTGAATATATTTAGAAACTATTAACTAAAGGTTTGTTGTCGATCGCCGGAATGGTATTTACACAAAAACCTGTAACTGTTGGATCAACTGGGCGGCCTGTTGTACGCCTTCCATGCGGTGCACTGGTTGGCCCTGCTTGAATAACACCAAGGTCGGTAAAGACTGGATTTGGTATTGGGTGGCGATCGCCGGATATTTATCAGTGTCAATTTTCACCACTTGGATTTGTTGGCGTAGATGACTGCCCACTTGCTCCAGAATGGGGGCCATCATTTGGCAGGGGCCGCACCAGGTAGCGTAAAAGTCCACTAGCACCGGCTTGGGGGAACCGGCCAGCATTTCAGCAAAATTAGCAAACTGTTTTTTGACGGCCATGGTATTTTCCCTCGCAAAGATATTAATCCAGTTCTAACAATTATTGGGGGCGATCGCCTATGGTCGACTCAATGGTTTGATCAAAACGCTTTTGCAGGAAGTGAAAGACAAAGTAAATGCCCACCATGCCCACCACTGCTGCTAGGGCAAACCAACTGAATTGGGTCGTCCAGGCAATAATTTGCTCGATGGTGACCACCCGCCCCAAAAAGTAAGCCAAACTAACGGTGATGGCAGCCCAGACGGAGGCACCGCCGATGTTGTACAACAGGAATTTGCCGTAGGGCATGCGGACAATGCCGGCCATGGGCCCCGCAAAAATTCGTAACAGGGTAACAAAACGACCAAAAAACACTGCGGCCGCCCCATTCTGACTAAATTTATGCCGGGCTTGGTCTAGTTTTTCCTGGGGAATGTTGAACAGTTGGGCCGCCCTGGTTAGTAAGGGCCAACCGCCCCAGCGTCCCACCCAGTAACCACAACTGTCCCCCAACACGGCCCCGGCGATCGCCGCGATTAATACCCCGCCATAACTTAAATCTCCACTGCCGGCCAAAAAGCCCCCCAACAGGGTTATGGTTTCTCCAGGGATGGGAATGCCTGCATTTTCCAAGGCAATGCCAAAGAATACGGCTCCGTAACCATATTGGCGGGCCAATTCCTGCAATGTCTCTAGCGAAAAAAATTCCCAACCCATGGTGATACTTATTTAATAATTCTTAATACTCTGCTTATTTTCAGTGTAACGGATGGGAGTGTTGGATGTTGCCGAAGATTCTACTGCTCAGCAATGGGCACGGAGAGGATGCGATCGCCGTCAGTATTGGCCAGGCTTGGAGTGAGTTGGCGGGAATGGAGCCTGGGGAAATATTAGTGGGATTGCCCCTAGTGGGGGAAGGCAACAGTTATCGACGTTTAAATATTCTCTTGATTGGCCCGGTGAAAACCATGCCCTCCGGCGGCTTTAACAACATGGATGCCAGGGAATTATGGCGGGATGTTCAGGGAGGCTTATGGGGATTGACCAAAGCCCAGTTAGGCGGTTTGCAAAAATGGACGGCCCAGGGGGGGAAAGTTCTAGCGGTGGGGGACATAGTGCCCTTGGCCCTCGCTTGGTTGGGCCGAGGTGATTACGCCTTTGTGGGCACAGCCAAGTCGGAATATTATCTGCGCTCCCCCGCTGGGGCATGGTTACCTAGTACCCAAGCTTGGGAAAAATGGCTTGGTTGCGCTTACTATCCTTGGGAACGGTGGTTAATGACGAGGAAAAATTGCGTAGCAGTCTTTCCCCGCGATCGCCTCACCCATGAAAGTTTGTTAAACCAAGGTGTGGCCAGTTATGCCGTGGGCAATCCAATGATGGACGGTTTAAACCCGCAGGATTACAAGCCCCAAACGTTACAGCCAGGACAAAGTTTAACCATTACCCTTTTACCCGGTTCCCGATCACCGGAAATGGAACGCAATTGGGCCTTGATTGTGGAAAGTTTAACCAGTGTGTTAGCCCATTTTGCCGATGCTTCCATAACTTTCCTGGCGGCGATCGCCCCTTCCTTGCCCTTACCAACGTTGATGGCTGAACTGGAAACCCAAGGTTGGCAACCACTGGAAGATAATGCCGTGGAACTTTTGACCAACAAGGTTTCTTGCTTGATTAAAGGGCCCGTTTTCCAAAAAGATCATGCCCGGCTGGTTTTTAGCCAACAGCAGTTTGCCGATTGTTTGCACCATGCCCAAGCGGCGATCGCCATGGCCGGTACCGCCACAGAACAATTTGTCGGGTTGGGGAAACCAGTGATTAGTTTTCCCGGACAAGGCCCCCAATACAATCCCTATTTTGCGCGCCGTCAAACCTGGCTTTTGGGAGAATCCTTAATTTTGTTGAATAGTCCTGACCAAACTGGGGAAGCTTTACAACAAGTACTTCATGATGTTGAGCGACTAGAGGCGATCGCCTGTAATGGCCGGGAAAGGCTGGGACAAGCTGGAGCGGCCCGCCGCATTGCAGAGATTCTCAGGGAACAATGGTGTTAGGTTTTTACTAGAAAAATTTCAGCGCTAACGCCTACAAGTGAATCTGGCTAACCGTTGCCGACAAACTCCGCCACAAATACCAACTAGCCAGACTGCGATAGGGCTGCCAGTTTTTGCCGTATTCGGACACTTGCTTTGGATTAGGGCGATCGGGCAATTGATACAATTTTTGAATTGCAATCCGAATTCCTAAATCTTGATTAGGTAAAATATCCTGACGACGAAGACGAAATAGAAGAAATAGTTGCGCTGTCCAGGGACCAATTCCTTTAATAGCTGTTAACTGTTCAACGATGGCCCGGTCACCCCAGGTTTCTAATTCAGGTAAAGAAGGAAAATTATTTTGTAAGGCGATCGCCCAAGTTTTTAAATAGCGAGTTTTATAACGGGAAATACCTAGTTCCCTCAATAATTCTGGGTCCACATTAGCTAAGGTTTGTGCGGTCCATCCTTTGGGTTGCCCATAGTCCAAAAATCTTTGGAATAACATTTGCGCCGTATTAGTATAGTAGTTTCAAATAAAGCTGAGACGCTAAACGCCACAGTAAGAACGGATAATTTCATCAAGAGACGTGTCAATAGGAGCGTACATTCTAGCTCGTTTCAAGGCACTAAAGTCATGCTCAATATCATTTAAATCAGGAGAATATTTCGGCAAAAAAAGAACTTCATGACCTGCTTCTTTAGCCAATTCTTTAATGGCAGTTTTACGATGAATAGGAGCATTATCCATTATTAATATTGATGGAATGTCGAGGGAGGGTAGCAAATATAATTTTAACCATCCTTCAAAGCCTTCTGCATTCAAACTCCCGGTAAAAACCATCGGCGCAATCAAATCTTTTTTTCCTTTTCTTCTCCCTGCTACTAGATTTTCTCTGACTCCCCTTTTTCCTTGTCTATCTCCATAAACTTTTTTTCCTTTTTTTGACCAGGCATAAATACAAGCCTGGATTGCTTCGAATCCAGATTCATCTATGTAAACTATAGCTTGACTACCATAGAGCTTAATTAGTTCTCTTAACATTCTATAGTACTTAACTCGTTCCTCCCGGTTTCTTTCTCGATAACGTAGTTCTTTTTTTTTTCTGTTTATTTTCATTTTCTTTAATGCGTAATATACGGCACTCGGCCTCACTCCAAATTTCTTGGCTCTGTCTATCAATCTTGCATCGGGATTTTCTTCTACGTCTTTTTTTAGAGCTTCCCAGTCTAATTTCCTATGGCGACGCTCTACTTTTATTGGGCTTAAATCTACTCTATTTAACCATCTGTATATCGAGGCTTTTCCTATTTTATATATCTTGGAAGCCTCAGTTATTTTTCCTCCAGCTTCTATATAAGCTACTACCCTTTGCCTTAAATCTAAACTGTAAGCCATTGTTTAAACCTGTTCATTTTGTACACTCCATAATTTTACATTAAATTCTCTCATCGTTAATTGAAATGACTATATTGATTTGTTGACCGATAATCCCCCAGGCGATCGCCTCCAAGAGAGTGGTGCGGGGTGGATGATGGGTTAATGAACAAACTTCTAACCCAGTAATTAAAGTACCAAGTCGGTCATCCTGGGATTGTAAATATTCAATTCCTTGATTGAGATCAAAATCATATAAAGTTTTTATCATCAATAATTGTTGAGCAGATGGGACCTTTTAATCTGAAATGATGGGGAGTAAAATCAGTTTTCAACATCCATGTTTACTCCAGTAAAATTTTAATTTATTAAAGCTAAATTGCTTCAGTGGGCATCTACCTTTTTCCTCTTTATACTTTATCCAAATTAATCTAAGCTTCGCGATAGGCACGGATAATGGCTTGGGAACCCTGGTCTTCTCCCCCCAATAATTGAACCGATGTAAACAAGCTTTCTGCCAACGTAACCCCTGGTAATGGGCCATTTTCAGCGGCTTCCCGGACGAGGCGCAGATCCTTAAGAAGATGTTTGACCATAAAGCCTGGGGCAAAATCAGCCTCCGACATTTTCGGTGCTAAATTAGTCAAGGCCCAGGAACCCGCCGCCCCACTGCCACAAGTATCAATTACTAACTCTGGGGCAATCCCCAACTGCTCAGAAAGTTGTATAGCTTCCGCAGCGGCGATCGCATGGATGCCACAAAGTACCTGATTACAAAGCTTAACAGCTTGACCACTGCCACTGGGACCACAGTGGACTATTTTTTCTCCTATGGATTTGAGGACGGGTAAAGCTTCTTCAAAATCCGAAATATCACCCCCCACCATAATCGTTAACGTACCGTTGATTGCGCCAACGTCACCTCCTGTTACCGGCGCATCCAAAAAGCGTAAACCCTGGAGTTTTAAATTTGTAGCTAGTTCATAAGCCGCAGTTTTACCAATGGTACTGCAATCAATTATTAAGGCTTGGGGTTTAGCGTATTCAGCAATCCCTCCCGAACCTAAAATAAGCTGTTGAACATCTTTTTCATCTCCAACACAGGTGAGAATAATATCTGCATTTGCCGCCGCCACCGCAATGCTAGTAACAACTTTAACCCCTGCCTTTGCTGCTTCCTGGACAGAAGGACGCTCTAGGGTGCGGTTATAACCAACTGTTTGATAACCATTTTTAACTAGGTTTTGAGCCATAGGACTGCCCATAACTCCTAAACCGAAAACTGCAATTTTGGAAACGTTCATAATAATTCTAGGCGCTTGGAGCAATAAGAATGATATATAGAGAAAACTAAAAGATTACATTCTAGCATGTCAATAAAAAATAGTAATTCACTTCTCTGACTTATCTTTTATTTCTTTTTTTTTATTTGAGATTAATTTTGGAACATAAAAATCAAGAAAATCAGTAATATTTAATATTTTTTGCTGTTCCTTTTATATTCAAGAATAATTTAAAGATTATCGCACCTAAATTTTCGTTTTTGGGCAATTATTCTGATCTGAGGGCGGGTCAATTTTAGGCAAACCCGTCATAGCCGAGCAAATGGCGATCGCCTAGCTAACTGCCATGTCATCGCAATCAGTGCCAGGAGAATGTCAGAATAGGGGCAACTTGTTTTCCTTGCCCTGAAACCATGTCAACCCAGCTTGATAACATCACTTCCGCGGAAACTGCCCCCGATTATTTGGACGAAGTGCCCGATGACGTGGAAATGTCTTTGTTTGATCACCTCGACGAACTCAGAACTCGTATTTTTCTGTCTTTGGGGGCGGTCTTGGTCGGGGTAGTGGCCTGCTTTATTTTCGTTAAACCCTTGGTGCAATGGCTTCAAGTCCCGGCAGGCACAGTTAAATTTCTGCAGCTCTCCCCAGGGGAATTCTTTTTCGTTTCCGTCAAAGTAGCAGGCTACAGCGGCATTCTGGTGATGAGCCCCTTTATCCTCTACCAAATTATTCAATTCGTTCTACCCGGTCTAACCCGTCGGGAACGCCGATTACTGGGACCGGTGGTGCTAGGCTCCAGTGTACTTTTTTTTGCTGGACTGGGCTTTGCTTACTATGCTCTCATCCCCGCCGCACTCAAGTTTTTTGTCAGCTACGGAGCGGATGTGGTGGAGCAACTCTGGTCGATTGATAAATATTTTGAGTTTGTGCTGTTGTTGATGTTTAGCACCGGGCTAGCTTTTCAAATTCCGATTATTCAAGTGGTTCTCGGCTTTTTGGGCATCGTTTCCTCCGAACAAATGCTCAAGGGCTGGCGCTTTGTCATTTTGGGGGCGATGGTGCTGGGGGCAATTCTCACCCCTTCCACGGACCCCCTGACCCAGTCCCTTCTAGCTGGGGCAGTGCTGGGGCTTTACTTTGGCGGGATCGGTTGCGTGCGCTTACTGGGTAAATAGTCCCCAATCCTTTATCATTTGAAGTACGTTGCTTAACATTACGAAACATTAAGATGGCATCCTCCGTTGCAATTAGGGAACTTCCTCTTTTTCCACTGCCTGAAGTTGTGCTTTTCCCTGGGCGACCCCTGCCCTTGCACATTTTCGAGTACCGCTATCGGATGATGATGAACACCATCTTGGAAGACGATCGCCGTTTTGGGGTGTTGATGATTGATCCCAGCACAGGGGAAATTTCCGACGTGGGTTGCTGTGCAGAAGTATTGCGCTACCAAAGGTTACCCGATGACCGGATGAAGGTTTTAACTCTGGGGCAACAACGGTTTCGGGTGCTGGAATATGTGCGGGAAAAGCCCTACCGAGTCGGTCTAGTGGAATGGATTGACGACAAATACACGGGGCAGGATCTCCATGGCTTGGCCAAGGAAGTTGATCGCCTGTTGCATGACGTAGTTAGCCTGTCGGCCAAGTTGACGGATCAGAACTTGGAATTACCCGATGATTTGCCCGTGTTGCCGGTGGAATTGTCCTATTGGGTCGCAGGCAATCTTTATGGCGTTGCCAGTGAACAACAAAGTTTGTTGGAATTGCAGGACACTGCTGAAAGATTACAAAGGGAAGCGGAAATTCTCATGTCCACCCGCAACCACCTCGCCGCCCGCACCGCCTTGAAAGATGTTTTAGGCACAGAAGAATAGAACGCAAGAAAAAAGCCCTGTTCCGAAGAATCAGGGCCTTGCTGACCATACTAAATTGGTTGGAGAAGGGAATTTTTATAGTTGGGGAATTAACTGTTCCTTGACGGGAACCTCGGCGTATTCCGCCACAATTTGCCGAAATTCTTCCCCATCAATGGTTTCTTTCTCAATTAAAAGATCCACCAGGCGATCAACCACTTCCCGTTGTTCTTGGACGATTTTGCGAGCCATTTGGTGACCCTGTTCAGCCAATTGCCGTACTTGGGCATCAATGCGGGTGGCTACTTCTTCGGAGTATTCAGAACGGTTCATCAAGCCACCACCCAGGAATACTTCCCCACCTGAACTCTCCAGGGAAATGGGACCAAGGTTGCTCATGCCAAAACGAGTTACCATCTGGCGAGCCATCTCAGTTACCTGTTGTAGGTCACCACCAGCCCCAGTGGTTACTTCGTCATCGCCAAAAACTTCCTCTTCAGCGGCTCGACCGCCCATTGCTCCAGCAATACGGGCCATCAGTTGGGCTTTGGTGGTTAAACCCTGTTCTTCGTTGGGAGTGAACCAGGTCAAACCTTGGGCTTGGCCCCGAGGAATAAGGGTGACTTTTTGCACGGGATCATGGTCTTTTAACAATGTGCCCACAATGGCGTGGCCTACTTCGTGATAAGCAATTAGCCGCTTACTTTTGCTGTCCACCAAGGGGGTGCCTTCCATACCAGCTACCACCCGGTCCACGGCATCATCAATTTCCAACAGAGTGATAGCGGATTTACGACGGCGGGCGGTGAGAATGGCGGCTTCATTCAATAAATTGGCCAAGTCAGCCCCACTAAAACCGGGAGTACGGCGGGCAATGGAGTCGATGGAAACTTCCGGTGCTAACTTTTTATTGCGGGCGTGGACTTCTAAAATTTCCTTACGACCAGAGTAGTCAGGGGCATCCACCATCACTTGGCGATCGAAACGACCGGGACGCATCAAGGCAGAATCTAGCACGTCAGGGCGGTTAGTGGCGGCAATGATAATAATGCCCGTATTGCCTTCAAAACCGTCCATCTCGGTTAGTAGCTGGTTGAGGGTTTGTTCCCGTTCATCGTTACCACCACCGATACCAGCACCCCGTTGACGACCCACGGCATCAATCTCATCAATGAAGATCAAACAGGGGGCATTCTCTTTGGCTTTTTTAAACAAGTCCCGCACCCGGGAGGCACCAACGCCGACAAACATTTCTACGAACTCGGAACCAGAAATGCTGAAGAAAGGAACTCCGGCTTCCCCGGCGATCGCCTTGGCGAGGAGAGTTTTACCGGTACCGGGAGGGCCCACTAAGAGTACTCCTTTGGGAATCTTGGCCCCCACTGCAGTAAAGCGTTCGGGCTGTTTAAGGAAAGTTACCACCTCTTGCAATTCTTCCTTGGCTTCGTCAATACCGGCCACATCATCGAACATGACACCGGTTTTGGCATCCATTTGGAAGCGAGCTTTGGATTTACCAAAGTTCATGGCTTGGCCGGGGCCCCCAGGCATGTTGCTGGAACGGCGGAAGAGAAAAAAGAGGGAAGCAATCAAAAGCACGGGGAAAATCAAGTTGCCCACAAAACCCCAAACCATGCCATTGTTGCGGACAGGGTGGGAATCAAGGCGAATGTTGGAGTCCCGTAAACGGGCAATCAATTCCGGGGCATTGGTGGGGAGGTCAACCCGGGAACGGAGGGTCCGGTCTACTTCTGGGTCGCTAACTTGCACGATCGCCGTGCGGCCATTTTCATATAAATCCACACTGGTGATGCGGCCAGCATCCACATATTCGAGGAAGCGACCATAGGTCATGCGGGTGTTGGCAGTGTTGGAACCGAGGTTGGCATCTGCCCCTCCAAAGCTCCCCTGCCAGAAGAAAAAGCCGACTACCAACAGGGGTAGGGACCAAAGTAGGGCAGTTCTCCAGGAAAATTTCATATGTTAGCTCACTTTAAAAGTTAAGACGGTCGTAGGATTTAGTGTAATCGGTTAACTGTGGAACGGAGACTGGACTCCGTCATGGAGGATTAGCTCCCCGACGCCGTGGAATTGATTAATTTTGTTGACAACGGAGTTTTGTAACAAAATCTTAACTAAATGTAACGTAATTCTCATAATTACGACAACCCCCTCGCCCCGGGAGGATCACCGCAAAATATTCACCATAACGAATTTGCTAGTTTGAAAGGTAATCGTTTAAGGGACACTGCCATGGGTCAAACCATCACTCCGCCTCCCCTCACCCTGGAGGAATTTTCCTGTTTACCGGAAGGGGAAGTTAACTACGAATTGCAAGACGGAACGGCGATCGCCAAAATGTCACCAAAAAGAATCCATTCCAGTCTCCAAAGAACGTTACTCTTTCTCCTGTCTGATTGGGGAAATAGCCAAGATTGTCCCTTGCCTGGCGAAGCCTATCCCGAATGGGGCATTTGTCTGCAAAAGGATGGGCAAGATTGGGCCCCGGTGCCTGATGTTACCTACATTTCTGACCAAAAATTGACTCCCTTCGCCCTGGAAAATGACTTTTGCCCTGTGGCCCCGGAATTGGTAGTGGAAATTATTTCCCCCGATCAATCCTTTGAAGCTATGACCCAAAAGGCTTTGGATTATCTGGCTGCCGGAGTAGAAAGGGTCTGGATTATTGGCGATCGCCATCGTAGTTTGACTATTTTTGCCCCCGACCGCCCGCCCCTTACCTATCAAGGAGACCAACTGGTGGAGGATGATTTATTGCCCCAGTTAAGCTTTACGGTTAATGAATTATTTGCTAAAGCTAAAGTCTAAGGCGGGAAAGTCACCCCAAACCCTTGTAGTCCAGATCCGGATCTGAGGTAGCAAGAAAACTTCTAGAAAAACAACTAATTAATTAGTCGCTTTGGTTGACCAACCAGAAATTGGATTTAGATTTGGTGCGGATGGCGGAGCCACAATGGTACTTACAAGTTCCTCCCAAGTTAATCCAGAAATGTCGCTAAAGATCATCTGGTTGGAACTAGAAGAGTTAATTACTTTTTTGACAATTAATGAACCGGTTACCCCACCATCATTACCACCACCATTAACCCCATAAACATAGTCCGGAGCCAAAATGAAAGCTTCAATATTATTTCCTCCAGAAGCCAATATTTGTGGCGGCGTGGAAGAATGGGCGGATTGTCCATAACCGAAAATATTCAAATCCGTTGGTTTATAGTCGGCGCAACTTCCGGAACAAGAATGGTTTAAATGGGTGTTCCCACTCACATTGATATCACCTTTAACATGCATTAAAACTAAAAATCTTTCGCCAGAAGTGGGGTTAATCGTTCGTACATTGATCGTATCGTTTCCACCCAAAGCTATTTTGTCAATGCAGTAAACATAGGCAGGCAGATTTGTGCCATCATTAAGAGTTATGGTCGTACTAGCGTCGGTACTTCTCGGCAAGGTCATACTCCCGGACATGGTGGCAAAGGTATTGGAAGCGGGACAAGTGGGATAGGGCGGGAGATTGGGTTGGGGCACATTACTATAAATGGCCTCATAGGTACCAATGGCAACTTCACTGTTAGGAAAATCAGCCGGGTCAACGGAAGCATCGCAATCATTAACGATAATGTCTGAATATACGTCTTGATTGCCCGAAACAATTTCGTCCCCGGTGGCCGTTTCCGTAACCCATAAACTTGAAACGGAAGCATCATTGGGAAGACGGGTGATAGGAATTTTTACCTCTATCCTAGACCGAGCTTCATTGGCGGCATTACGGTTAATGGCTCCTTCCACAACTAAGGTGCCTGTGCCGGGGCCAAGACCGATCGCCCCTCCGTTGGCGGTGTCTGGGGTGTATTGATAGCTGACTAAACGAAATTCACCCTGGGGTAAGGTTTTCCAAGCTCGATTGCTAGCCGTTGCCGTTATATCGGTGGTGGTGGTTGCTGGCGGCTGACAGGCCGCACCGGGAGTTGTAATTGTCCAACTTCCTAAGTTAGGGAGATTGTGCCAGCTAGGGGTACTACCAGTATCGGTACAAGTGTTACTGCCAGCGTCCCAATTTTGACAATCTGGCAGGGCAGAGATGAAACGATTGGCTGGGGTATTCATCAAGTTGATTATCTTGGTAATGCCCGCTTCGGCGGCATTTTGAGCTTGGTCGGTGGCCGCTTTGCTGGTGGAGTCATTTTGCTGAAACATTGACCTTTGCATCATCACAATGCCAATCACTGTTAGCACTAGGCCAACCATAATGGCCATCGGCAAGGCAAAACCACCGTTATCAGCAGAACGACGGCGGGAAAAAATGATTAAACGAAAAAATTTGCAAGGATTCATAGCGGTTGCCCAATCTAACTCAGGGAGCGACTTCAGCCCACAAAAAACACCACTGGGCCTACTGGGCTATTCCCATTATCATCTACATTGAAGGGATAGCAAGCTAATTTTTATGACGGCGATCGCCAAAAACAAAGAAAATTCAGCAATTACCGTGGGTAGCAAAAAATCCCCATCTAAAGTTCAGTAAATATAGCTAGAACAACCAAGCATTTTCGGCAAAGTACTATTCAGATAGAACGAGAAATGAGCTTGTTCTATCCGCCCGGGGCTGAGGCTGTATAATCTACGACGGGCTGTCAAACATTGTGATACCATGGGCAGAAGAAAGGAAAAACGTCCCTGATCGCCTTTTTGGGCACGGAGTAGGGCGTTACCCCGGCCCGTTCAACCACAAGTCCCTATAGATACAATCGCCAAGAAGTATGTCTAAAAAGTTTTTAACAATCCTCGCTGGCCTTCTGCTGGTGGTCTCCAGTTTCTTTTTATCCGTGAGCCCCGCTGCCGCTGCCAATGCAACAGTGAAAATGGGTTCTGACAGTGGTGCCCTAGTTTTTGAACCCAGCACCGTCACCATCAAAGCTGGAGAGGAAGTCAAATGGGTTAACAACAAACTCTCCCCTCATAACATTGTGTTTGCCGCCGATGGTGTGGATGCTGACACCGCTGCTAAGCTCTCCCACAAAGGCTTGGCCTTTGCCGCTGGTGAAAGCTTCACCTCCACCTTCACTGAGCCCGGCACCTACACCTACTACTGTGAACCCCACCGGGGTGCTGGCATGGTAGGCAAAGTTGTCGTTGAGTAATCAGCCAGCTCAATCTGTGTGTCGTTGATTTAAGCTTAATGCTACGGGGTCTGTCTCCAACTCCCTCAGCTTCTCGCAATGGCAAGGCAAATAATGTTTCTCTTGCTGAGTAGATGTTCAGGAGGACGGATCGAAAGTCTACAAAACAGATTCTTGACCAAGCCATCTACTTAGAAAAACTTCTGCGTTTTGGCGATCGCATCTTTTAAGCGAGATGCGATTTTTTTGTCCATTAGTTTGTATTTTAATACTCTTTTGTTGTTTGATTTCGTCCAAGCTTTTCTTGGTATGTGGGATCTTCCGTGCCCAAAATTTTATCCCAGAAAGTGAAATATAGTCATTTCAATTAACGATGAGAGAATTTAATGTAAAATTATGGAGTGTACAAAATGAACAGGTTTAAACAATGGCTTACAGTTTAGATTTAAGGCAAAGGGTAGTAGCTTATATAGAAGCTGGAGGAAAAATAACTGAGGCTTCCAAGATATATAAAATAGGAAAAGCCTCGATATACAGATGGTTAAATAGAGTAGATTTAAGCCCAACAAAAGTAGAGCGTCGCCATAGGAAATTAGACTGGGAAGCTCTAAAAAAAGACGTAGAAGAAAATCCCGATGCAAGATT
Organism: Synechocystis sp. IPPAS B-1465; assembly: GCF_003015225.1. Classification (GTDB taxonomy): domain Bacteria; phylum Cyanobacteriota; class Cyanobacteriia; order Cyanobacteriales; family Microcystaceae; genus Synechocystis. The sequence continues at coordinate 2,526,042 of NZ_CP028094.1, read as the reverse complement.
GATAGACAGAGCCAAGAAATTTGGAGTGAGGCCGAGTGCCGTATATTACGCATTAAAGAAAATGAAAATAAACAGAAAAAAAAAGAACTACGTTATCGAGAAAGAAACCGGGAGGAACGAGTTAAGTACTATAGAATGTTAAGAGAACTAATTAAGCTCTATGGTAGTCAAGCTATAGTTTACATAGATGAATCTGGATTCGAAGCAATCCAGGCTTGTATTTATGCCTGGTCAAAAAAAGGAAAAAAAGTTTATGGAGATAGACAAGGAAAAAGGGGAGTCAGAGAAAATCTAGTAGCAGGGAGAAGAAAAGGAAAAAAAGATTTGATTGCGCCGATGGTTTTTACCGGGAGTTTGAATGCAGAAGGCTTTGAAGGATGGTTAAAATTATATTTGCTACCCTCCCTCGACATTCCATCAATATTAATAATGGATAATGCTCCTATTCATCGTAAAACTGCCATTAAAGAATTGGCTAAAGAAGCAGGTCATGAAGTTCTTTTTTTGCCGAAATATTCTCCTGATTTAAATGATATTGAGCATGACTTTAGTGCCTTGAAACGAGCTAGAATGTACGCTCCTATTGACACGTCTCTTGATGAAATTATCCGTTCTTACTGTGGCGTTTAGCGTCTCAGCTTTATTTGAAACTACTATACAACCCATAGTTGGCATTGTATTTGAGGTGATGTAGGGAATGATGGGCCGTGCCAATAAAGTATTTCCCTAACCAATGATGAGGAAATGCTAAAGGTAGGCGATCGATACCCAAATGATTAATCACCGACCAAATTGTCATGGTCATTAATATCGCTAATAAAGTAAAAAAATGGAGAGGAATAAGGGAAACAACAATAATTAAAAAAAATGATTGCACGATCGCCTCTGGCAGATCAAAGGCAAAGGAAGTGAGGGGGGTAGGATAACGGGAAAGATGATGTCCTTTATGGAACAAAGAAAACAATCTCGGATGATGGAAAAGGCGATGGGTGAAATAAAAATAGGTATCTTGTAAGAACAAAATTAAAACGTAACTTATTCCCAGATACCAAAGTCCGTGTTGGTATGGATCGACGTATAAACGATTCATTTTTCCGCCATAGCTCGACAAAATAAATGCCCCTGCCAGGGCAAAAATAATTGCTGAAATTATGGAAAGTTTTATATCTTTGCGAATTGATTGCGAAGAGGGAATATTAATGGGTAAATGGTTCTTAAGTAACGATTGACCCCAAGGGGAGTAAAAAAAAGCATAGGTTCCCCCCGCAATTAGAAAATATCTAAACAAAATAATAGCAAAAAATACAAGTATATAAATCCAAAATAAATGATCCATAAATTAGGCTAATAATGCCATAACAAGTCAATTAGTTAATATTTGTCTGAAATTCAGTTTAATTCTCTAAAAGTTGAACTAAAGACTAAAATATAGTTTTTAGCCCTGCTACCATTTTAGTGCGCCGCCATGACCCTTCGATCGCCAGTGGAATTCCAAGACCAATTTGATGTCATCGTGGTGGGGGCAGGCCATGCGGGTTGTGAGGCGGCCTTGGCCACGGCTCGGTTGGGCTGTCGCACCCTACTGTTAACCCTCAACTTAGACCGCATTGCTTGGCAACCCTGTAACCCTGCAGTGGGAGGGCCGGCTAAATCCCAGTTAACCCATGAAGTGGATGCACTGGGGGGGGAAATTGGCAAAATGGCCGACCGTACCTATCTGCAAAAGCGGGTGTTAAATATTTCCCGGGGGCCGGCGGTGTGGGCATTGCGGGCCCAAACGGATAAGCGGGAATATGCGGCGGTGATGAAAAATATCGTTGAAAATCAACCTAATCTATCCATTCGGGAAGGGATGGTGACGGATTTGGTGTTGGGGGACAATGATGAGATTCAAGGTGTGCAGACCTACTTTGGCGCTTGCTTTGGAGCCCAGTCGGTGGTGATTACGACAGGGACTTTCCTGGGGGGCAAAATTTGGATTGGTAATAAGTCCATGCCAGCGGGGCGGGCCGGCGAATTTGCGGCAGTAGGCCTAACGGAAACTTTGAATGAACTGGGCTTTGAAACTGGCAGGTTAAAAACGGGAACTCCGGCCAGGGTTGATCGGCGATCGGTAGATTATGACAAATTAGAGCCCCAACCCCCAGATGAACAGGTAAGTTGGTTTAGCTTTGACCCGGAAGTGTGGGTAGAGCGGGAGCAAATGAATTGTTATTTGACCAGAACAACAGCTAAGACCCACCAATTAATTAAAGATAATCTCCATTTATCTCCCATTTATGGCGGTTTTATTGACTCTAAGGGGCCCCGTTATTGTCCTTCCATCGAAGATAAAATTGTTCGTTTCGCTGACAAAGAAAGTCACCAAATTTTTATCGAGCCGGAAGGTCGAGACATTCCTGAATTGTATATTCAAGGTTTTTCCACGGGGCTACCGGAAAATGTGCAATTGGCCATGCTACAAACTCTACCGGGGTTGGAAAATTGTGTCATGTTGCGCCCCGCTTACGCAGTGGAATACGACTTTTTACCGGCTACCCAGTGTTATCCCAGTTTGATGACCAAAAAAGTGGCAGGACTATTTTGTGCTGGGCAAATTAACGGCACCACTGGCTATGAAGAAGCGGCGGCCCAGGGTCTGGTGGCGGGGATCAATGCGGCCCGTCATTGTCAAGGAAAATCATTGATCATCTTCTCCCGGGAGGGAAGTTATCTGGGTACATTAATTGATGATTTATGCACCAAAGATTTGCGGGAACCCTACCGGATGCTCACCAGCCGTTCCGAGTACCGCTTAATTTTACGTTCCGACAATGCCGATCAAAGGTTAACCCCTCTGGGAAGGGAAATTGGCTTAATTGACGATCGCCGTTGGGACCTATTCCAAACCAAACAAGCTAACATCACCGCCGAAAAAGAAAGACTGTACAGTACCCGCATCAAAGAGCAAGATGCAGTGGGTAAAGAAATTGTTGATTATACCCAACAGAAAATTAAAGGCTCCATTGTGCTGGCGGAGTTACTACGACGACCTGGATTTCATTATCCAGATTTAGAAAAATTTCAGTTGGGTAACGAGGAATTAAAACCGGAGGAAAAAACCAGCGTGGAAATCGAAATCAAATATTCCGGCTACATTAAGCGGCAACAAACCCAAATTGAACAGGTGAGCCGCCATAGCCAAAAACGTTTGCCCCCCGGCTTAAATTACATGGCCATTGAAACCCTATCCATGGAAGCAAGGGAAAAACTAACCCAGTTCCAACCCCTCACCATTGGTCAAGCCGGTCGCATTGGGGGCGTTAACCCCGCCGATATCAATGCCCTCCTGGTTTATCTAGAAACTCAACTCAGGCGATCGGTTTCCCCCTGAGCAATCTGGATGATCGGGGCAGGGTTTAGGGGCAATTTGATCACCATTGTGGTCCCTTTTCCTGGCATCGATATCACCTCGATTGTCCCTCCCTGAAATTCCACATAGCGTTTAACAATGCTCAATCCCAAACCAGTACCGGGAATATCCCCTACGTTGCTGGCACGATGGAAAGCTTCAAACAGTTTTTCCTGGTCCTGGAGGGGAATACCAATGCCTTCGTCCCGTACTTGGAAAAGTAAATGCTCTTCATCCTTACTAATATCTAGGGTGATAGTGCTACCCGGGGCCGAATATTTAATGGCATTACTTAAAATATTTTCCAAAATATGGCGGAGTAGTCTCACATCCACCAGGGAGTGTTCGTCCGGCTTGAGATGGTAGTTAAGCTCAAAATTATGTTCACTGCCCAGGCCACAGCTAAAATTCTCGATTAAATCGTTAGCTAAGTTCCTTAGGTTAATGTTACCTAGCTCAATTTCTATCTTATTGGCATCATAGCGACTAATGGAAAGCACATCATCAATTAGTTGTTTCAGCCGTTGGCTAGAATTTTGGATATTGTTAATATATTGTTGTTTTTTCTCTGTAGAAAGACGATCAAAATATTTGGACAATAACTCTCCAAAACCAATAATAGAAGTTAAAGGAGTACGAAATTCGTGGGACACAATATCAACAAACTGACTTTTAGCTTCATTTAGTTCCCGTTCTTTGACCAAAGATCTCAGGGTTTCGATTTCCGCTCGTTTAATGTCAGTAATGTCTTGGCCAAACACCACCACCCGAGCAGTGTCTGATAGATCATCAACTAAAAATTCTACTGTTTGCGCCCAAATTTGTGTGCCGTCTTTTTTCTCCATAGAAAAAATAGTCCACTCCCCCAGGTTAGGACGTGCCTGTTCTAGATTTTCTGCATATTCTTCCCGATGAATTTTTTGCCATAGCAGGGGATCTTCATACATTTCATCTGGAGTATAACCCGTCAAACTTTCAAAAGATGGATTAATATAATACCAATTACTAAAGTTTATTGTTCTCATGCCAAAGAAAATTGGCAGATTTTCCACAATACAACGGAGAGTAGCTTCGTTATTTTGAATAATTTGTAGCTGTCGTTTTTGATCTGTTATGTCTTGAATCACCGCAAGGATATTGGTCTGATTATTTGAAGTGATCAAGGCAGTGGAAATTTCAACGGTACGCAAAGCTCCATCCCGACGGATAATTTGCCACTCTTCCTTGACCATATCTACCCCTAAGGCCACTGCCTTCATTCTCACCCTTACTGCCTCTTGAGGCTGTCCATGGGAATAAAGAGTTTCATACCAACCGCATTGATTGATTTCTTCTTGACTATAGCCAGTGATATTTTTCATCATCGGATTCCACACAGTAAATTGCAGGAAGGGAAACTGCTCAACTTCATAACAAACAAATAATCCTTCCACCATTTTTTCCAATAATTGCCGACGAAAATAATTTTCCCGTTGCAGTTGGGCTTGAATGGTCTTTTGGAGGGTTATATCGTGGACTATGCACTGAACAATTGAGTGATTTTCATAGGTAATTACACTGGCGGAAATGTCAACGGAAATTAATTCTCCAGATTTTTTTACGAGTCTGACATCGGTTAATTGGGAAATTTGTTCCCTTTTAAGAGTGCGCCAAAAGTGTCTTTGTTGAGCATAAAACTCTGGGGTCAATAGCCTAAGGTCAAGCAAAGAATGCCCAATTAATTCTTCTTGATCATAACCACTCAACTCCACAGCCCGATAATTGACTTCTAGGACAATGAAGTCAATGGTAATTAAAATAATTGCATCACCGGCATCTCGGACTAAAGCTCTATATTTTGCCTCCTGGGTGGTAAGGGTAATACTCACCTGTTCTTTCTCGATAATTTCCTGCAATAATTGGCTATTGCTACTTTCCAGCTCACTGGTTCTCTCTTCAATAAGAACTTCTAGGTTTTCATTAATAGTTTTTAGTTGAATTTCTGCTAACTTGCGTTCAGTAATATCAGAAAAAGTTACTATTATTTCCTGAATGGTGTCTTCATTATAGAATTCAGGGTAAGCATTAATATACGCCCAGAGTAATTGGTCAGTGTCGGGACGATAAATACCCATTTCAAAATTTTTTAAGGAAGATTGGTTGGCTAAAACCTGGGCCACAGGAAATTCCTCTTTTTCTAATTTTTCTCCTTCTTTATCAAAAAACATCCAATATTCATCATCAATATCCCTGCCTTCTAAATCTGTTAAACCGAGGAAAGATTCTGCTTTAGGATTAGCATAAACAATTTCGGCATTGGCATTGTGTACTATTACTCCATTGTCAAGATTTTCTAAAAGACGATAGTATTTATTCTGATTTTCCCGCAATTGGTTCTCCATGCGTTTGCGGTCGCTAATATCCCGTAAAGAGACTAGCTTTGCGGTTTGTCCATACCATGTAATTTCGGTTACACTAACATCCACCGTGTAAATAGTGCCGTCGTCTACTAGTAAGCTAAATTCCGTATCTTCCAATGGACTGCCAATGGTTCCCACTAATTCTTCCAAAGTACAGTTAAGAAGTTTCACTGCCTGGGCATTGGCATAACAAATGTAATTATCTTCATCTAAAACCAATAGCCCGTCCTTGATGCTGGCAAAAATGTCTCGGAAATTGGCTTCACTGTTTCTAATGGCTTGTTCCTTTCGAGCCCATTCTGAAATATCCCGACAACTATAAAGATAAATACCTCCATTAATAGCGACTTTCTTAAGATTGATGAGTAAATAATGAATTTTACCTTGTTTATCTTGAACATCATGCCGTAAATTTTTTAATTCCCCCTTTTCTTTTAACTCATATTCGTTAAATCTAAAATCACCCAGGAGCGTTTCTACGGTTCCCATGGCGTTTACTTCCGCCAAGGAATAGCCGAAGATATTATCAATATTTGAACAAATAAAAGTAAATTTTCCGGATAAATCAGTGACAAAGACAGTATCGGAAATATTGGCTAAAATTATTTCACTGAGTTGTTCTGAATGATTATTTTTTACATCAAAATGAACAGATTTAACTGAACTTTCTAGGTAATTATTATAGTATTGCAGAGTTTGTTTCTGCTGGAAAAGCTGCAAATAAAGTTTAGCTTTCACCTGAAGAAAATTTTGGTTAGGCGGTTGTGCCAGAAAGTCAACCAACCCCAAAATATTTATTTCTGCCATTGCTTTGGTGATAATTTCTTGCCGAGCTAGAAAAATAATTGGAGTTTGTTCAGCCAGGGGAAAAGAACGAAGAATTTTAGCGGTGTTTAGCCCGTCCAATTCAGACATTTCCTGGGCCAAAATCATCAAGGCAAATTCTGTGGTGGCGGCGGTGGCGATCGCCTCTTGGCCGGAGTTAGCGGTGATTATTTCCACTGGCAGGGAATCCAGGGCCCGTGACAGAGCAACAAGATTTTCCCGCTGATCATCCACTAACAGGACTTTGGGGCTAGGAATGATAGGCATGGGTTCCAAGGTCAAACATTGATCAAGACAAGGAAAATTCCATTCTTCAGGAGATGGGGCCTTCTCCTTGGGCGGTAGACTGTCCCCTGCTTTAAAATGTTAGTCTCTAACTATTTTTGAATTTTCAAAGTTCCCTATGACCACTTTAACGCCCATCCATGTTATCGGTGGAGGCTTAGCGGGTACGGAGGCCGCCTGGCAAATTGCCCAAGCAGGAGTTCCAGTTATTTTGACGGAAATGCGCCCCGAACGTCTGAGTCCAGCCCACCACAGTGAGGATTTGGCGGAGTTGGTCTGTAGCAATTCCTTTGGGGCCAAAGCTGGCGATCGGGCAGCGGGACTTTTGCAAACAGAATTACGGCAGTTGAGTTCTCTCATTATTACCACAGCGGATCGCCATGCAGTGCCAGCTGGGGGTGCTTTGGCGGTGGACCGGGGAATTTTTAGCCGGTCTTTGACAGAGCAAGTGGCCAGCCATCCCCTGGTGGAATTACGGCGGGGGGAAGTAACGGAAATTCCCAGGGAAGGTATTACGGTGCTGACTACGGGACCCCTCACTAGCCCAGCGCTAACGGAGGATTTGCAACAATTCACCGGCATGGAATACCTAAGCTTTTTCGATGCGGCCAGTCCCATTGTGGTGGGGGATTCCATCAATAAAGAAGTAGCTTTTTTTGCTTCCCGTTATGACAAAGGGGAGGCGGCCTATCTCAACTGCCCCTTTAACCGAGAGCAATATTTCAATTTTTGGCAGGCATTGTGTGAGGCCGAACAAGCTCCCCTGAAGGACTTTGACCGAGAAACAGCTAAGTTTTTTGAGGGATGTTTACCCATAGAAGAGTTGGCCCAGCGGGGGGAAGACACCATGCGTTACGGCCCCCTAAAGCCCGTTGGTCTATTTGATGCCCGTTTGGGGGATTTTCGAGATCCTGCTAACAAGGAGAAAAAGCCCTATGCAGTGGTGCAATTGCGCCAGGAAGATAAGGCAGGACAATTGTGGAATATGGTGGGTTTTCAGACCAATTTACGCTGGGGAGAACAGGGACGGGTTTTCCGCTTGATTCCCGGTTTGGAAAACGCTGAGTTTGTTCGCATGGGGGTAATGCACCGCAATACTTTTATTAATTCCCCCCAACTTCTGACCGCTAGTCTCCATTTCGGCGATCGCCAGACTTTATTTGCGGCGGGGCAGTTAGTGGGAACGGAGGGTTATGCCGCTGCCACAGCCGGGGGATGGTTAGCGGGCACCAATGCGGCCCGGTTGGCGTTGGGTTTACCTTTGCTCACATTGCCGGCCACCACCATGATGGGAGCTTTATTTAACTTCATCAGTTCCGCTTCCCCCAAACATTTCCAGCCCATGCCGCCCAATTTTGGAATTTTACCGGAATTGCCCCAGCGGATTCGTAATAAGCAAGAACGTTACGGTCAATATCGGGATCGAGCTTTGGCTGATTTAACAACCTGGCAAACTAGCATCAAAAGTCTAGCAACCTGTCGAGTTTAGGGATGGCAACTACCAAAAAAGTCAGCTTAGAATCGATACAAAGTCAAAATTAAGGAGCAATCCCATGACAGACACCGCCCTACTAGAAAAGATCAATGCTCTCCCCGATGCCATGAAAATTGAAGTAGAACACTTTGTCGAATTTCTGCTGACTAAGCAACCACCAGTCAGTCCAGTAACCAATGATGGACAAAAAAAATATCGTCAAGCAGGTGTTCTAAAGGGGAAAATTTGGATGGCAGATGACTTTGATGCTCCTTTGGAAGAAATGCAGGAGTATATGTAAATGCTACTGGACACCCACACGCTTTTGTGGTTTTTAGATAATGATATAAAACTACCATCACATCTCAAGAGTTTGATTGAAGCCAAGCCAAAAGTTTATGTCAGCATTGTATCTCTCTGGGAGATTGCCATTAAACTCAACATCAACAAACTAAGGCTTAATTACGCTTTTACTGATCTAGAGAATTTACTTGCTGATCTCAATATTTCGGTTTTGAACATCACATGGCAACATTTGGAAGCTTGTCGCAATTTGCCCTTGCATCATCGAGATCCTTTTGACCGTATGATTATTGCCCAGGCTCAGCAACATAATTTTTCCGTCATTAGCAAAGACGAAAATTTCAAAAAATACAACGTTAATTTAATCTGGGAATGAGAACAATAACCTGTTTGTATGAGTCATTTTCATTCCTTGAACCTTATTGCTTAGAACGTGTTTAGCAGTTTTGTTCAGCCCCCTAAATCTCTTCACTAAAGCTCCGGCAATACTGGGGGACTTTCACTCAGTTTCCCCCCAAATTGGAGGCCAGGAGGACATTTAAAACAGGCTCTTAAATGCCTTTAACAATTGCCCCGAAGTCTCCGAGGATCAGAGCATAGTTGCGGATTAAACCGAGTAAATTAAGGCGATTTTGCCGTAATTCATCGTTTTCTGCCATCACCAATACGCTATCCGGCCCGTCGAAAAATTCCGCCACGGTGGGGGCAAGCTCGTGTAGTGCATTTACCAAGGTTTCATAGTCACGGCTTTCTTGTACTTCTACCGCTTTGGGATAAATGGCCAGCAATGCTTGGTAAACTGCTTTTTCTGAATCCTGGACTAGTTGGGGCGCTTGAATCACTGGACGGGGGTCTAATTGGTCCGTTGGCAAAGTGCCTTTACTAGCTAGCTTGGCAGAACGGTTCACAGTGGGATAAATTGCGTCTAAATGACCGTTATCTCGCAATTCTTGCAGATATTGAGCCCTTTCTTTGACATCCTGTAAATCTGCTAACAGGCGATCATGTAATCTACTTTGAGCCTCGTCGCAGTTTGTCTCCCCATTGCCCAATACGGCGTTGACTAGATCATAATCAATGCCCTGTTCGTCCTGAAGTAGGGTTTGTAATCTTTGCAGAAAAAACGTCTTTAACGCTTGCAGGGGAGAGGTTTTATCGGGGTGGGAAGTAACAAAATCCCGGCAGCCCTGGGTCAACAATTCCAGCAAATTAATTTCTAAACTCGCTGCCCAGGCTACATTAATCACCGCATTGGCGGCCCGCCGCAGGGCAAAGGGATCGGAAGATCCGGTAGGTAATAAACCCAACCCAAAAATACTCACCAGAGTATCCAGGCGATCGGCCATGCCCACCACTTGACCCGGTAAGCCTTGGGGTAAATCATCATCCTGGTGCCGGGGGAGGTAATGCTCCACAATGCCCTGGGCCACCGCTGCCGATTCACCACTAACGAGGGCATATTTTTCCCCCATAATGCCCTGTAGTTCGGGAAATTCATACACCATTTGGGTGACCAAATCCGCTTTACACAGCATGGCGGTACTATCGATTTCTCCCCGTTGTTGCTCTGTTACTCCCAACTGGTCGGCGATCGCCGCGGCCATTTCCATAATGCGGTCCACCTTGTCTCGCATGGTGCCCAACTCTTCTTGGAAGGTAACCGTTTCTAGTTGGGGCAGGTAACTATCGAGGCTATCGTCACAGTCGGCTTGATAGAAAAATTTGGCATCGGCTAAGCGGGCCCGAATGACCCGGCCATTTCCGGCGGCAATAATGTCTCCTTTGCTGGGATCACCGTTGGCAATGGTGATGAAATGGGGCAATAGCCTTCCATCTTTGTCCACCACGGGAAAATAGCGTTGATGGGTAACCATAACCGTGGTAGTCACTTCCCTGGGTAAGCTGAGGAATTCCTGATCAAACTTGCCCAATACCGCTGTGGGATATTCCACCAACTGTTCCACCTCATCAAGCAAATCCTCATAGATAATTGCTTCGCCTTCTAGGGTGGCCGCTTGGGTGGTGATTTGTTGTTCAATCATGGCCCGCCGTTCTTGGGGATCTACTACAACCCCGGCCGTTTTTAACTGGGCCAAATAATTCTGACCATGCTCTAAGCTGACGTCTGCTGGGTGCAAAATGCGGTGCCCCCGGGAAAGGCGATCGCCTACTAGGGTAGTGGAGCCATTGTCAATTTGTAGGGGTAAAACTTGGTCATCCAACAGACAAACTAACCAACGAATGGGGCGGGGAAAACGCCAATCCCCATCTCCCCAACGCATAAACCTTCGACCGTCCAAAGCCTTGAGCCAGCTTAGGGCCAGCTTGGGCAACAAATCCCGGCTAGCTTGGCCCTGTAATTGCTTATTGACAAAAATAAAGTCCCCTTTGGGGGTGGAGCGGATCTCAAAATCCTCCGGGTTGACCCCCTGTTTTTTGGCAAAGCCCAAGGCGGCCGGGGTGGGTTGCCCGTCTTTGAAAGCGGCACTGGCCGGAGGACCCTTAATTTCCTCCAGGCGATCGGGCTGGCATTCTGGTAAGCCTTTGATCAACACCGCCAAGCGCCGGGGCGTGCCGTAAATTTCCACCGACTCCGGTTGTAAAAACTCCGCCGCCAAACCTGGGGGAATTAACCCTTGCCACTGGGTGATCGCACTGCGAACAAAATCGGCGGGTAATTCTTCAGTTCCAATTTCAAATAGAAAGGTTTGCAGGGGCATAGGGCAAGGGAGCAATGGGTCGGTTAGGGAAGGCAAAAGCCACCACCAATAAACATATCAGGCAAGTTGAGATGGGGCATAGAGATTTTTGATGATGACACGAAATCAGTCAATTTACGGGCAGATGCTTACGCCATCATTTCTCGATTAGGTTTTAATGGTCAGTGTTGACCGATTCCTGCTTACTGATAACTGTTCACTGAACCCTAGACCCAACAACATAACCGCTATCAAGATTTTTATGAAGGCTCTCATTCTCTCCGGTGGCAAAGGAACTCGCTTGCGTCCCCTCACCTACACCGGGGCTAAGCAGTTGGTGCCTGTGGCTAACAAACCAATCCTCTGGTATGGCATTGAGGCGATCGCCAAAGCTGGCATTACCGACATTGGCATTATTATTAGCCCAGAAACGGGAGAGGAAATTAAAACTATCACCGGCAACGGAGAAAAGTTCGGTATCCAGATTACCTATATTTTGCAATCCGAACCATTGGGGTTGGCCCATGCAGTGAAAACGGCGGCAGACTTTCTCCAAGATTCCCCTTTTGTGATGTATTTAGGCGATAACCTAATTCAAGACCACCTAGAGCAATTCCTCGCCCATTTTCAGGCTAAATCCCTCGATTCCTTGATTCTACTGCGGCGAGTGTCCAATCCCAGCGCCTTTGGGGTGGCCACCGTTAATGACCAAGGCAAAGTTTTAGCCCTAGTGGAAAAACCAGAGCATCCCCCTTCCAACTTGGCCCTAGTGGGACTTTACTTTTTTGCCCCGACCATTCACCAGGCGATCGCCAACATTGAGCCCTCTGCCCGGGGAGAACTAGAAATCACCGATGCAATTCAATATCTGATCAGCCATGATTATCGGGTGGAATCCCTACAACTAAAAGGATGGTGGCTCGACACCGGTAAGAAAGACGACCTGCTGGCCGCCAATCAGATTATCCTCGATACCCTAGTGGAAAAAAACATCCAAGGCACCGTAGACGATCAAAGCAAAATCTCCGGTCGGGTAACCATTGGCCCCCACAGTCAAATTATCAACAGCGTCATCCGTGGCCCCGTGGCGATCGGCCCCAACTGTCATCTGGAAAACTGCTTCATCGGTCCCTATAGCAGTATTGCCGAGGGAGTTAAAATCAGGGATGCAGATCTTGAACATAGTGTCGTGCTCCAAGGAGCTAGCATTGTGGCCATCCAACAAAGAATTGTCGATAGTGTCATCGGCAAAAACGCCAAAATTTTTCCCGCTCCCCGCCGTCCCCAGGCTTTGCGCTTCCTGATTGGTAATGATTCCCAAGTGGAACTAATTGGACCCTCTTCCTATCCCCAGGACTAACCTCCCCCCCAGCAACTTAGACTAGTTTTGCTAGAATGGTGCCAACTCAAATCGCAGCAGATCTGGCCATGTAGATTACTAAATCAACTGGATAGGTGTTCCCTATGGTTAGACCGCTATGATCCTCCGGGATTTGCATTAATTTAGAGTCTGTATTATAAAGACAACCGGGGGTTAATTTCTTAACCTTTCTTTACTTTGATTCTCTGGTCTTCATCGACCTTTTAACCGTCCATCCACAGGAGTCCAACGCCCCTATGCCCGAGCTTGCTGTCCGCACCGAATTTGACTATTCCAGCGAAATTTACAAAGACGCCTATAGCCGCATCAACGCCATTGTCATTGAAGGCGAACAGGAAGCCTACAGCAACTACCTCCAGATGGCGGAACTCTTGCCGGAAGACAAAGAAGAGTTGACCCGCTTGGCCAAAATGGAAAACCGCCATAAAAAAGGTTTCCAAGCCTGTGGCAACAACCTCCAAGTGAACCCTGATATGCCCTATGCCCAGGAATTTTTCGCCGGTCTCCATGGCAATTTCCAGCACGCTTTTAGCGAAGGGAAAGTTGTTACCTGTTTATTGATCCAGGCTTTGATTATCGAAGCTTTTGCGATCGCCGCCTATAACATATATATCCCTGTGGCGGACGACTTTGCTCGGAAAATCACTGAGGGCGTAGTCAAGGACGAATACACCCACCTCAACTACGGGGAAGAATGGCTAAAGGCCAACTTTGCCACCGCTAAGGAAGAACTGGAGCAGGCCAACAAAGAAAACCTACCCTTAGTGTGGAAAATGCTCAACCAAGTGCAGGGGGACGCCAAGGTATTGGGCATGGAAAAAGAAGCCCTAGTGGAAGATTTTATGATCAGCTACGGCGAAGCCCTCAGTAACATCGGCTTCAGCACCAGGGAAATTATGCGTATGTCTTCCTACGGTTTGGCCGGAGTCTAGTCCCGGCTAGAAATATCTTCAACTATTTCATGAGCCCACAAATCCCAAGCTTCTTAGGATCTGTGGGTTTTTCCCTATTCTGGAGTGCTTTTAGGAAGCTGGCCCATGCCAACGGGAAGTTCGTCAAATTGTGCCATACTGTGTAAAGCTTTATGGCGATCGGAGTCGTTAACTGAGCGGAAAGCGATACCTTCCCCTATTTATTCTGACTATTATCAATGTTTGGTCTTATTGGTCATCTCACGAGTTTAGAACACGCCCAAGCGGTTGCTGAAGATTTAGGCTATCCTGAGTACGCCAACCAAGGCCTGGATTTTTGGTGTTCGGCTCCTCCCCAAGTGGTTGATAATTTTCAGGTGAAAAGTGTGACGGGGCAGGTGATTGAAGGCAAATATGTGGAGTCTTGCTTTTTGCCGGAAATGTTAACCCAACGGCGGATCAAAGCGGCCATTCGTAAAATCCTCAATGCTATGGCCCTGGCCCAAAAGGTGGGCTTGGATATTACGGCCCTGGGAGGCTTTTCTTCAATCGTATTTGAAGAATTTAACCTCAAGCAAAATAATCAAGTCCGCAATGTGGAACTAGATTTTCAGCGGTTCACCACTGGTAATACCCACACCGCTTATGTGATCTGCCGTCAGGTCGAGTCTGGAGCTAAACAGTTGGGTATTGATCTAAGTCAGGCAACGGTAGCGGTTTGTGGCGCCACGGGAGATATTGGTAGCGCCGTATGTCGTTGGTTAGATAGCAAACATCAAGTTAAGGAATTATTGCTAATTGCCCGTAACCGCCAAAGATTGGAAAATCTCCAAGAGGAATTGGGTCGGGGCAAAATTATGGATTTGGAAACAGCCCTGCCCCAGGCAGATATTATTGTTTGGGTGGCTAGTATGCCCAAGGGGGTAGAAATTGCGGGGGAAATGCTGAAAAAGCCCTGTTTGATTGTGGATGGGGGCTATCCCAAGAATTTAGACACCAGGGTGAAAGCGGATGGGGTGCATATTCTCAAGGGGGGGATTGTAGAACATTCCCTTGATATTACCTGGGAAATTATGAAGATTGTGGAGATGGATATTCCCTCCCGGCAAATGTTCGCCTGTTTTGCGGAGGCCATTTTGCTAGAGTTTGAGGGCTGGCGCACTAATTTTTCCTGGGGCCGCAACCAAATTTCCGTTAATAAAATGGAGGCGATTGGTGAAGCTTCTGTCAAGCATGGCTTTTGCCCTTTAGTAGCTCTTTAGGCCGACAGGATAGGGCGTGTGTGGAGCTGGTGAACAAGGTCTGAAACAGTGGCCAGTAGTCAATATTTCCCCGTGCTTTCCATAGAAGATATCTGCTTAATCTAAAATATTCCTGCCTTCCTAGAGACTTTATAAATGGGTGAATTCAGAGGATTCGTGCCTAAAACTGCTGGGCTAGCTCAAAGAGGGACTGTCTTAGGTAAACTTTTGAATCAAAGACTAATTTGACAACCAATTATCAAAGCTCAATGCTGCTGGTCAAAGAGTCTGGCTCAATTGAGATAAACAATGGCCCATGAGAAAATAAACCACCAATGTGGCGGCCGCCGCTGCTGCTACGAGAGTTCCGGCCAGCATCAAAGAAAATTCCTGCTCTTCGATCGCCTGTTGCATAAGGTGGAGGGACCAGGCCACCAAAGCCACATCAAAAATGAGAATGGGCACCAACATATGTAACAAAATGTAAACCTTTCCGTTACATTCTAATCTATTGGCCAGCCTTGGCAATCAAAAATCCGGTAATTTAACCTTTTCTACGGTTTTGAAGCAGTGCCCAGGCAGATTTTGCCTGTGATTCTCGGGCATCCATTCACTTTTGTCGATGCTGGAAAATTTCTAGCCCAGCCAGTGTCCCCCAGTCTACTCAAAGGCGATCGAACAGCAAACACATTGTCCATGTGAACATTGGTCAGTCTCCCTCCTCCTGTCGGATCAGCCGCTCCTGAACTTTTCTTAGGGTGCAAACTTGATTGGCCGGTAGGCGGGGCAATGGTAACTCCAAATTCGGCCAGGATTCCACCTCAACACAAGGACAAAGAGAATTGGGAATTTGACTGTGGGACAGGGGCACCGGCAACGCACAGCGGGCACAACTGATAATTTCCCAATCACCGCTAAGTAGGCTTTGGAGGGTTTGTTCCGTCCCTTCTAGATAACAATCTTCCCGACTAGTGAGGATGCGTTGCCAACAATCTTCGAAGGCTCGGGAGAATCGTTGGCCAGCAAAAATCGGACTGGGTAAAACGACCTCATTACTTTTGGGAAAGATTACTGCCCGGCCAAGCTGAAACCAGTGACCTAGATAATTTTTAACTTCAATGGCGTCTGCCATGGTGAATAATACTCCTGAAAAATCCAGAAGTTTCCTCCTGCTGTGCGGCTGGCCTCCATGTTAACGATTCCTGAGTGGGGACTGATATTTGTTTACAACAACTTAATGATTACTTCAGTTTTGCTCATCAATCCCTTGGTGGCGGTAGGGGTTCTCCCCATCGGCGCAAATCCACTGCATAACCGCCGGTCACGAGGTAAACTTGACCACAAAGTCCCCCCAGTTGACGAGTGAGGGCGCCCAAACGGTCCCGAAAAATGCGTCCTAAGGCATAGACTGGAATCACCCCCCACCCCGTTTCTTCGGCCACAAAGATAATAGTTATGGGAGTATTTTGCCCCTGTGTCGCAAAAGTGATCAATTCCCTTTGTTTAGTTTGCCATTGCTCTGGAGATAGCTCTAGGGTATTGGCTACCCACCCTCCCAGGGAGTCCACTAAGGCACAACTTCCCGCCGGTAGGGTTTCTAGAGTGTCAGTCAAATTCTGGTCTACGCATAACGTTTGCCAATGGGACGGACGGCGATCGCGATGTTGTTGAATGCGATTTTGCCAGTCTACGTCCGCGGCATTTTCCTTGCCAGTGGCAATGTAGATAACGGATGGATGGTTTTGCGCTGCAAGATGTTCGGCCCATTCACTTTTACCTGAACGACTGGGGCCGGTGACGAGGATAGGAAAAGCCATGGAGTTGCAACGGTGGGGCGATCACAATTCTAGGGGACAGTTTAAAAACGTTTCAAGAAATTGCTCTGCCACTATAGGCTAGGATCTTTGAGTCCCGATTATCATCGACAGTTAATGTCCCCCCGCCAATTAAATTTTCTCAGTGCCTTTAGTCTCAGTGTGGCGATCGCCGTTGTTTATCATCAAGCTTGGGGGATTGCAGTGGCCCAGCCCATCCTTCCCAGCGAGGCAGTGGAGACGGGGGTAATATCTAATGGCATATCCATTAATCTGTTCCAAGCCTTTGTGTTGGGCTTTATTCAGGGGGCAACGGAATTTCTAC
Organism: Synechocystis sp. IPPAS B-1465; assembly: GCF_003015225.1. Lineage (GTDB taxonomy): Bacteria > Cyanobacteriota > Cyanobacteriia > Cyanobacteriales > Microcystaceae > Synechocystis. The sequence goes on along the minus strand of NZ_CP028094.1, from coordinate 2,508,994 downwards.
CCATTAGTAGTACAGCCCATTTAAAAGCAGTGCCCATGGCTTTAGGTTGGGGCGATCCAGGGGTGGCGTTCACCGCCGTTATTCAATTGGGTAGCATTGGAGCCGTATTTTGGTACTTCTGGGAAGATTTAACCGGCATTGCTAAGGGCATTATCAAAGCTGTGCAAACTCGCCAATACGATTCCCTCGAATTTAAATTAGGTCTGGGTATTGGTTTGGGCACCATTCCCATTGTTTTCTTTGGACTATTAATGAAACTGTTAGTGCAAGACTTGGACAATTCCTTCTTCCGCAGTTTGAGCACCATTGCGATCGCCTCCATTGTCATGGCCCTATTGCTAGCCCTGGCAGAAAAATTGGGCACCCATCGCCGTCCCTTTGAAAAATTACGCTGGCAGGATGGGTTAATTATGGGCACCGCCCAAGCCCTAGCCCTGATTCCCGGAGTATCCCGTTCCGGCTCGACCTTAACTGCTGGTTTATTTATCAATCTAGAGCGGGCCGCCGCTGCCCGTTTTTCTTTTCTGCTGGGCATCCCGGCCATTACTATCGCTGGTCTAGTGGAATTAAAGGGTCTACTGGACAAAAATCTCAGTAACGATGCAATCCTCCCCCTCATTGTTGGCACCATTTCCTCTGCTGTTTTTTCCTATCTGGCGATCGCCTGGCTGATCAAATTTTTGCAAAAACGTAGCACCTGGATTTTTGTTTGGTACCGTCTAATTTTTGGAGTGGTAATTCTAACTGCTTTAGGAATGGGATTTGGCACATAAATATCGACTAGCCTGGGGCAAATTGTAATGTAGTAATGTTCGGTCTTGGGGCTCCAGTTCATAAACCGGCAAATCCTCAACAGAACAATTCAATGCGGCCATAACCTGTTCTCCCAAAACCTTAGCCAGCAAAGGTACGACGGAGTTACCAATTTCCCGAAAGCCGTGCCAGATGGTGTTGTGGAACTGAAACCAATCCGGATAGGTATGGAGTCTGGCCGCTTCTCTCACAGTTATACATCTAGGTAAGGCGTAGTGTATTGGCCTAGGGGCGGTATAAGCACCCTTATCACTAGCAGTGCCGGCCCTCAGGGTATTACATAAACCAGTTTTTGATAGCCGCAGAAAGCGACTGGTTCTTTCCACCGTTCCAGGGACAGTATCCGCAAATCTTTTCATTGATTTTTCAGTATGTTGAGAACCAATATGGCCATAAACTAAATTATTAACTTGGCGCTTATGGCAGAGGGAAAATGCTCCATTTGCATGGATGGCATAACTTTTTCTCAGGGCTGAATAATCCAATAATTCTGATGGAATACCTTGGTCTTCTCCTACTGCATAGGGTGTATGGTCAACTAGATCATCAATGGCTTCTCCACAGGTAAATGGCGGTTTATAAGCTATGTTAGAAACTGATTTTTCAGAACAATTACTTTGTTTTAATTCAGCAACGTCAAAATAGAGTGGAAGGGGATAGGTGACAGGCTTGACATCTTTTCTGGAGCCGAGAATAATCAACCTTTTTCGTTTTTGGGGAGCACCATAGAGGGACGCATCTAGCACTAAAATTGGTTTTTCGATGTGGTAACCAATGGTTTCAAATTCCCTAACTAATTCCTCTAAAAATTTTTTATGTTGCCCCGATCGCATACCGGGAACATTTTCAAATAAAAAATATTTGGGTTTGAGATCCCGAATCATTCGCACATATTCAAACACCAAGGAGTTACGAGGATCATCCAACTGCCTTTTACCCATGAGGGAAAAGCCTTGACAGGGAGGGCCTCCAGCAATCAGGTCTATATCGCTTGAATAACCTTTATTATTTAACTTTCTTAGAATTTCGCCCGCACTTACCAGAGCAATATCCCGACAGATAGTAACACCATAGGGAAAATTATGATGATGGACCAAACAATGCACTGCATCAAATTCCACCGCGGCGGCAATATCAAATCCAGCGGCTTCTAAACCCAAGGACATGCCACCACAGCCCGCAAACAAGTCGATGGCAATGGGTCTGGCCATGGTTTTTCTGGTTTTCTTCTAGCGCTTAAATTTGACTTCGTTGCTTAAAAATTGGGGAATTTATTTATGTCTTCCCCATTGTTCTGATCATTCCCACTCGATAGTGCCAGGGGGCTTGGACGTGATGTCATAAACTACCCGGTTAACCCCCTTAACTTCGTTGACAATGCGGTTGGAAATGGCTTCGAGAATATCGTAGGGAACCCGGGCCCAATCGGCGGTCATACCGTCTTCACTGGTGATAAAGCGTAGAACAACGGGGTGAGCATAGGTGCGTTTGTCCCCCATTACCCCCACGCTGCGGATGGGTAACAGTACAGCAAAAGCTTGCCAATAGTCATGGTAAATACCCCGTTTGGAAATTTCGTCCCGCACAATGAAGTCCGCATCCCGCAAAATATTAAGCCGCTCTGAGGTAACTTCGCCAATGATACGAATGGCTAGGCCAGGGCCAGGGAAAGGATGACGACGGACAATTTCTTCTGGTAAACCAATGGAGCGACCTAATTTTCTTACTTCGTCTTTGAATAGTTTGCGGAGGGGTTCCACCAGTTTAAAGCGGAGATTTTTGGGTAAACCTCCGACGTTGTGGTGACTTTTAATTTTTACCGCCACCCGTTCGCCGGTTTTCGGGTCCACGTTACTATCAGCCGATTCGATTACGTCGGGATAAAGGGTTCCCTGGGCCAAGTAATCAAAGGGCCCAAGACGGTTGGACTCTTCTTCAAATACCTGGATAAATTCGTGCCCAATCAGCCGACGTTTTTCCTCTGGGTCCGTTACTCCTTCCAGTTGCTTGAGGAAACGGTCGCGGGCGTTGACGTATTGGACCGGGATATGAAACTGGTGATCAAATAGTTCCACTAACCTTTCCGGCTCCCCTTTACGCATGAAACCTTGGTCAATGAACATACAGGTGAGGTTATCCCCGATCGCCCGATGGAGCAGAAAAGCCAAAGTGGATGAGTCTACCCCACCGGAAAGGGCTAATAAAACTCGGCGATCACCTACTTGGGAACGGACTTCCCGAATGGATTCTTCAATGAAAGCGGCGGTGGTCCAAGTGGGTTCACAGTGGCAAATGTGATAGACAAAGTTGCGGATGAGGGCAATGCCCCCCACAGAATGCACCACTTCCGGGTGAAACTGTACCCCAAACAAAGCCTTTTGATGATCGGCGATCGCTGCACAGGGAGTATTGTCCGTGTGGGCGAGGATTTCAAAGCCCGTCGGCAGATCCACACAGGAATCCCCATGGCTCATCCACATGGTACTGTCGTTTTCTACATTGGTGAGCAAATCAGTGGGGTCGTCGATGTGCAGACTCGCTTTGCCATATTCCCCCCGCTTGGCCCGCTCCACCCGGCCGCCCAACTGTTTAACCATCAGTTGCATGCCATAGCAGACTCCCAACACAGGAACGCCTAACTGAAAAATTTCTGGGTCACACTCGGGAGCCCCCTGGTCGTAAACGGAATTGGGGCCACCGGAAAGGATAATGCCTTTGGGCTTAATTTCCCGCAACTGTTGCGCCGTGGTGCGGTAGGACAAAACTTCGGAATAAACTTCAGTTTCCCGGATGCGTCGGGCAATTAGTTCCGAATACTGGGAGCCAAAGTCTAAAATAACGATGATCTGCCCCTTGAGGCGATCGGATATGCGGTCCGGCAGAGCCTGGTCGCTTACAACGGGGGGAACGGGGATTTGGGTAGTCACGGCGATCGGCAGTCAGGAATTTATACTGGAGGTGAGGGCGAATCCCCAGGCACACCTCAGAGAGACTAGATTCGTGGTGTCGTTTCTGGGTCTAACTGACGGCAAGGCCATGGTCGTCAACAATCCCCGTATTCTACCCCAATACCTGAAGCCCAGAATAACCCACGGCAAATCTGCGCTAAGATGGGGGCGGAAAATTGCAGAAATCCTTCTCAAGAATTCCCTGGAGAGGTGGCAGAGCGGTTGAATGCGGCAGACTCGAAATCTGTTTTGGGGCAACTCAACGGGGGTTCGAATCCCCCCCTCTCCGTATCAGAATTAAACTGGAAAAGCTAACCGTTGATTCCATAGCTTAGTTAGGATTGGCCAGGACTGTTTCTCCAGTCCCTAATCTGCACTTTAGATTTGCCCTTACTGAAATTTTCCTTGACATAATGGTAGGAGATACATTAGGAAAGGGCTTGTCGGCGAAGCTATTTAGCTGTTAGGTTTGTCCTTTTTAACCAAATTCGGCCTTCCCGTGCCTATCCACCGCCGTGTTTAAATCCTTCTCCCGCAAACTTAAGCGCTCTACCGTCAACTTTCTCCACCAGTTAGCGAACACATTGGAAGTGGAGGAAGAGGTTAAATCTTCGGCGATCGAGGAAAAGACTCTCCCCGTTGCACAGGTTGCACAACATCTTGAGTCTGAAGCGCAAAATTCTGTCGATGGCGATGATGGGTTAATTTTCCCTGGGGATGGCGATGCCGCCGAACTGGAACCGGGTTATGGCAGGGGCAGGGAAATGGTTACAGCCATTAATATTCAAAACGTTCAACACCATAGCTCAGCCAATGGAGCAGCAGCAGCGGAGCAAAACAAAAGCAATGGTAATGGTAGTGAACCTGGGGCATCTACCGTCACTGCTGAGCAAGTTACGTCCGTTCCCCTATCCTCTGCCGACAATACATTGGAGAGGGGGAGCCGCCGCCGTCGCCGCCGCAAAAGGGGTAAACATAAACAGTCTGCGCCCAAAACGCCCCTTGCTTTGGTCACCGGACTAAAAAACGTTGGGCGATCGGTTTCCCAATTAACTCAACAGCCTCGATTTTGGTTGGTATTTGGTTTTGGCTTGGGGGCCGGCATGGGAACTTCCGCTTTGGCCTGGGGCTTTTACCAGTTGGAAACCATGACCCAGGTGGCGATCGCCGATGTGGTCACCTATGCCCCTAGGGGAACCATGACCATCAAGGCGGCCAATGGGGCCATTCTCCAGGAAATTGGTAATGTCAGCCACGATAAAGTCACCATGGGGGAAATTCCGCCCCTAGTGGAGCAGGCATTCGTTGCCAGTGAAGATAGTCGCTTCCGGGAACACCGGGGCATTGATCTCCAGGGCATTATGCGGGCGTCCCTGTCCAATGTGCAATCCGGGGGCGTAATGCAAGGAGGCAGTACCATTACCCAACAGTTAGCCCGCCTCGTGTTTCTTACCCAAGACCGCACCCTAGCCAGGAAATTGAAGGAGGTGCGATTGGCTCAAAAAATTGAGACTGCCTTACCCAAAGATCAAATTTTGGAACGCTATCTAAACTTGATCTATCTGGGCTCTGGGGCCTACGGGGTAGCAGATGCGGCCCATGCCTATTTCAGCAAGACTCCGGAAGAGTTGACCCTAGGGGAGGCGGCCACTTTAGCGGGAGTAGTACCAGCCCCCAGTGTTTATTCCCCCCGACAAAATTTGGAGCTAGCTACCCGTCGCCGTAATGAAGTGTTGAACCGCATGGCAGAAGTGGGTTTTATTACCCCCGCAGAGGCCCAGGCGGCGATCGCCGAACCCTTAGTAATCAACCCCAGTCCCCTGAAGCGCTTTAACCGGGAGGCGGAATTTTTTGCTGACTATATTTTGGATGAGTTGCGGGCCAAATTACCGGAAGAAGAACTGCAACAGGGGGGATTAACTGTGAACACTACCCTCAATCAACAATGGCAAGAGGAAGCCCAAACTGTTCTCAGCGATGCGGTGAAAAGATACGGCCGTTGGCAGCGGTTTTCTGAAGGGGCCATGGTGGCCATGGATCCCCGCACCGGGGCCATCAAAATGATGGTGGGTGGCAAAGACTACGATGCCAGTCAGTTTAACCGAGTGACCCAAGCCAAACGACAACCAGGATCAACTTTTAAACCCATTCTGTACGGAGCGGCGATCGCCTCCGGCATTTCCCCCAACAAAAGTTACCTTAATGTGCCCATTGACATTGGCGGCTACCAACCGGCCAACTATGGCGATCGCTATACTGGCGGCAACATGTCCCTGACGGATGCTCTCACCAGTTCTGTCAATGTGGTGGCGGTGCGCTTACTGCTGGATGTGGGCTGGAATCCAGTCATCAATTTGGCCCGACAAATGGGGATTACTTCCAAGCTGGAACCTACCTATTCCCTCGCTTTAGGCGCTTGGGAAATGACCCCGTTGGAAATGACCAGTGCCTACGGTACCTTTGCCAATAAGGGTACCCATGTGCAACCCTACGCCATCCAAAATGTGGTCAACGCTCAAGGGGAAGTGGTGTACAAGGCAGAACATAAACAAACCCAAGCCCTAGATCCCGAAAGCAATGCCATCCTCACTTCCATGATGCGTCGGGTCGTCACTTCCGGTACTGGTCGCCCCGCTCAATTAGGCGATCGCCAAGTAGCAGGAAAAACCGGTACATCGGATGAAGCAAAGGATCTTTGGTTTATTGGTTATATTCCCCAACTGGTCACCGGGGTGTGGTTAGGCAACGACAATAGTCGCCCCACCAATGGAGCCAGCACCACCGCCGCCATGGTTTGGGGACAATTTATGCGGGACGCCACCAAGGGGATGCCGGTGCAATCCTTCCCTGCCCTGCCCAAAAATCTCGACCAACGTAAACCCAGCATTAAAGCCGAACCCATTAAGCGTCGGGTCAAAACCCTTGCTCCTCCTAGCTCACCGGAAACAGACGGTCAGAACACCACTGAGCGACCCCGCCGTCATCGCCGTACCCAGACCGATGCCGCCCGCCCCAGTAATATCCAAACTGCTAGGACTAGTGCTCCAGCTTCTGCACCCTCAGCTCCCCCTAGGGCAGTCAGTGCTCCGGCCCCAGTTGCTGCTCCTGCAGCCGCCCCCGCCGATGCTAATGCCGGATTACCCGCTCCCCCTGCTGCCCGTAAATCTGAGTAACTAGCGACTAACTATATGGGCGTGGTTTAGTCACTCCGCAAAGTTGAGACATAAATTTACCCCATTCATCGATAAAGCCAGAGGGGTTGACCACTGGTGGAAAGCTCAAACTCGCACCATTTTAGGCTTTCCGTCAAACCAAGGTTATCGGCCATGGTCTGTAGTTGACTATCACCACCGGTGAGTCTTCTGACTAAAGGTTTGGGGTCTTCAATGGTATCCAGTTCTACTTTGTCTGGATCCAAGCCCGCCAAAGTAGCGGCCCATTGCCTTGCATCTTCCTCCGTGCCCAGGCGATCGACTAAACCCAATTCCAGAGCCTGTTGCCCGGTGAAAATTCTTCCGTCGGCAAATTCTTTGACTTTTTCCACTGCCAAATTGCGCCCCGCCGCCACCGTGGAGACAAATTGCCCGTAGCTGTCGTCAATCAAAGCCTGCAAAATAGACTGTTCCTCCGGCAGCAATTCCCGGTCAAAGGACAAAATGTCTTTGTAGGGCCCGGATTTAATCACTTTAAAAGAAACTCCCACTTTCTCTAGTAATCTTTCCAGGTTATTGCCCCGTAAAATTACGCCAATACTGCCGGTGATGGTGCCAGAGTTCGCCATGATGTGGGGACAACCCATGGCAATGTACACACCTCCAGAAGCAGAAATGTTACCAAAACTGGCCACAACTTTGATCTTTTCGCTTAATTGCTTCAATTTAGTGTAAATTTCCTGGGAATCCACCACTGTGCCCCCAGGGGAATCGATGCGGACCAATAGGGCGGGATATTTTTTTTCTTCCACCGTCTTTAGAGCCTTCAATACTGCTTTGCGGGTTCCACTGGCGATCGCCCCGGTCACTTCAATGCGGGCAATCTTTTTACGGGTGCTGGTTTTGAAGGGCCAAATCATAAATTTTACTAACAAAAAGGAATTACAAAACAATTAATCAATGGGGAACTATTCTAACAAACAAAGGCTGGGACGATGGACATTCCCCATGTATCTCTGGTTAGGTCAATATTTCTCCCCCTAATAACTTTTCATATCTTTGGACTAATTTTATTTTTAAATCAGGATGCGCCTCTAAATTAGGATCCTCTACCATCATGGTTTCCGCTGCTTCCCTCGCCAACAATAGAACCTCTTGATCTTCCACCAAACTAGCCAAAGCAAAATCCGGTAATCCTGATTGTTTAGTGCCTAAAAATTCCCCTGGGCCCCGCAAACGTAAATCCATTTCTGCAATAAAGAAACCATCTTGGGACTGTTCCATTACTCCCAATCTTTGCCGGGCATCATTACTTTTACTGTTGGTGACCAATAAGCAATAGGACTGGTGACTACCTCGACCGACTCGCCCTCGCAATTGATGCAGTTGGGAAAGACCAAAACGCTCTGCATTTTCAATCACCATCACTGTGGCATTGGGAACATCGACCCCCACTTCGATCACGGTAGTGGAAACAATAATTTCTGTTTGCTTTTCTCGAAAAGCTGTTAGAGCGGCCTCTTTTTCAGCACTTTTTAATCGGCCATGTAACAGGCCGATATTAAAGTTGGGAAAGATTTTTTCAGTTAAATACTTATGCTCTTCCACTGCTGCTTTAATGTCTAATTTTTCCGATTCTTCGATCGCCGGAAAAATGATGTAGACTTGACGACCCTGGGCCACTTCCCGCCGAATCAGTTCGTACATTTGTGGCCTTTCCTTGGCAGTGATGACACTGGTGTGAATGGGCTGACGGCCGGGGGGCAATTCGTCAATTTGGCTCACTTCTAGGTCCCCATGGAGGGTTAAAGCAAGGGTGCGGGGAATGGGAGTGGCGGTCATGCTTAAAACATGGGGCGCATTACCTTTGGCCAAAAGCTTAGCCCGCTGTTGTACCCCAAAACGATGTTGTTCATCAATAACCACTAAACCCAACCGTTGAAAGTTAACTGTTTCTTGAATTAGGGCATGAGTTCCCACTAGTAACGGTAATTGACCCGTAGATAATTGGGCATGAATTTCCCTTCTTTTGGCAGTTTTAGTGGACCCCGTTAACAATTCCACTGGCAAATAAAGCAAATTAAACCAACTTACTAATTTTTGATAATGCTGTTCTGCTAACACTTCCGTAGGGGCCATTAGAGCCGCTTGGTAACCTCCCTGGAGAGCGGCTAAAATTGCAAAAACCCCCACCACCGTTTTCCCGGATCCCACATCCCCTTGTACTAGACGATTCATAGGACTTGGTTTATTTAAGTCTTGCAAAATTTCATTTACTACCCGTTGTTGAGCTTGGGTTAACCGGAAGGGCAATAAGTCACTAAATTTTTCTAATAATTCGCCATGGGGAGTAAAAATAGCGCTTTGTTGCTGCTGTTTTTGTTCGTAACGTCTTTGCAAAAATCCTAACTGTAAATAGAAAAATTCATCAAATACTAATCTTCTCCTGGCTAAACTTAACTTTTCCGTATTCTCAGGGAAGTGAATTTGGGCAATGGCGGTTTGCAAATCAATTAATTCATATTTTTCCCTAATCTCTTGGGGCAGAGGATCAGACAACTTGGCGATCGCCGTTTGACAGGCTAGAACTAATTTCCGTAAAAAATCCGCTGTTATGCCTTCAGTGAGGGGGTAAACGGGCAGCACCCGACCCACTTTGAAAGAGTCAATGCTGGGACTATGGCGATCTAGCACCTCAATTTCCGGATTATCCAGAGTCAGACCAAATTTACTAGATTTCACCAAGCCAGAGGCCGCCACCACTGCCTGGGGAGGGTAAAGTTTTTTGATTTTCTCTTGCCAACCCCGATGGGCAAACCGTTTACCGGCATAAAAACGGGATAGTTTGATCCGCCCTGTTTGATCCCGCAACTGGATTTGCAAAATATTTAAATTCTGATTTTTGGGACTGGTAAAGCAAGTGCAATTTACCACCCGCCCCACAATGGTTACCGTTTCCCCCGCTGTTAATTCAGCAATAGTTACCTGTTGGGCATAGTCCAAATAATCCCTGGGGAAATAGAACAACAAATCTTCCACCGTTGCTAAACCCAAGTTTTTGAGCAGTTTAGTTTGATGTTGACTCTGGGAAACTACCGTTGCTAAAGGGGTATGGAGTTCAATTTGACCCGATTTAGGATAACGGGGTTCGGAAACTTGGGGACGATTAACCTGGGCTAGTAAATCCTTTTTTGGTACAGAATCCCTAGGAGGAGATTCCAAACTGCGACGTAATTGATGTAAAAAACGACGGGTACTGGCCACCAAACTTTTTCTTTCAGCTTCCTCCAGTTGGTCATACTGGGCAAATCTTTGGGCAAACTCCCGCCATTTCTGGCGATCGCCGGGGGAACTACCAGGGGGGGGAGGACTGCCAAAACTTAAACAGAGGAAGTCGCCAAAGCGGTGCTGTTTACCCTGCAAATTCTGAAAACCCCGCTCCACTTCCACGGTCAAAGCCTTTTGTAAACGAGGCCAATCAACGGACACAGACACCTCAACCAAGCTACATTGCACCAGCTAAAGACGGTTTTCCCCATCCTAACCCAGGTAGCCAGGGCCAACCCATTCTCGTTAGAATGCCACTGGAAGCCTAGGCTTGGCAGTATTTAGTCATCCATTAACGGGTTCCTCCTCAATCCTTGCCAATGTTGGCTCCCGCTGAACCAGCCAGCAAAATTAAGTAATTATTAAAACCATTAATATGTCTCCAGCCCCCATGCCCGTTACCACCGCCGAACAAGATCGCGATGTAGTGGTGATCGACGCAGTGGTGGAGGAAGTTCGCCCCCCCCGTTTGCCCAAAAGTCATCTGGAGGATTTAGGACCTGTTAGTGATATGTTCCCGGAAAGTTGGGAATATCACCCAGATTTGATCATGGAGTTTTATCGCAAGCGGCCGTTACAAGTATTAGGTCGTTTAATCAATATTTTGTTTCCCCTATTGCGATTTATTCTGGGTATTTGGTGGGAAAAATTGAGGGGTAAAGACCCCACCGTTTCCAGGGCGAAAGCTATTCAATTAAGAGAACTATTAACCAATCTTGGCCCTACTTATATCAAAGTTGGCCAAGCTCTTTCCACCAGGCCCGATTTAGTGCCGCCGGTCTTTTTGGATGAGTTGACAACGTTACAGGACCAATTACCTTCCTTTCCCAACGAGGTTGCCTATCGTTTTATTGAAGAGGAGTTGGGGGCCCCCGCCGAGGAAATTTACGCCGAATTATCTCCGGAGCCCATTGCCGCCGCCTCCTTGGGGCAGGTGTATAAGGGTAAGTTGAAAACCGGCGAAGCTGTGGCAGTTAAGGTACAAAGGCCAGATTTGGTGCGACGCATCACCCTTGATATTTACATCATGCGCTCCCTCTCCCTCTGGGCCCGGCGATCGGTGAAAAGATTGCGCTCTGATTTGGTGGCCATTACCGACGAATTGGCCAGTCGAGTATTCGAGGAAATGAACTATTACCAAGAGGCCATTAATGGCGAAAAATTCGCCCAACTCTATGGCAGTTTGCCAGAAATTTATGTGCCCAGTATCTATTGGCAATACACTGGCCGACGGGTTTTGACCATGGAGTGGGTGGAAGGAATTAAGTTAACCAATATCAAAGCGATCCAAGCCCAGGGTATTGATGCTACCCATTTGGTGGAAGTGGGGGTACAGTGCTCCCTGCGGCAATTGTTGGAACATGGCTTTTTCCACGCCGATCCCCACCCCGGCAATTTATTGGCCATGGCGGACGGCCGTTTGGCCTACTTGGACTTCGGCATGATGAGTACTATTCAGCCTTACCAGCGCTATGGTTTGATCGAGGCAGTGGTTCATTTGGTGAACCGGGATTTTGATTCCCTAGCTAAGGATTATGTCAAACTGGATTTTCTCAAACCAGATACGGATTTAAAACCGATTATTCCCGCCCTTGGTCAGGTGTTTGGTAATGCGTTGGGGGCCAGTGTGGCGGAGTTAAACTTTAAGAGCATCACCGATCAAATGTCGGCCATGATGTATGAGTTTCCTTTCCGGGTGCCGGCTTATTATGCTCTGATTATTCGTTCCATGGTCACCCTAGAAGGTATTGCCATTGGTATTGATCCTAACTTCAAGGTATTGAGCAAAGCCTATCCCTATATCGCTAAAAGATTGTTAACGGATCAATCAGAAGAGCTACGCACTTCCCTGAAAGAATTACTATTTAAAGAGGGGAGTTTCCGATGGAATCGTTTGGAAAATTTATTGCGTAATGCCAAAAATTCCCCTGGCTTTGATTTTGATTATGTGCTTAATGAAGCAACAGAATTTTTACTTTCAGACCGGGGACAATTCATTCGCGATCGCCTGGTGGCGGAATTAGTCAACAGTATTGATCAACTGGGGCGCAACACTTGGCAACAGGTCAGCCACAATATCCAGGAAAGAATTAGTTTTCTGGGTGACTTAGGTAATGGCAACGGTAAAGCCCATCAAACCAAAACGATCAAAGTTGTGCCTCAACCCGCCATCGCTCAACAGGAGGAAACTTGGCAGCATTTACAAAATCTTTGGCAAATTCTTAAAGAGACCCCCGGTTTTGACCCCCTCAAGTTTGTGCCGGTGTTGAGTCAAATTATTGTTAATCCCACTTCCCGTCGGATGGGTCAACAGGTGGCGGAAGGACTACTGCAAAAGGCGATCGCCAGGGTAATCCGGCAATGGGCCCTGGCTTTGGAAAGTCAGCCCAATCCAGCCATCAAAATCCGCAATGCAGCCTAGGCCATGGTTGCCATAGGTTCCAGTCAAAATTTTGCTGAGGCGAGATCAAGCCAGTGCCGGTCAATGAGACAATAAAAGGTTACGTCCCCAAATTGCCTTGGTAATGAGTCTGAATTGGATTAGTCGCGCCGATCGCCTACAAGCCTTACCCCCCTATGTTTTTGCCCGCCTCGATGAGTTGAAAGCCAAGGCCAGGGAACAGGGCCTGGATTTAATTGACTTGGGCATGGGCAACCCCGATGGCAAAGCCCCCCAACCGATTATCGAAGCGGCGATCGCCGAGTTGGAAAACCCAGAATCCCACGGTTATCCCCCTTTTGAAGGCACCCAGAGCTTCCGTCAGAGCATTACCCGCTGGTACGCCCGCCAGTATGGGGTGGATTTAGACCCCGATTCCGAAGCGTTACCCTTAATTGGTTCCAAAGAGGGTCTGGGTCATTTAGCCCTAGCCTACGTTAATCCAGGGGATTTAGTACTCGTGCCGACTCCCTCCTATCCGGCCCATTTCCGAGGCCCCCTCATTGCCGGGGCGGAAATTTATCCGATCATGTTATCGGCAAAGGATGACTGGTTAATCCAACTGGACCAAATTCCCGAGGCGATCGCTCAACGGGCCAAGATCCTTTATTTTAACTATCCCAATAATCCCACCACCGCCACCGCTCCCAGGGAATTTTACGAAGCCATCACCGATTGGGCCCGCCATTACCAAATCATGTTAGTCCATGATCTGTGTTATGCAGAATTGGCCTTTGACGGTTATCAGCCCACCAGCTTATTAGAAATTCCCGGTGCCAAGGATTTTAGTGTGGAATTCCATACCCTTTCCAAAACCTACAATATGGCCGGTTGGCGGGTAGGTTTTGTCGTGGGAAATCAAGAAATTATTCAAGGTTTGAGAACGCTGAAAACTAACTTGGATTATGGAATTTTTCGAGTCGTACAAAAAGCAGCAGAAACAGCCCTCAGTTTGCCAGAAAGTTACATTGAAGTAGTGCGAAAGCGCTATCAAGAACGGCGGGACTTTGTTATTAATGGCTTGAGTAAATTGGGTTGGTCTATTACCCCTTCCCAAGCCACCATGTACCTTTGGGTTCCCTGTCCCGTGGGTATGAGTTCCACTGATTTTGCCTTAACGGTTCTAGAAAAAACCGGTGTGGTGATGACCCCCGGTAACGCCTTTGGAGAAGGGGGAGAAAGGTACGTCCGCTTAAGTTTAATTGCCGATGGCGATCGCCTGGGGGAAGCATTACAGCGCATTGAACAGGCAGGCATTCGTTATAGTTGATTGGTGCGATTACAATCAATTAACACTTAAATCCTCTGGGGAGTGAAGTAGATGGTTTTAGCCTCAGCAAAAGTACCAACCCTTTCCCTGGAATCATTCTTGGCCCTACCGGAAACCAAACCTGCCCAGGAATATTGCCGGGGCATTGTCACCCAGAAACCCATGCCCAAAGGTAAACACAGCACAATCCAATTTGAGCTAGCGGCCGCTATTAATGCCCAAGTGAAGCCGGACAAAATTGCCTATGCTCTGCCGGAACTTCGTTGTACCTTTGGCGATCGCTCCATTGTGCCTGACATTGCGGTGATGCGCTGGCAAAACTTGCCTTTAGATAATGGTGGCGAAATAGCAGACCGGTTTGATCGGGCCCCGGATTGGCTCATAGAAATTCTTTCCCCAGATCAGTCGGTCACCCTGGTAATGGAAAAAATCATTTTTTCTCTCAAGGCTGGCACAGAATTAGCTTGGTTAGTGGATCCCATGGCCAAATCCATTACGGTTTTCACCGCCAGTTTACCCCAGGTTTATTTAGCTGAAACTGAAATTCAAGAATCCCTAACGGTTTTTGCTGAGCTTGAAAATTGGTCCATTACCGCCGCCGAAGTTTTTGATTGGCTAAAAATTTAGCATACCCAAACTGTTTGAGTTTTAAAGCAACAATAATGGTGTCAATATTTCATCAATTGGTTAAATTATTTTTAGTTTTTATTTTTGTACTCACTGCTTTCGTCGGTTTTTCCGCCCAGGCGATCGCCGGGGAAGTAACTCTGCTATGGCAAGGAGATGGCGAATATCAAGTTCGAGCCCGGGTGGTTTACCCAGATGAATTTAGAGACAATTCAACGAAAATCGTACAAGTAGTAGGACTGCAAACACTTCAAAATTTAACTGAATTGACCGTGCAAGTTATTGATAGCAAAGGTCGAACTATAGCAAATTACGACAATGTCAATAATAGTCAGGCAAGGGAGAATAATTTTTTGCAATTCCGATTTGACCCTATTAATAAAACTATTAATGGTTGGCTTGACATTGGTGGAGCAGAAGCTAACGATTACTTTTTAAAGGGTCAACCTGGTTTAGGCTTAGATCTTTTCCATCTAGATGCATATGGTAATGAATTTAAGATTGACCACAACAATGGTGTCATTGGGATTAAAACTGATTACTAAGACAAATACTATTAATTTCATTAATCTTTTAACCGCCTATTGTCACAGTTCCAATGTCGTAAATACCAGTTTTATCCGCCGGAATTTCAAAGCGAATGGCCCGGGGAGGATCACCGAATAATTGCAATTCATACTTCCCTGGTCCCAGTCCTGTCAACGCAAATCGTCCCGCTCGATTAGTGAATAACTCCAACGGCGACCAACTGGGATCAGACAAAGACCTAACTTGCCCGACTTGAAGCGCAATCGGGTTCCCTGCTTTATCTACCAACGTCCCCCGTAAAAATACGGTGGATTCCGTACCCACTGTGATTAAAGTACCACTTTTATAGCTCGGTAAAAGATTAAATACCGCATTGCCCAAGTCATAGCCAAGGGGCATATTAGGAGCATCTACCCGCATAGTGGTCAAAGTATAGGAGCTTAGATCCGGCACTACCCCAGGGCCGACATCATTAGCTTCCGCCACAGGACCATACAAACCAGGATTAATTAATACTAATTGATCCGCAAAATTAGGGTTACGGCTAAAAATCACAAAACTATCCCGTACTGGTCGGCTCCAGCCAAAACGCCCATCAGCATAAACTAAGGCCGTACCAAAATTTAAGTTAGTGCGATGGCTAGCCTGATCATAATCATGGTTGAGATTAATATCCCCCAGAAAGCCCCGGTAAGTCAGCCCTAAGCCAGTACCAAAATAGCCGGGATTGGGATTATTGCTGAGGTTAACGGAGGTATTGACGCTGTTATATTGGGCAGGACTACGGGATGTCCAAGTGAGCGTGCTAGCCTGCTCCCGTTGACTGCTCAGATTACTGCGGGCTGTGAGGGATTGGAACTGGGAAGTTTGCAAAAAGTTGAATAATACTTGAGTTTCTGCCCGCCCGGATTGGTCTAAGCGATTGTTCAGGGTCAAATTAGCCTGTAAACCCCTTCCCAGATTAGTGGTAAAACCGATCGCCGCTCGGTAGGCATTGGGCTGGCCAAAACTACCAAGCTGATAACCCAAACCGAGGTTAATTCCCAAACCATCGATTAGAGTTTGACTATAATTAGCCCCAAAAGACCAAGAAACATTATTAGTAGTGGTGCCAAAAAAATCCAATGGTTCCGCAGTAAAGCCGATGGGAAAACTACCAAAGCGCTGAAAATAAGGGCCCAAATATTCCACTTCCAAACCAAAGTTAGGTAGTTGGGCCTGGTTACCTCCTAGGGCCAAAAATTGATACCGCAGTCGGAAAGCATGGTCTAAACCGTTGCCATCATTTTCCAGGGCCGCATCCCAACCAAAGTTACCCACGGAAGTGGCCAAGGTGCCTTCGGTGCCAATCAACTGCTGGGAACCTGCCGCCTGTAGATAACCTCCTAGGGTGAGGGTGGACGTAATACCCTGGCGGTAAAAGCCGCCAATAATGGGTCGGGAAGTGTCATAGCTACGCACCCCATTGGTGGTGTAGGCCGGAACCCCCACCCCCAAGCCAAACTGATTCAAACCCACCGCCAATAGATCCGTCGCTAAGGGAGCCGAAAAAGATAGTTCCTCCACCCGCCCCGCACTGTCGATGATTTTCACCGTCACATTATTAAGCCCCGTATTCAGACCAAAATTACGAATATCCTGGGGCCCCGCTGGCAATTGGAGAGTTTGCCGCAATAGTCCATTGACAAAAATTTCCACCCTAGCAGGGCTTTCCAACAGAAATTCAAACTGCCCTGTGGGCCTAGTGGTCAAATAGGGCTGGAGGGAGAAATTGCGAAACATCGCAAATCCCACCATGGGCACAAAGGACTGATAACTGCGGGCGGTGCTAAACAGATCACCAAGAACATAGCGAACCGCATTATCTGGATCATCCTTTACCAAGCGAATGTCAGAGCGGGTCCAGGGATTGTTGCTTTGCTCAGCAAAACTAGCACTACCCTCTAGCACCCAGCCCTGATAATTAAGGGCCCCTTCTACACCCAAATTCAGGGCTTGGCGGCCCAAATCACCAGTGCCATCCCAGGCATAGGGTTGGGTCCCAATTAAGTTGATAAAACCACTGAAGTTACTGGGACGTAGGGCTGTGGCGGCCCCTGGGGGAAGTTGTAAATTACCGGAGCCATAGACAATGGTTTTGCGGAGATTGGGGGGAATAATAATCCTCAGTTCCAACAACTGGTCATTAAATGTGGCATCTAGACCCACACTTTGCAGAGCCGCCAAGGTTAAATTACCGCTGTCGTCCACCAAATCGGCCAATCTAGTCTGTATATCAGGTCGGGCATATTCTTCCATTTTCAACAACAAAGTGGAAGCGGTGATTTGTAGGCTACTACCCCCTCCCAGGGAAACAAACACTACAATTTGACCCTGTTGCAAATCGTTGATGAAAAAGGGCGCCACCAAACGCTGTACCCCCGTGGGGCGGGGCCGACCGAATACCCGCTCAAATAAATCGTCTTCATTACCCAAATTGCCCGGTGTTGGCTCAGAGGGCGGGGCGCTTTGGTTATCCTCCTGCCCTTGTTCCGGCTCTGGAATTGTCGTTTCCATTAAGGGAGTTTCCTGTCCCAGCAACAAATCCAAGGCAGAATCGGGAGGGGGAAAATCAGCACTAAAAGTTTCTGTTCTAGCTGACTGGGGTAGGATTAGCCCGACGACGGTCATCAGGCAGTTAGCCAAAATAATTACTAGTACTGGCGAGGGGAATCGAAACACCATTGACCTAGATTAGGACCTGTCAGCAAAGTCTGCCAAACAAATTCGCATAGAAGGCGATCGCCGCAAAAGGAGAAATGCTAGCCTAGTCACCTTGGGCTGAAAAGCTCCGGTCTAAGCAGAACCTCAAGTCGCGGACTGCTTGGCAATAACGCTGCCGAAAAAATCTTGGGCTTCGATTAAAATTTTGTCAAGAAACAAAGCGGGTAGGGGGAATCGAACCCCCAACTAAAGCATGGGAGGCTTTCGTTTTACCACTAAACTATACCCGCGCAAAGCTTTCACCATCGTAAAACATTAGGGGAACTTCGCCTAGATGACCGGGAAAAATTCCAAAATTACATCGTTGTAATCCAGGTCGCCGCCCCCCACTATGTCTTCAAAGCTGAAGAGGTTACTGCACTTCTCCATACCAACGGGTAGATGCACTGCTATGGGATGCATCCGAAATACAGCAAGGGAAAGTGATTAAAATTCGAGGCTTTCCGGCTCACAAAAAAGTGAAACTGTTCCGAGTTACGGTGTCACCACACCGGACGGAATTCGTCGTGACTAATTACTTATCTCAAGATTCGACTCAGGCGACACGAGAGGAGTGTCGGGTGCGCTGGAAGATTGAGCATTTTCATCGTGAACTAAAGCAGTTGACTGGTGTAGAAGCCTGTCAATGTCGCAAGGGACCCATTCAACGTAATCATATTCACTGTGCCTTACAGGTCTGGAATTTTCTTCGTCGTCAAGCGGTTAATAGCCCATTGACAGTCTACGAAATATCCCATCAACCATGGTCTGATTTCCTGCATCAACAGCTTCGTTCCCCTGCTCTTAAGTTTTCTTTTGCGTAAGTCCTGCCCCATTCTATTAATAAATGCCAATATTTTACGTTTTTTTGCAAAATTTCTAGTCAGCAATCGGGGCAATCATCTGCTCTGGAACGACCCAAGCGTCGAACTGGGCTGGGGTGAGTAAACCTAAATCCACCGCGGCTTGTTTGAGGGTAATGCCTTGGGCAAAGGCAGTTTTAGCCACGAGGGCCGCATTGTCGTAGCCAATGTGGGGATTGAGGGCGGTGACTAACATTAAAGAGGTGTCCAAAAAGTCTTTAACCTTGCTTTCGTTTACTTGTAATCCCACCACTAAATGTTGGCGAAAACTAGCACAAGCATCGCTGAGTAAATGTAACGAATGGAGGAAATTATGAATAATCACTGGCTTAAAAACATTGAGCTCAAAATTACCTTGGCTGGCCGCAAAACCAATGGTGGCATCGTTCCCCATTACCTGCACACAAACCATGGTCATGGCTTCGCATTGGGTGGGGTTTACTTTCCCGGGCATGATCGAAGAACCTGGTTCATTGGCTGGTAAGGCTAATTCCCCCAAGCCGCAGCGGGGCCCAGACCCCATCCAGCGCAAATCATTGGCAATTTTCATCAGGGAAGCGGCAATACTTTTCAGCACGCCACTGGCAAAGGCGATCGCCTCGTGGCCAGCTAGGGCGGCGAATTTGTTGGGGGCAGAAATGAAGGTATAACCAGTTAACTGGGCAATTTCTTCGGCCACTTTTTTAGCAAATTGGGGATGACTATTTAACCCTGTACCCACCGCCGTTCCCCCCAGGGCCAATTCCAAAAGACCGGGTAAACAATAATTAATTTGGGTCAGCCCTTGGTCTAACTGGGCCACGTAACCGGAAAATTCCTGCCCTAACGTTAGGGGCACTGCGTCCATCAAATGGGTGCGGCCAATTTTAGTGATGCCTGCAAAACATTCCGCTTTTTCATTCAGGCTATCTCTCAGAGCTTGCAAACTGGGAATCAACTTGGTTTGTAAACCTGCCACCGCCGCAATGTGCATCGCCGTAGGAAAAGTATCGTTAGACGACTGGGACATGTTGACGTGGTCATTGGGATGGATGGGATTTTTACTGCCCAATTCTCCCCCACAAATGGCGATCGCCCGATTGGCAATCACTTCGTTCACGTTCATGTTGGTTTGAGTGCCACTGCCCGTTTGCCAAATCCTTAGAGGGAAATGGTCTAACCACTGCCCGGCAATGATTTCGTCCGCTGCCGTAATGATTAACTCTGCCTTGTCCGCTGGTAATTTACCCAAATCCTGATTGGTAATGGCGGCTGCCTTTTTGAGTATGGCAAAGGCCCGAATTAAATCCGGCGGCATCACATCGCTACCAATGTCAAAAAACATCAGGGAACGTTGGGTTTGCGCTCCCCACAGGCGATCGGCTTGGACTTCCAGGGACCCCATACTGTCGGTTTCAAGGCGGTGGGAATTTACCATGGCAAAATTTGCAAATACTCCGGTGGCAAAGGCATTATCAACAGTCAAGAAAAAAGACTAACAGGCGATCGCCCATTAGTCCCCCAATCAAATCAACGGAATTTTTAAAGAGTGACGGGCTGTTCAATCCTGGTTAACTTAGCCCCCAGTTTGCGCAGTTTGCCTTCAATGTCCTCATAACCCCGGTCTAAATGGCGCAGACCTTGGACAATGGTTTTGCCTTCCGCCGCTAACCCCGCAATTACCAGGGCCGCCGAAGCTCGTAAATCCGTGGACATGACCGGCGCACCGGAAAGGAAAGGCACTCCTTGGATAAAGGCGGCATTACCTTTGAGCTTAATGTTGGCCCCCATCCGCTGTAACTCCGCTACGTGCTGGAGACGGTTTTCAAATACGGTTTCCGTGACTACGCTATTACCCTCACTCACTGCCAACAGGGCCATGAATTGGGCTTGCATATCGGTGGGAAAACCGGGGTAAGGCAAAGTTTCGATATCTGTCCCCCGCAGATCCCGGGGAATCAAACGCACCCGATCCGGGGCATCGATCGCCACTTCGGGGCCAATTTCCCGCAACTTGGCAATGGCGGAGGCGAGGTGATCTGGCACCACAGGGAAAAGACTAATTTCGGAATGGGTGATGGCCCCGGCACAGAGGAACGTAGCGGCCTCAATGCGATCAGGAATAATGGGAAAGTCGGTGCTGTGGAGTTTTTCCACCCCGTTGATAATAATGCGGCTAGAACCATCCCCCCGGATTTGGGCTCCCATGGAACGGCAGAAGTTGGCCAAATCAACAATTTCCGGTTCCCGGGCGGCGTTATCAATTACTGTTTCTCCTTCCGCTAGGGTGGCGGCCATGAGGATAGTTTCCGTGGCCCCTACGCTGGGATAATCCAGATAAATTTTAGCTCCGGTCAAACGACGGCTGTGGCCCTTGATGCTGGCATTGACTACCCCATGCTCGATGTGAACGTCTGCTCCCATGGCCTGCAAACCCCGCACATGGAGATCAACGGGCCGAGTCCCAATGGCGCATCCCCCAGGCAGGGGTACTTTGGTCATGCCTAAACGGGACAGTAAAGGGCCAATGACGAAAAAGCTAGCCCGCAGTTGGGACACTAACTCATAGGGGGCAGGGCCATGGCCCACATTACTGGAATCCACTACGAGGCGATCGCCATCCCGTTCTAGATTGACCCCAATGGCCGCCAAAATTTGGCACATTTTGTCAATATCCGCCAGAGCGGGCAGATTACTAAGACGACAGTCGTCGGAACAAAGGATGGTGCCGGCCATGATGGCCAAAGCGGAATTTTTAGCCCCACTGATGCGAACTTCCCCTTTTAGGGAGGCCCGGCCTTCAATTTCAATGACCGTCTGGGTTTCTTCGGTAGCGGTAGGAGTAGCAACTTGAAGCACGGGTTTTCACAACCTCCAACAAAAGGGGACAAAAGTTAACACCAGTCCTTTGGTTTAGTCATCGGGAGAATTGTCAACCCATTGTTGCTTAGATTCCACCAACGTCCATCCCAGGACAACCCAGACAAGATCAACAAATTATGTTCATTAACCAATGTGTTTTTAGCATTCGATGGGCTTGTGCAGCAATAACTGTTAAAACCCATTGTCTAGGCAATTATGCTTAACATCCTATAACGGATAAGTCAATTTGTAACATTCAGTTTACAAATCGGCCAGATACGGACCGCCAAGCTGGGCCTATAGATGGGGCTGGAAGTGCCAAAAGTTCCCATCTGTGGCCGTTCAGGACATTTCAGCATTTCATGGTGATGATTTCTGAAGTCTACTCCCGATGAATTACTTACCGTACTTACCGTCTTCTTTGTCGATTGTCCCATTGTTTTTTCAGGTCAAACCAAAACTTTTTTAGCCTCAGATCGAGGGAAAAACCACGCCGACTGCTCAACACTACTGTCCCGGCAACCCGGTCATGGAACGCTTGTCCCAGACCATCCTCGGCGATCGCCCAGATTAAATCTCCAAACAGGGGAGCCACCAAAAGCAAAAAACTTACCCCATTGGCAAAGTTGATGTTTAAACCCACCATGGCTAGGTAGGAGGCAGCCCCCAAAATACCTTCCCGTTGACTCAGTTCCAAAATGCCCGGTAAACGTTTCATTTTCAGGTGTACCACCCTAGTGTCGAAAGCCCAGCCCCCCAAACTTTGCCCCTGGTTAGCGGACACTAAAACTACCCTCAGGGCAAACCAACCAACCAAAAAAATTAGTAGCTGGACCCAACCCGTAGCTAAACTGCTGAATAACCAAATCACGACAAAATCCAACAGGTAGCCATAGCCTCGCCGTTCCAATGGGGCCAGGGGTAAGCGGCGATCGCGGCGCTGGTCGTCGTCATACATACATTTAAGCTTTGCTCAGAGGGCAAGGGGAAATTTTTTCATGGAACCACTGGCCATTGCCGTCTATTTTGCCATTTTGTTGGGGCACCGCTGCAGCCCGGGTTCGGAGGGGTATTTTCAGCAATGATTAGACAATCTTATCGTCAAACCCGAGGAAGATTAATTCTTTCCATCTTTGCCCTCCCGGTCCTTAAAACTCCCTTAATTCCTAGGGTTCTAGCCTTTCCTTAATTTTATAATTGCCAGGCCGAGGGGCAAAAACACTCTGGGCAAAAACATAAGTAAAGGTTATCCGATTAAGGCCTAGCCATTTCATTGCTAATGCTTCCTTGTCAATTCAAGATTTTCCCGTAGTATCAGAACAGTTAAGTTTTTTGAAGTAGCTCGATCTGGATATAGTTGTCCCGATGGAGGCTTCATGAGGCAATCTCTCTACTGTTTTTTTGAGAAGAGGAAACATCTATGGCATCCTATACCGTTAAATTGATCACCCCCGATGGTGAAAGTTCCATCGAATGCTCTGACGATACCTATATCCTCGATGCTGCGGAAGAAGCTGGCCTAGACCTGCCCTATTCCTGCCGTGCTGGGGCTTGCTCCACCTGTGCCGGTAAGATCACCGCTGGTAGTGTTGACCAATCCGATCAGTCTTTCTTGGATGATGACCAAATTGAAGCTGGTTATGTTTTGACCTGTGTAGCTTATCCCACCTCCGATTGCACCATTGAAACCCACAAAGAAGAAGACCTCTACTAAGGGTAATAATGCTGGCCATGGGCTAGTGAGTTTGATAGTTTCATAATTGTCCACGGCAGGGTTTAAGCCCTGCTTTTTTGTTGCCCATTGGCAAACTCCAAGACAGCCTGGGCGGCTCGCTCACATACCCCCGGTTCCCCTAATGCTTCCCTTAATTCTTGGTAATCCTGGGCAATTTTTGCTTGGCGATCGCCGTTTAGAAGCAATTCCAATCCAGCTTGGGCAATGTTGCTGGCGGTGGCCTGTTCCTGGAGTAGTTCCGGCATAATGCCCCGGTTGAGCACAATGTTGGTAGGGGAAACGAAGGGTAGATTAAATTTAAAAATCCGTCTGGCGATCGCCATGGTCAAAGGACTAACCCGATAAAGGATAACCTGGGGCACATTTAGTAAAGCAATTTCCAGATTCACCGTTCCCGACTTGGTGATGGCCAAATCAGCCGCGGCGATCGCCGTCAGCGTTTCTTTCCCTTCCAACAGTTGCACCGTGAGATTAAATTCCTTGAGGGTTTGTTCGATTTGAGGTTGATAATCCTTAAGGGAAACGGGCAACAGCAGTTTTACATTGGGTAATTGGCTCTGCAATTGTTGGGCGGCACCACAAATGGACGGCAACAGGTAACGCAGTTCCTGAATGCGGGAAGCGGGTAGGAGGGTAATTACCGTTTCGTTATGGTCAATGCCTAACTTTTCACGGGCTGACCCTCGACTGGGGGCCTCCTTGGTAATGCGGTCTAACAAGGGATGGCCCACCCAGGTCACATCCAAACCTTGTTTTTGGAAAAATTCCGCTTCCCCTGGAAAAATGGCCAACAGGCGATCGGTTACCGCCATAATCTGGGCCGTTTCCCTTTTCGTGGGGGACCACACCCAGGCCTGGGGGGCGATATAGTACAAAATTGGCAGATTGGGATAGGTTTTCCGTAAATAATTAGCAATGGTTAAATTGGGTCCCATGTAATCAATCAAGACTAACAAATCAATGGGATTAGTTTTTAAATAACGTTTAACCCGTTGTTGAATCTGCCAAGTGGGAATAATAAACCGCAGGGACTCCGTCAAGCCCACAGAGCCGATCGCCGCCGTATTGGCCAGCAACGTCAGACCGGCAGCGGCCATTTTTTCTCCCCCCAAACCCACCAGTTCCAATTCTAAGTTTTGCTCTTCAGCTTGCTGTCTTAATGCTCCGACCAGCAGAGATCCTTGCAAATCTCCGGAAACTTCCCCCGTGCTAATAAATATACGCATAAATAAATTTTGTTATTAGGATTTGTTGAGGATAAATTTATGGCTTAGAGCGTGTTTGAAAAGTAGGGTGAAGAATGGAAAATGGTGAAAAGAATAAAATTTTCACCATAATTAATGATAATTCGAGAATTTTACAGCACGGACATCACAGATAGCCAGTGGCAATTGGTAGAACCTCATTTACCCAAAGCAAAAACTGGGGGAAGAAAACGGAAAACTAGTCTGCGGGAGATACTCAATGCTATTTTTTACATGCTCAGAACGGGGTGTGCCTGGCGACTTCTGCCCCATGATTTTCCTAAATGGCGAACGGTCTATGGTTATTTCCAGCCATGGCACGAAGATGGTACCTGGAAAAAATTAAACCGTATCTTCCGTGAGAAAGTTCGGCTCAAAGCTGGAAGAAATACTCACCCTAGTGCCGGTTGTTTAGATTCACAGTCACTTAAAAAGGCTGGAACTGGCCAAGAAACTGGCTATGACGGCGGAAAAAAGGTCAATGGTCGTAAACGTACAATCCTCGTGGATACCATGGGATTACTTCTCGATGTTGTCGTCCATGGTGCCCATCGCTCCGACCATCAGGGTCTGATTCTACTTGCTACCTGGTTTGCTCCCCTTTGGCAGTGCCTGCAAGTTATATGGACTGATAGCACCTTTGGCGGAAAGGATTTTATCTATTGGGTGGAGCATACTTTTGGTTGGAATTTGAATGTCGTCAGCAAAAAGCAGGGACAAAAAGGTTTTGAAGTCTTACCCCGCCGTTGGGTAGTCGAGCGCACCTTTGCTTGGTTTGGTCGCTATCGTCGTTTAAGCAAGGATTATGAATATTTACCTACCACCAGTGAGACCATGCTCTATGTTGCCATGGTTCATCTCATGCTTCAAAGGCTTGCTTAAAACTTTTCAAACACTTTCTTAGGAGAAAATTTATCAAGCAAAAATAATCTAAATTTAACCCGATTCCTGTTCTAGCGCTTGCCAACTGACAGATTTAACTGAGGGATTTAAACTCAGTTTACTAATTACCGCTTCTAGAAATTTATCCTTGCGGGCTGTGCAAATTATTGCCGCTTCCACTTCAACAAAATGGTTAAACTCATCTAAATCATGGCTCCGCAAAGACCGTAATTTAATATTCTTTATTTCCGCTAAGGAATCAAGCAAAATGCGTCGCACATTCGCCTCCTCATCCCCCCGACATACCAAGTGACAAAGATAATGGCACTCCAATTCAGTGCTATGCATGGGTTGGTGGTTAATAAACGTGCTCAGAGGCCGCAGGGCAATGTTGGCCACCAAAACCATCATCGAGCCAAGCACAGCCTCAGAAAACAGCCCTTGACCACAGAGGGTGCCCACCGCCGCTGAACACCAGAGGGTCGCCGCCGTATTTAGCCCCTTAACAGTTAAGCCTTCCTTGAGAATTACTCCCCCCGCCAGAAAACCAATGCCGGAGACAATTTGGGCAGGAATTCGGGTGGGACTGCTGTCATGATTGGTGAGGACAGAAACAATCACAAACAATGCAGCTCCAATGGCCACCAAGGTATTAGTACGCAAGCCCGCCATCCGTTGGCGCCACTGCCGTTCAATGCCCAGGGTCGATCCCAGTACAAAAGCAACAGTGAGCCGGAGAAGACTCTCGTTCCATTCCATTACCTTTTCCAAATCTGTCAGCCTTACCCAGGGTACAGCAAAACTTTGGGCAGCCAACAGCAATTCTCGGGGGCCGGACTAATCTAATACTTTGGTCACTTTGGTTGATTGATGCCCACCACACTGGCATTGAAGTTATAGTTTTTGCCTTCTAATTCTAAAACCGTGCCAATTTTCACCTTTTGTCCCCCTAAAACCATGCCGGTGGAGGTGAAATCCCCCCTACCTTTGAGGGTCAGGAGCATATCCCGGCTGTAATTAGACTCTGGCCGAGGATCCGGCAGAGATTTGACGGAACCATCAGGCTGGGGCACTGCTAAATTGCGAGGGAGTTCCTGCACATTCACTACCTCCACCTGGCCAGCCGGTTGATTGCGAATAATGATGTTGGTTTTTTCGGCTTTAAACTCATCCAGCACCACCTGGGGATCTAATACGTTTAATCCCCGGACAATGGTCGTCAATTCAATGGAAGCGGCGTTGGCTTGGGCAAGAATGCTTTTGCCAGAACTGCCCGGCAGAACGAAAATTCCCACAGCTACCATGAGGATGATCAAGGCGGCCCCCAGATCCAACAGGCTGACTATGCCGAAAATTCTGCCACGGGAATCGATGAGCTTCATGGGAAAATCAGAAGGATTACTAAAAGCTTTACAAAAAAATTAGGACTTTGATCAAAATCGTTGCAATTTTACCATGGGGGATGGCAAGTAAGTTTAACCATGGTTTTCCGGAATACTCCCCTGGGAAATTATTCGGTTAGGTTTATTATTAGATTACTTCTTGAGGGTAATTTCTAACAAAAACTCGGGAGCAAAGTCAGCGCCACTGGGTCATTCTCTGGTTCGGCTAGTTAAAAAACTGTTGAAATAAATTTTTATCTTTGACAAAGGCTCAAAATTTTCTCCATTCAACCCTTATTTTCAATCGACAATGCCTTCTAAAACATTAGTAGAACTTAGCTTTAATTGACAATTGACAATTCCCCACTTAGATAAAAAATCCGGTCAGGATGCGGTCAACATTATACAAAAACTGTCCAAAGAACAGGGCCGTATTGTGTTGCTGATTACCTATAGTCACTGTGAAAAAGCAACAAAAAACCCGCGGGAGCGGGCTAACATTGAATTGAAGTCAGTTTTTTAGTAATTGCCAAAACTGTAACTTAGTAACGGCCTTGGTTTTGGTTGGGTTTGTGGACAATAAAGCTTACAGTCTGGCACTGTTTGATATTGTCGAAACCAATCACCCGAATGTAGCAGTTGGGATTCTCAGAACGACATTCCCGTACTTCGGCTAGAACTTCGTTGGCAGTGGCACCACCAAAGAAGGGCAGTTTCCACATGGTCCAGAAGTGGGTTTCGGGTTGGGGGTCTTCTTCAAATTCCACGCCGGGAATAAAGCCCTGGTCTAACAGAAACTCAACCTGTTTAGCAATCTGTTGATCGGTTAAAGGGGGCAGGTAAGAAAGGGTTTCGTAGCGGCGCTCTTTGGGTAAAGTTTTCATCGATTTAAAAGTTTTCCTTGCTGATGACTACGTTAGGACGGGGGAGAATCGTTGTTGTTTGATTCTCCGTTGGAGGTTTCCGAAGGGAAATTATCGACTTCGGCTACGGTACGGGTCAGACGTTCAAGCAAATGGCGGCGGTGGGCGATGTTAGATTCCGCTAAGCTATTCCGGGTCATACCGGGCAAAAAATCTAACACTGATTCGGCAATGTCTTCCCTTACCGCCAGGATCCTGAGTACCAGTTCTTTATTTTCATCCAGGAGTTCCGTCAAAAACGTTTCTCCATTTTGAATACTGTGACTGGCTAAATACTGGTTTAACCAAATGGCCTGGGGAGGGTTGGTTTCCCCGAGTTCACTCTGGATCCTGAGAACGGCTTGGTAGGTGAGGTAACTTTGCAGTACTTTCACTGTTGCCTGAGCTATGTGCTTAGTTTGCATGAACACTCTACCCGGTAATTGGTAAATTGCTGTCGAAGTTGAACATCAGTAAGCAGTGGGTTTTGGCTGATTAACAATTTTTTGACAATTGCCAATGACTAACTGTTAGTTAAGCCGCTGTTAATGGCTAATTAGTTAGCAGACTCAACCCCGAAGAACTGTTCATCCTTAACGGACGAGTACAACTCCGACAATCCAAACACCGGTTTAGAGGGTATCCATGGCCTCGAACTCAAACTTGATCTCTTTCCAGAGTTCGCAGGCGGCGGCCAACTCAGGGGACCAACGACAGGCTTCCCGGATAACGTCATTACCTTCGCGAGCCAGGTTACGACCTTCGTTCCGAGCTTGAACACAAGCTTCCAAAGCAACACGGTTAGCGGTTGCACCGGGAGCATTACCCCAGGGGTGACCCAAAGTACCACCACCAAACTGTAAGCAGGAATCATCACCGAAGATTTCCACCAACGCGGGCATGTGCCATACGTGGATACCACCGGAAGCTACGGGCATGGTGCCAGGCATGGAGGCATAGTCTTGGGTGAAGAAAATACCCCGGGAGCGATCTTCCTCAACGTAATCTTCGCGCATGAGGTCAACGAAGCCCATGGTGATACCCCGTTCCCCTTCCAATTTACCAACCACGGTACCGGAGTGGAGGTGGTCACCGCCGGACAGACGCAGACACTTGGCCAAAACCCGGAAGTGGATCCCGTGGTTTTTCTGACGGTCAACTACGGCGTGCATTGCCCGGTGAATATGGAGCAAAATGCCGTTGTCCCGACACCAACGAGCGAGGGTGGTGTTGGCAGTGAAACCGCCGGTGAAGAAGTCATGCATGATGATGGGGGTGCCAATTTCCTTGGCAAACTCGGCCCGTTTCATCATTTCTTCGCAGGTGCCAGCGGTGACGTTCAGGTAGTGACCTTTCATTTCGTTGGTCTCAGCCTGGGCTTTTTCGATCGCCTCTTGAACGAAGAGGAAACGATCGCGCCAACGCATGAAGGGCTGGGAGTTGATGTTTTCGTCGTCTTTGGTGAAGTCCAAACCACCCCGGAGACATTCGTAAACAGCCCGACCGTAGTTCTTGGCGGACAGACCAAGTTTGGGTTTGATGGTACAACCAAGCAGAGGACGACCGTATTTGTTTAATTTGTCCCGCTCAACGGTAATACCGTGGGGAGGGCCTTGGAAGGTTTTAATTAAAGCAACGGGAAAACGAATATCTTCTAAACGGAGGGCCCGCAGAGCCTTAAAACCAAATACGTTACCGACCAAAGAGGTTAAAACGTTGGTGACGGAACCTTCTTCAAATAAATCTAGAGGATAGGCAATAAAAGCAAAATATTGGTTATCTTCGTTGGGAACAGCTTCCAGGTCATAGCAACGACCTTTGTAGCGGTCCAAGTCAGTTAGGTTGTCAGTCCAAACGGTGGTCCAGGTACCGGTGGAAGACTCAGCGGCCACCGCAGCAGCGGCTTCTTCAGCAGGTACACCCGGTTGGGGGGTCATACGGAAGCAGGCGAGCAGGTCGGTATCCTTGGGGGTGTAGTCGGGGGTATAGTAGGTCAGGCGATAATCTTGTACGCCCGCCTTAAACCCTGCTTTGGCTTGTACCATCTAGGTCAGTCCTCCATAAACATTGAATAGCCTAGCTTTCTCCCACGGGCGAAATTTGGCAATATAAAGCCTACCGTCGCCCCAGAGACAGTTATTATTTACAGTTATTTGGTTGCGAGAAAAATCTGCGATAACCCAGCAACTATCTGTTTTCTGAAGGTAATCTTATCACGCAGGGGATGCCTTTACTTATGGCAATGCTCTCCATTGACTGTTTTTTAAATTACAATTTTTGGACTTTCTAATTAGAATTCCTGATGTTTTGTCCAAATGGTGATTAGTTGGGCTTGTGAGCCGTTGCCATGGCGGGAATTGAAGAAGATTTATGGGCGATTGCCACTCCTCCGGTGAGCAAATCTAAGGCGGCTTGGTATTGCACATCGGCGGGGGAAGTAATTTCCGCAAAGCTAATCAGGGGTTGCTCCACCACTTCATCGGGCATAATGCCCAGTTTATGGATGTCGTGATGTTGGGGGGTTTCGTATTTGGCCACCGTGACGGCAATGCCGGCCCCATCGGATAGTTCAAACAAGGATTGAATCAAACCCTTACCAAAGGTTTTTTCCCCCACTAGAGTGGCCCGCTGATTATCCTGCAAAGCTCCGGCTAAAATTTCGCTGGCACTGGCAGTACCCTGGTTGACCAACACCACCAACGGGCGATCGGTCGCCGCTTCTCCATTGGCAGTGAAACTTTCCTGGGTGCCTTGGCGATTAACGGTGTAGACAATGGTGCTTTCCGGTAACCACAACCGAGCAATGTCAATACCAGCCTGGAGTAAGCCACCGGGGTTGTTACGCAAATCCAAGATATAACCGTCGGCCCCCTGTTCCTCAAGTTGATGCAGAGCGTGGGCTACTTCTTTATAGGCATTGGCACTAAATTGACTGAGGCGAATGTAACCCACCGATTGACCTGGGCGGGAATCGTCCAATTGGGCCGCCACCGGACTGAGGGAAATTAACTGCCGAGTCAGGGTAAATTCTTGGGGTACTTCGGTGCCCGCTGACAGAATTTCCAGGGAAACTTTGGTGTTTTTTGGGCCCCGCATTCTGGCCGCTGCTTCGTCTAAGCTCAGGGTTTGGGTATCTACACCGTCGATCGCCAAAATTTGGTCATGGGGTTGCAGCCCGGCCTCCTCCGCAGGGGAACCGGCCAGGGGGGCCATAATTTCTAACTGGTTGGTTTCAGGGTTGATGTTGATTTGCAGACCTACCCCCGATAGCTCACCAGTGGTGGTCACCTGGAGATTGCCGTACTGTTCCGGACGCAGTAAGCGGGTAAAGGGTTCATCCAGGGTAGCGAGCATTTCTTCGATCGCCGTGTAGGTTTCTTCCCGGTTCCGGAGGGGACGTTTAACGTACTTCTCCCGCAACAGCCACCAATTTTGATGGTTAAAGGTTTCATCGAGATAGGATTGGTTGACCAAACGCCAGGATTGCAACAGTAGCTTTTGTTCCTCGGTGAAAGCCAAGGCCGACGGTGTATTGCCCAGATAAATCAGGGCCCCCATCAGCAAAGAAAAAGCTAAAGCCCAAAACCGCCTTGTCCGTTTACCCATCGTGACGCTCGCCCCCGCAAACCAAAATTTACAAAACTTAGTTAATTTCTCAGTTAGCTTCTCATTTTAAGCTATTTGTCTAGGTCTTGAATTCGGTTCAACGTACCGAGGGATTGGATAAATTCCCCCGCCTGGGCTAATGTTTCCGGGGTGCCAATATCTAAAAAGGGAGCTTCCACAGCATGGACTTTGATTTTGGCTCCCTGGGCCAACAATGTGGGGAACACATCATACTCAAAACTTAAGGGTCTGTGGGCGGGAAACCGGGCCAACAGGCGATCGCCAAGGAGATAAACCCCACTATTAATCACGCCGGCTCCGGCTTGCTTTTCTGCAAATTGTAGCAATTCCCCTTGACTATTAACCTTTAAGGAGCCAAAACGGGAAGCATCGGGCACATGAACGCCCAAAATTACCCCATCAACGCTGTCATCCTCTAACTCCGCCAACAGAACCCGATAATCCGTCACAATTAACGAGTCGCCGTTAAGCACGAGCCAAGCCGGTGTTAGTTCTCTAAAACCATGGTGATTAACCGCATTGACAAATCCCCCCGCTGTTCCCAACGGTTCCATTTCCGCCACACAGGCGATCGCCATGTCAACAATATCGGCATCTTGAGCATAGGCCGCCACTTTTTCTGCCAGATAACCCGTAGAAAGGAGCGATCGCCGAAAACCCTGCTGTTGTAGATAGCGCAATTGCCAATCTAAAAAAGGTTGGCCCGCCACGGGAGCTAAGGGTTTAGGCAAATCTGGTAACTGTTGCTTAATGCGGGTGCCAAAGCCCCCAGCCAAAATGACCACGGTAACGTCTGCGGGGGAAAGAGCCATAGAGTTGAAAAAGTAGAAACTAGGGAAATTGAAGCAAAATAGCCAAACCAGATTGTCTATTCAATTCCTTATAAGCTCAACAATTTTATCCAAACTAGGTTTGTAAAATACTCCCCAACAATTTCTGACCCATTCACCGAACTTCAGACAAAACAACAGCGTAAAGGAAAATTATTTCATCAGATGGGAAGGCAAAATGATTTCAGGTATCAGGGGGCGCAGGTCGTCAAAGGAAATGGGACCAAAATTCATAATGGTGGGCAACGGCAAAGTACAGTCAATCAATGTTCCCCGGCGGGCGTAACGGCATCGACCACCATCGCCAATTAAAGGCACCTGCCCTTCGAAATAACGACTAGCCGCCTCAAAACTAGTCACCGGTTCTCCCCCTACCTTAGCCGTGGCACAAACCAAGGGAAAAGGCATTGCTCCCACTAAATCGAAAACAAAAGCATCGGGACAGGCAATAAAAATATTCCGAAAGCCCTGGGTAATACCTGGGTCTAATTTGGGCAGGGCTTCCACAATGAGGGTTATGGGCAAAGGAAAAAGACCCATCAATTTTTTAGCGGCGGGGGGAATTTTTGCCACATCCATGGCCCGATCGCCACGGGTGAGAATGCCTAGGGGTTGGTCTTTGTCAAATTGCTTAAAGGCTCGCAACTGGGCTACTGCCCTGGGACTAGCACCATTGACTACTAGCACATAGGTAGTGGCTAAACCTAATAAGACCATTGCTTCCTGCTCCAAGACGGATTGAATGGCAGGGATTGCTCCGGAGTTTAGTTTAATGATTTTTGTTGCAGTTTTATCTAGTGTAACCATTGAATTGTCCCTTGAAACTGCCTCCAGATTAACAGAGATTCTTAGTTCACTCAATTTAGACTCTAGGTATAAAAACGCTTCTAAACAGTTAATTTTTTACGTAATCTAGGTAGGGAGCAAGACTTGGGGAAATTTTTAAAATAGTTTTGACTACCATTATATAAACTTATCATTCTTGATTTTGGGACAATTTATCTCGGTAAAAATACCCAGACATAGCCATTAAAATCGCTCAATTTTTCTTCTTAAAAATTAATAAATAAAAGTCCCTAATGATGGTATTTAGCTAAATATGGCCCTGGGCTAGTCTGTGCGCTGGTGGTTTCCCATCCCCTATTCCCGACGGAGCAGGTAAACTTAACTTTCGTCAGCGGTAGGTAATTTCAACAAAGCAATAAATGATTAAGCAATTTTTCCCGTTATTGGCTTTACTGTTGGTTTTTGGCTTCCATGGCAGTGGTCTTAGGGCCCAGTCGCGACCATTAATGCCAGTAACGGGGGCAAATCTAACGCCAACGGTGGGTTTTGATGAACAGTTGTGGGGGAACCATTGCTCAGCGGGAGATAAACAATCTTTGCTCCGGGCGATCGACCATAGCTTGAGCTATTTAAAAACTGCTAGCGCCGCCCGAGCTTATCAAAATTACTCTGTACCGGGGGTGACCAGAGAGCGGGTAACCCGTTCCCTCCAGCGATTTAAAACTTTGTTGCAACAGTCTCCCAGTCCCGAAGCTCTCCAGACCGCTGTTGCCAGGGAATTTCAGTTTTATCAGGCGATCGGTAACGATGGCAAGGGCACAGTCCATTTCACTGGTTATTTTGAACCAGTTTATACCGCCAGTCGTCAACGCACTGCCGAATATCGTTATCCCATTTATGGTTTGCCCAATAATTTTTCTCGTTGGTCTAAGCCCCACCCCACTAGGGCTGACTTGGAAGGTATGGATGGTTTAGGCAAATCAAGTCAGTTACAGGGACGGGAAATTGCTTGGTTCCGTAATCGTCTAGATGCCTATCTAATCCAGGTACAGGGTTCTGCCAAAATCAACTGGGTGGGGGGAGGCCAAAGTTCCGTGGCCTTTGCTGGAGCGACGGATTATCCCTACGTAAGTTTAGGGAAGGAAACCATCCAAGAGGGAATTTTCCAGCCTGGGGAGGTTACTTTGCCTAAGTTAATCGACTATTTTGAGCAAAATCCCAGCGAACTAAGTCGTTTTATCCCCCGCAATAATCGTCTAA
Source organism: Synechocystis sp. IPPAS B-1465 (assembly GCF_003015225.1). Taxonomy (GTDB): domain Bacteria; phylum Cyanobacteriota; class Cyanobacteriia; order Cyanobacteriales; family Microcystaceae; genus Synechocystis. The sequence continues at coordinate 2,474,795 of NZ_CP028094.1, read as the reverse complement.
TTTTCTTTAAGGAAACCTCCGCCAGCACCCCCGCCAAGGGCAGTATTGGGGTGCCAGTTACTGCCGAGCGTTCCATTGCCACCGATAAATTCCTTATGCCTCCAGGGGCGATCGCCGTTTTAGCGGCTCCCATTCCCGATTGTCAGGGTCAAAAAGTCAACGTTAGTCGTTTTGTGGTGGATCAGGATACCGGCAGTGCCATCAAAGGCCCCGGTCGGGTGGATATTTTCATGGGCACTGGCCAAACTCCTGGCGATCGAGCCGGTTTGATGAGTGACGACGGCCAAATTTATTACCTGCTTCTACGCTAGCGATTTTTCCCTGTTTCCCGGTACAGAAAATCTGAAAATTTCCCCGCGCCTCAGAACGTGTTTGGAAAGTTTTACTCCGCCCCCCAAATTGACCCACTAAAGCGACCGCAATACTGGGGGACTGTCACTCAGTTTCCCCCAAAATCTGGGGGGTCAGGGGGGCGTTTAAAACGGGCTCTCAGAGTCTTGGCCCAAACAAATGGAGGTTAACAGCTATAAATTGCCCAAACTCTCACCAAGGACTCTAGGTTCCCAGCTAGTGTGTCAGAAGTTTGTTCAATGGAGCACCAAAATTCTGTAGAGTGGAGTTCTCCCCGTCTGTTTTTTTGATGTGGGCACAGGTTCAATAAATTCCCATAGCCAGTCTTTACACCCTAAGGAGACGCGAATTGGTTAACGCAACCCCTTTTATTACCACTAAATCAGAAGAGATTTTTGCCGCCGCTCAACATTTAATGCCCGGTGGTGTCAGTTCCCCGGTAAGAGCTTTCAAGTCCGTCGGCGGCCAGCCCATTGTTTTTGACCGAGTAGAAGGGGCTCAGATTTGGGACGTAGATGGTAATCAATACATTGACTATGTGGGTACCTGGGGGCCGGCCATTTGTGGCCACGCTCACCCCGATGTAATCAGCGCCCTCAAACAAGCTTTGGATAAAGGCACCAGTTTTGGTGCTCCCTGTGCCCAGGAAAACGTACTGGCGGAAATGGTCATTGATGCTGTGCCTAGCATTGAAATGGTACGGTTTGTCAACTCCGGTACCGAAGCCTGTATGTCCGTTTTGCGCTTGATGCGGGCCTTCACTGGACGGGAAAAAATCATTAAATTTGAGGGTTGTTACCACGGCCACGCCGATATGTTCTTGGTCAAAGCTGGTTCTGGGGTGGCGACCCTCGGTTTACCGGATTCCCCTGGGGTGCCCAGTAACACAACTAAAGCAACATTGACTGCTCCTTATAACGATCTAGAGGCGGTTAAAGCTCTGTTCGTGGAAAATCCTGACAGCATTGCCGGGGTAATTCTCGAGCCAGTGGTGGGTAATGCCGGTTTTATCCTCCCCGATGCGGGCTTTTTGGAAGGTTTACGGGAACTGACCAAGGAGTATGGTGCTCTGTTGGTTTTTGATGAGGTGATGACAGGTTTTCGGGTTTCCTACGGTGGTGCCCAAGCCCGGTTTGGCATTACTCCCGATTTGACTACCCTCGGTAAGGTGATCGGTGGTGGTTTACCAGTAGGAGCCTATGGTGGTCGGGAAGAAATTATGGCCATGGTGGCTCCAGCCGGCCCCATGTATCAAGCGGGTACCCTGTCCGGCAACCCGTTGGCCATGACGGCGGGTATTAAAACCCTGGAAATTCTGCAAAAGCCAGGATCCTACGAATATTTGGATAAGATCACCAAACGGCTAGTGGATGGTTTACTAGCTGCGGCTCAGGATGCGGGCCATGAAGTTTGTGGCGGTTCCATCAGTGCCATGTTTGGAATTTTCTTTGCTCCTGGCCCTGTCAGAAACTATGAAGATGCTAAGTTGGCCGACACCAATAAATTTGCCCGTTTCCATCGGGGTATGTTGGAAAGGGGGATTTATCTAGCTCCTTCCCAGTATGAAGCGGGTTTTCCTTCCCTAGCCCACACCCAAGAACAGATCGATCAGACCATTGCCGTCGCTAAGGAAGTATTTGCTACTCTCTGAACTGTTTGATCCCCGATCGCCTATTGCCGGGGGGAAGAGATATAGAACCCCAACTTGATTACCCAAAACCTTCCCCCATCCTGGACTTGGTTAACTCAGCCATAGACTAGGGTGGGGGTAAAAATACGGGTCGAATTCAATGCCCTAGCACAAATTCCTTGGGGCAGGACAAAAAAGATCGTTAAAAATTGTCAAGGCGCAGAAACTAGCCTAAGATGAGACCCATATAAAGAATTGTCTTGCGACCCAAATACCCATTAGGCAATAGAACTTAGGAGGATTTATGGCTCTTGTACCAATGAGACTGCTGTTAGACCATGCGGCGGAAAATGGTTATGGCATTCCCGCTTTCAACGTCAACAACATGGAGCAGATCATTTCGATCATGCAGGCCGCTGATGAAACCGACAGCCCTGTAATTTTGCAAGCTTCCCGTGGTGCCCGGAGCTACGCTGGGGAAAATTTCCTGCGCCATTTAGTTTTGGGGGCGGTCGAAACCTATCCTCACATTCCCATTGCCATGCACCAAGACCACGGCAATAGCCCCGCCACTTGCTATTCCGCCATCCGCAACGGTTTCACCAGTGTGATGATGGACGGTTCCTTGGAAGCTGACGCCAAGACCCCCGCTAGCTTTGAGTACAACGTTAATGTAACCGCTGAAGTAGTTAAAGTAGCCCACTCCGTTGGGGCCAGTGTAGAAGGGGAATTGGGTTGCTTAGGTTCCTTGGAAACTGGTCAAGGGGAAGCTGAAGACGGCCACGGTTTTGAAGGGAAGTTAGACCACTCCCAACTGTTGACCGATCCCGAAGAAGCAGTGGAATTCGTCAACAAAACCCAGGTGGATGCCCTCGCTGTGGCGATCGGTACCAGCCATGGTGCCTACAAATTTACCCGCAAACCCACCGGTGAAGTTTTGGCCATCAGCCGCATTGAAGAAATTCACCGCCTGCTGCCCAACACCCACTTGGTAATGCACGGTTCTTCCTCCGTTCCCCAGGAATGGATCGACATGATCAACGAATTCGGTGGTGCTATCCCCGAAACCTATGGTGTGCCCGTGGAAGAAATTCAAAAAGGCATCAAGAGTGGTGTACGTAAAGTAAACATCGACACCGATAATCGCTTAGCCATCACCGCCGCTTTCCGGGAAGCCGCTGCTAAAGATCCCAAGAACTTTGATCCCCGTCACTTCCTCAAGCCTTCTATCAAATATATGAAGCAGGTTTGTGCCGATCGCTATCAACAGTTCTGGACTGCTGGCAATGCCTCTAAAATCAAGCAATTGACCTTGGATGACTACGCCGCTAAATATGCCAAAGGTGAATTAACCGCCACCTCCCGCACCTCCGTTGCTGTGTAGATTGAAGTTAATTTTTCGTTTCTAAGTTTTGCCTTAGTAAAAACAAGAGAATAAATAATTTTGCTCCTCCTTGGTTCAATCCTGGGGGAGTTTTTTCTTCTCAGATGGGCGGCAACCCCGTAAGATTGGGAAGATTAGTTTTAGCTTAAGCAACGGCGGTAATGGTGAAACGCATTTCTATCCTCGGCTCCACCGGTTCCATTGGTACCCAAACTCTGGACATTGTTACCCATCATCCTGATGCTTTTCAGGTGGTCGGTTTAGCGGCTGGGGGAAATGTTGCATTACTAGCCCAACAGGTGGCGGAGTTTCGCCCAGAGATTGTTGCGATTCGTCAGGCAGAAAAGTTAGAGGACCTAAAAGCAGCAGTGGCCGAACTAACTGATTACCAACCCATGTACGTGGTGGGGGAAGAAGGGGTGGTGGAAGTGGCCCGTTATGGTGATGCAGAAAGTGTGGTCACAGGTATTGTCGGTTGTGCGGGATTATTACCCACCATGGCGGCGATCGCCGCCGGGAAAGATATTGCTTTAGCCAATAAGGAAACGTTAATTGCCGGAGCTCCGGTGGTGTTACCCCTGGTGGAAAAAATGGGGGTGAAGTTATTGCCGGCGGATTCAGAACATTCAGCCATTTTTCAATGTTTACAGGGGGTTCCCGAAGGGGGGTTACGGCGGATCATTCTCACCGCTTCCGGGGGAGCATTCCGGGACTTGCCGGTGGAAAGATTACCGTTTGTAACAGTACAGGATGCCCTCAAACATCCCAACTGGTCTATGGGACAAAAAATCACCATTGATTCCGCCACATTGATGAACAAGGGTTTGGAGGTGATTGAAGCCCATTATCTATTTGGCTTGGACTACGATCATATAGACATTGTCATTCATCCCCAAAGCATTATTCATTCTTTAATTGAGGTGCAGGATACTTCTGTGCTAGCTCAACTGGGGTGGCCTGATATGCGTTTGCCGTTGCTCTATGCCCTATCTTGGCCAGAAAGAATTTACACCGACTGGGAACCTTTGGATTTAGTTAAAGCCGGTAGCTTGAGTTTTCGGGAGCCAGATCACGATAAATATCCCTGCATGCAATTGGCCTATGGGGCCGGGCGAGCTGGGGGAGCCATGCCAGCGGTGTTAAATGCGGCCAATGAACAGGCGGTGGCTTTATTTTTGCAAGAAAAAATTAGCTTTTTGGATATTCCCCGTCTGATTGAAAAGACCTGTGACCTCTACGTTGGTCAAAATACTGCTAGCCCTGATTTAGAAACAATTTTGGCAGCGGATCAATGGGCCCGGCGGACGGTGTTGGAAAATAGCGCCTGTGTGGCTACTCGGCCATAAAGTCTAGTTGGCTTCAACTTTGACCGGAATTATTTACCCAAGGATGGTGGGGGATTCTGGTTAGTTTTAGCGGGTCATCAGGCGATCGCCAAAATATTTCTGATAATTTCACTAAGTTTGACTGAAATTTAACTAATCAAAACGGGGATCACCCATTGCTCTATGTCCACTGATTCTGTTAACTGTCGGGGTCAAAAACAGGGAATCTGGGCACAGGATTATGGCGGTTGAGGTGAGGAAAACCCCACAGACGCAGTTCGCCATTCCACCGCTAAACCTACACCCACGGCTGTACCCAGGGCAACAGCACAATAAAAGCGCTATGTTAGAATCAGCAATACACAGGGCACGCTGAGGTGATGGATTTAGATTATGTTTGAACGCTTTACAGAAAAAGCCATTAAAGTAATCATGCTTGCTCAGGAGGAAGCTCGTCGCCTCGGACATAACTTCGTTGGCACGGAACAAATTCTGCTCGGCTTGATTGGCGAAGGGACTGGCGTCGCCGCCAAGGTTCTCAAATCCATGGGGGTTAATCTCAAAGATGCCCGCATCGAAGTAGAAAAAATTATCGGGCGGGGATCGGGCTTTGTGGCCGTGGAAATCCCCTTTACTCCCCGGGCCAAGCGGGTGCTGGAACTTTCCCTTGAGGAGGCTCGGCAACTGGGTCACAATTACATTGGCACCGAACACCTGCTGTTGGGTCTGATTCGAGAAGGGGAAGGGGTAGCTGCTCGGGTCCTAGAAAACCTTGGGGTTGATCTCTCCAAAGTCCGCACCCAGGTGATCCGCATGTTGGGAGAAACGGCCGAAGTAGCTGCCGGTGGTGGCAGTGGTGGTCGCACCAAAACCCCTACCTTAGATGAGTTTGGCTCTAACCTCACCCAGATGGCCGCCGAAGGGAAGTTAGACCCGGTGGTAGGTCGCCAAAAAGAAATTGAGAGGGTGATTCAGATCCTCGGCCGCCGCACCAAGAATAACCCCGTCCTGATTGGGGAGCCGGGGGTTGGTAAAACGGCAATCGCCGAAGGTTTGGCCCAGCGCATTGCCAACAAAGATATTCCCGACATCCTCGAAGAAAAACGGGTCGTCACCCTGGACATCGGTCTATTGGTGGCCGGCACTAAATACCGGGGGGAATTTGAGGAACGGCTGAAAAAAATCATGGATGAAATCCGCCAAGCCGGTAACATCATCCTGGTGATTGACGAAGTTCATACCCTAATCGGAGCCGGAGCCGCCGAGGGGGCGATCGACGCTGCCAATATTCTCAAGCCCGCCCTAGCCCGGGGAGAATTGCAATGTATTGGTGCCACCACCCTGGATGAGTACCGCAAACACATTGAACGGGACGCAGCCCTGGAGCGTCGTTTTCAACCGGTGATGGTGGGGGAACCCTCCGTGGAAGAAACCATCGAGATTCTTTACGGTCTGCGGGAACGTTACGAACAGCACCACAAACTGAAAATTTTGGACGAAGCCCTGGAAGCCGCCGCCAAACTTTCCGACCGTTACATCTCCGACCGCTTCCTGCCCGATAAGGCGATCGATCTAATTGACGAAGCTGGTTCCCGGGTGCGGTTGATTAATTCCCAATTGCCCCCCGCCGCCAAGGAGTTGGACAAGGAATTGCGACAGATTCTTAAAGAAAAAGATGATGCTGTCCGCAACCAGGACTTCGAGCAAGCCGGGGAACTCAAGGACCGGGAAGACGAAATTAAAAAACAAATCCGGGCGATCGCCTCTTCCAAAAAAGCGGAAGGGGATAACGGCGAGCCGGAAGTGACCTCCGAAGAAATTGCCCACATCGTCGCCTCCTGGACAGGGGTGCCGGTGAACAAGCTAACGGAATCCGAGTCAGAAAAACTGTTGCATATGGAAGATACCCTCCATCAACGGTTAATTGGCCAGGAAGATGCGGTTAAGGCCGTTTCCCGCGCTATCCGTCGGGCCAGGGTCGGGCTGAAAAATCCCAACCGTCCCATTGCCAGCTTTATTTTCTCCGGTCCCACTGGGGTAGGTAAAACCGAGTTGACCAAAGCTCTGGCGGCTTACTTCTTCGGTTCCGAGGAAGCCATGATCCGTCTGGATATGTCGGAATTTATGGAACGACACACCGTTTCCAAATTAATTGGTTCCCCTCCGGGTTATGTGGGCTACAACGAAGGCGGTCAGTTGACGGAAGCAGTACGTCGCCGTCCCTACACGGTGGTGCTGTTCGACGAAATTGAAAAAGCCCACCCCGACATCTTCAATATGCTTCTGCAAATTTTGGAAGATGGTCGCCTCACCGATGCCAAGGGTCGCACAGTGGATTTCAAAAATACCCTGTTGATCATGACCTCCAACATTGGTTCCAAGGTAATTGAAAAAGGTGGCGGTGGTTTGGGCTTTGACTTTGCCGATGACCAAGCGGAGTCTCAGTACAATCGCATTCGTTCCTTGGTGAATGAAGAGTTGAAAAACTACTTCCGCCCTGAGTTCTTGAATCGTTTGGATGAAATTATCGTCTTCCGCCAATTGAACAAGGAGGAAGTCAAGGAAATTTCGGAAATTCTCCTACGGGATGTGTTTGCCCGGTTGGTGGAAAAAGAAATTTCTCTCCAGGTCACCGACAAGTTCAAGGAGCGCATTGTGGAAGAAGGGTTCAACCCAGCCTACGGTGCCCGTCCCCTCCGTCGGGCCATTATGCGCCTGTTGGAAGACGTGTTAGCCGAAGAAATTCTTTCCGGCCGCCTCAAGGAAGGTAGCCAAGCGCTGGTGGACATTGGTGAAGACAACCAAGTGGTGGTCATCCCCGGTGAAACGAGGGAACTGATTGCCCCCGGCGTTGAATAATTAGGTCCCCCAGCGGGCCATTACCATAGGATGAAGGGAGGACTAGAGGTCTTCCCTTTTTTTGTTGGAGAGTCATTGCCATGTTAAAAGTCCTGCATCTTTCTGATATTCACCTGGGCAGTGGTTTTTCCCATGGGCACATTAATCCGGCCACGGGGTTAAATACGAGGTTAGAGGATTTCATTCAGAGTTTACGGCTGTGCATTGACCGGGCGATCGCCGAACCCGCCGATGTGGTGCTATTTGGGGGGGATGCTTTCCCCGATGCCACTCCGCCCCCCTATGTGCAGGAAGCCTTTGCCGCCGAATTTCGCCGTTTAGCCGATGCCGATATTCCCACAGTGTTATTGGTGGGCAACCATGACCAACATTCCCAGGGCAGTGGAGGAGCTAGTTTATGTATCTATCGCACCCTGGCTGTGCCCGGTTTCATCGTTGGGGATCGCCTGGCCACCCATTTAATTCCCACCGCCAATGGAGATCTACAGATTGTTACCTTGCCTTGGTTAACCCGTTCGACTCTCCTAACCCGGCCGGAAACGGAGGGGTTATCCTTGGAAGCGATTAATTTGCTGTTGCTGAAAAAGTTACAGCCCATTTTGGAAGGGGAAATTCGGAGTTTAGATCCCCAATTACCCACTATTTTGTTGGCCCATTTAATGGCGGACCGGGCCACCTTTGGGGCGGAAAAAACCCTGTCCGTGGGCAAGGGCTTTACCATTCCCCTGGCTTTGATTAATCGGCCGGAATTTGATTACGTTGCCCTGGGCCATGTCCATAAACATCAAAATCTCAATCCCCACAATAATCCCCCCATTGTTTATCCCGGTAGCATTGAGCGGGTGGACTTTGGCGAAGAAAAGGAAGACAAAGGCTATATTTGGCTAGAAATTAGTAAAGGAAAAGTAGATTGGCAATTCTGTCCCCTGCCCGCTCGCCCCTTTAAAACCATTAAAGTAGATGTGACGGAAGCGACGGATCCCCAAGGGGAATTATTAATGGCGATCGCCAAAACAGCCATTGACAATGCCGTGGTGCGGCTAATTTACCAAATTCGTTCTGAACAGCTAGAACAAATCGATAACCGCAAATTACAGGAGGCTTTAAAGCCGAGCCATTCCTACACCATCCGTCCAGAACTGGTTAGCCAGTTGGCCCGGCCACGGTTGCCAGAATTGGGAGTAGGTTCCGCCCTTGATCCCCTGGTGGCCCTCAAAACCTATCTGGAAAATAAAAAAGACATTAAAGAGTTAATGCCCGACCTCATGGAAGCAGCCGAGCATTTACTTAATGGCAGTGAAGAACAATGGTTAGAAGCGGTGGGGGATTGACGCAACTTTTACATACTTTTCCCACCACAATCAGAGGACTAGGTTGGCCCGTTAAACCCGTTCCAACTAACCGCCGTAGTTCCAGCCAGTGCTTTCTAGTAATAAGGGATCTCCTTCATTAAAAACCTGGGCTCCAATGACTTCGCCGACAAAAACGGTGTGATCGCCGTGGGCCACAGACCCTACCACCCGACACTCCACATAACCGAGACAGTCTTTGAGCACAGGACAACCGGTTTCGGGGGCATCAAGCACATCAAAATTTTCAAACTTGTCCCCCACCCGCCGTTGGGGTTTAAAAAATTGCGCCGCCACATCTTTTTGGTCCGCCGCCAGAAAACTGAGGGCAAACTGGCCACTTTCCTGTAACAGCCGATGGGAAATGGAATCAGTGCGCACGCAATTAACCACCAGGGGCGGCTCAAAGGAACCCTGCATTACCCAACTGGCGGTGAAACCATTGGCTTCTTCTCCGGACTTAACACCACAGACGTAGAGGCCGTGGGGAATTTTACGCAGGAGGGTTTTCTTTGCTTGTTCGTCTAGCACGATATTTTCTCAAGATTGAATGACAATTTGGCAGTCCATATTTCCTTAGCTTAACAATCCCTGTCCTCTAATCAACCCCATTGAAGGATCGCATTTGGTCCCAATGGCGCTGAAATTAGCTAATTTTCATGATTCTTTCGTAAATAATTTTTACCAATTAGTTTATTCCGAGAAAATCTCAATACAATAATTCCATCATTACTGTGTGACCCGGCGATCGCCATGGAACCAAATCATTTCCCCGGTAATATTTCTCGGCCTATTTATCGTAAACAGGTTAGGCAATATCTAGCGATGGTGGCGGTGTTGGCCATGGTGAGCACCAGTTGCAAAGGCAATAACCCCAAAACCAATCAGGGTAGTGGTGGGGGAAGTAACGAAAAAATTGAAGCCCTTTACTACACCAGTGTGGCGGAATGCAAAACTGATATGGCCAATCAGGCCAATGAGTATAAAGTCTTGGCGGAAGCCCATAAAGCCGGCAAATTACCCAATGCCCCTACCCCTCCCCCCATTCGCCCGGAGGACTGCGAAGCCCAAATGAAAGCGGCCCAGGCGGAACATCAACGGAATGCCCCGGTTTACGGCAGTCGAGCCGATTGTCAAACCGATAGGGTAATCTGTGAGCCTACCCCCAGTGGCTACCACACGAGCGGTTATCGTCCGGTTTTTGGCGGAGCTTACTTTTACCCCTACGGCAATAATTACACCTATATTTATTCCGGCGGTGTGCAGCAGCGGGTATTGCAACCATCCATTGTCTATCGGGGGACAAACCCGGATCAGTTGATTACCCCCAATGGCATCTCTGTGCCCCGCACCACCACAGGCAAAGTTTCTACTTCCAAAGCTGTCACTGCCCCCGCTCCCCCTAGGCCATCGGGTACCGCTGCTAAAGGCACTATTTCTGGCCGCAGTAGTAATAAGGGTTTCGGTTCTACTTTTAAAGGCACTGGCCGGGGAGGCAAATAATGCAACCGATAAAAATTAGTCGTCGTCCCCGCTGGCGCCAGCATATCCAGGACAATGCTTACCAAGCGGATGTGCTCAGTGATCCAGCTCAAAAATACTGGGTGGAAGCCCTGCCCCAACCCTTTGCCATCCAATTCAGCCCCCAAGAAGAAACGGCGATCGCCATTGCGAGTGAAAAACTTTGGCAAATGTGTGTGGAATTTCTGGACTGGTTTTTCGATGAAGATGATGATTCCGCCGTTGACGCAAGGTTAGCCCAGTTAAAAATTCGCCCTGAATATTGGCCTGCTCTGAAAAAAAGTTGGCATCGCACCGACCCGGTGGAAGACTTGAGTTTAGCTACCCGTTTCGATCTAGTAGTCACCGAAGATGGTCAGATTAAATTGATTGAAATTAATGGAGAAACCCCGCTATTAGGAGCAGAAACCGTTTACCAATGGAATTGGTTAGTGGATTACCAACGCAACCACAATCAAGGGGCCTATGCCTTACCAGCCAATGCCAGTCAGTTTAATGAATATTGGGAAAGAACAGCTGGGCAATGGCGCAGGATTTATGAAGAATATGATTTACTCCGCACCGGCATTTCTTTTCTGGTGGATGAGCAACTGGAAGAAGACAGTGAAATGGCCATGCAATTAATCCAAATTCTCCACGATGAAGTGGATGAAAATGTTTACACCCAATTGGTTTATTTACGGGGCTTAGAAGATGAACGGGGTCAACTAATGCAGAGAGGATTAGGTTTGGATGAAGATGGTTATTTCATTGACCATGCCAACGAAAGAATTCCAATTTTGTGGAAAATGTATGACTGGTCAGATTTGCAAAATGATATGGCCAATGCTGGTTGCACTGAAGCCTTAGCGCAACGCTTAGCCGTAGGAGATGCAAAAGTTATTGAACCTTTATGGAAGCAAATTTTATCTAATAAAGGAACCATGGCTTTAATTTGGCAACAGTTTAAAGATAGTGAGTATGCTGAATATCTCCTGCCCACCTATTTTGAAAGCGATATTTCCCTGGAAGCAACCCGCCTATTACTAGAAGGTTTACACGTTCGTAAGCCCCTTTTAGGCATGGAAGGCATCGGTGTTTCGATTGAGTTAGGGGCTGGGGCAGTGGAAAAACGGCCAACCTATGGCTATGGTGAAGAGGGCTTTATTATCCAGGAATATATCGAATTGCCCCAAGCATTTGACTACCATTACATGGTTGGTAGTTGGGTTATTGATGACGTTGCCGCTGGTATTATTTTGCGGGGAGATACGGCTCGTATTACAGGGCGTCATTGTTTAATTATTCCCCATATTGTAGCAGAAGAATTTTTGTCTATTAGTTAACTTATGATTTCTAAAATATAGGGGGAATAGTCGTGAAAATTACTTGTTTAAAACATAGTCAAATAAGGGGAAATCAAAGGAATTGTTTAAACAATTGGGATGTGGACAGACTAATCCCCATCGACTATCAAATCCCTACTAAGATTTTGGATAATGTAGAAAACAATCTAAAGAATGATTTTTGCCTTTTACTAAGTCGAGATGTTTATTCCGAAGGTGATGCTAAGTTTTTATACAACTATTTACTCTCCCGTCAACAGGATTTATCCGACGATTTTTTAGCTTTATTACCCCGATGGCTGGGAGATGAACAAAAACATTATCAAGCTCTGCGGCGAGTTTATCGCTTTTTATCTGAGCTAAATTTTGCCGCTATGGATGACAATTTTCAGCGGCGATCGCCTAGTCTGGAACAAATTGATTGGGTTTTACAAGATGAATTCACCATTGTTAGCACCCTAGTCTTTGACGAATTGGGGTCTATGTTTTCTTACCGTCGGGATTTACGGGAATATTATCAACCTTTTGGCAAAGTATTGAGTCGTGTGGGACAACATTTAGTCCAGGATGAAGGTAGCCATTTTCGCCACTTTTTAAATATTCTCCAACAGAATCATTCTCACCGTTTAAAGGAATTACCGGATTTTTTTCATAGTTTAATCAAATTGGAAAAATCCCTGGGGTGTTATTACCACACTTTTTTGTTAGACCATGCCCAAGAAATGCACCGTTTTCCCAGCTATTTTAGCGAGGTCATTGCCCAATTAATTTTGGCTGAATTAAACCTTGGCGATCGCCCTAGTAACACCATTATTAAATCCTTAACCCAATCTTCTTTTTCTTCTAATCCATGACCTATTCCATTTTGGCTAGCCAAATTTGGACAAAAAATCCGCCTTGGCGATGGCGATCGGGCAAATGGTGTTGCAATATCTCCGGGAAGAAAATAGAGTGGCCTATATCCGTATTATGGGCGTTTCCGGAGCATTGCTGATTTTATCAATATCCTAGAACAGTTGCCAAAAGAGCAGAGTCCTAATGAAAAATGTCCAGCTACTCCTTAACCTTGCCACAATCTTCAACTATTTAAGGGGTTAATTGTAGCCGTTTTGTTAGGTCTTAACCCTGTTATCATTTCCCTTCGGAGCCATCCATGGTCAATCTTCTCGTAATTAGTTTACGGATCGCCCCGGCAGCGGAAGCGGCATTTACTGAGTTTTACCACCATCACTACATTCCTAAATTATTAGAAGTTGTTCCTGAAATCACTACCGCCCGTCGCTACGAAGAATATGGAGTGGCCGGCAGTTTGAAGTGGTTCAGCAAACGCTTGCTCACGTTCTACGAATTAGCCCCCAATGTTTCTTTGGAGCAGATTAACTCTGCCCTGTCTCGCCCAGGGCGGGAAGAGGAAACCGCTACATGGCAACATTGGAAAGTTAATGCATTACAAGGTCTAAGCCGGGTAGCTTACCAACAAACCTATGCCCATTCCCGCCGTCCTTGGGATGGCATCTTTGGCAATCGTCCTTTTTTCCAAGTCAGCGTTGAAGTTAAACCGGAGGCGGAACCGGAATTTCGGGCCTGGTACGAAGAAAGCTATTTACCTAAAATTATGGCGGATGTGCCTACCTGGGCCGCTTGCCGTCGTTATACCAGCTTTGATCGGGACCCTGTAATCTACCACACCATTTATGAAACCGCGAACTTGGCAGACCTAGAAACATCCTTTGCCTCCATGCGGAGTGCCTACCTTTATGGTTCTAATGCCGACTGGGATCGCTGGGTAGGGACCGCCATTACCTATCAAGATGCAGCTAGTTATCGTCCTATTTTTCGCCGGCCAGGTTAAAACGCAAGAACCCGAAAGATTAAAAATTACTCCCTTGGCATCCCGTTACAGTGAAGAGCACTCTTCACCATTAACCGATGAGTTTGAGTTACCGTATTCGTCCCATGGCAGTTGCCGATCGCCCGTTGGTGACCCGTTGGGCCCAGCAGGAAGGATTTTGTCCGGGCATAGGGGATGTAGGGATTTTTTGTGACACCGATGACGCTGGCGTTTGGGTGGGGGAATGGGAAGGCAGCCCAGTGGGTTGCATTGCCGGCATTCGTTATGACGAAAATTACGGTTTTATTGGTTTATTTCTCGTTCAACCAGAATATCGGGGGCGGGGTTTTGGGGTGGCTCTCTGGCAAACGGCGATCGCCCATTTGGAAAATGTCCAGTGCGTTGGTCTGGAAGCAGCCCTAGCCAGGGTGGAAGATTACCAAAAATGGGGCTTTCGTCCCGCCTATTACACCCGTCGTTATCGTTTACCCCCTGCCGATCGCCGCTCCTGTGTGCGGCCAAGTTTTACCCCGGATTTTCCCCTCGGTTATCAACTTTTGGCCGGTGACCAATTAACAGAAGCCAAAGTGTTAGCCTACGATGCCCGCCACGAAGCTACACCTCGTCCCCTCTTTTTGCACGAATGGTTGGGACGGCCGGAGGGAAAGGTGATGGTAATTTTGGATGATCAGGGGGATTGTTGTGGTTACGGCCGCATTCGTCCCTGTTTATTGCCCGACGATGAAGATGGTTTTCCCCAGGGTTGGCGTTTGGGCCCCCTGATGGCTGATAGTACTGCTTTAGCCGGGGCTTTGTTGGACGTGTTACTTGGCGATCGCCAGGGGCCAGTGTTTATTGATGTGCCAGAAGTGAATCAAGATGCCATTTATCTGTTGGAAGAACGGGGCTTTGAACTGACTCTGTTAAATTTGCGGATGTATAAAGGCAATCCTCCCCAACTTCCCTTGGAAAACATCTACGGCCTAGCCTGTCTGGAACTCGGCTAAGCACTAGTCAACCGAGGCGGTAGAGGGGAATTGGGATAACGGGGACGACGGTGCAGTAGGCTAACCATTTTGCTGGGATCGGGTAAATCCAGATGCACGGGCGGGCGATTTTCGTCCACCATCACCGTAATGTCAACTTGGATGGGATTTTCCAGTTCTGGATAAATTAGCTCCACAGAGTAACTGACGGAACGGAAAGGGTTAAATCCCTCTGATTTTTCTAACTTGTCTTCGGCATCGGTATCAGTTGATGACTCTACTATTACCAAGGCTTCTGGCTGTTTATCGTCCGTTACCTCCTCTTTTTCTTCAATAACATCTAAAACACTAGCCACCAAAGCCTCTGGCATTTCTTCCTGTACTGATTCCTTTATTTTTTCTTCTATTTGTTCTTCCCCTGCTTCAACATTAACGGCGATCGCCAACACGGGTTCGAGGATTGGCTCCTCCACCTTCTCTTCAGCTATTTTTTCAATGGTTGGCGCTGTAATTGCCAGCGGTTCTGGAATTTGCTCTTCAATTATTTCCCCTCTGTTTTCCGTTACTTCCGTGGTCTCTAGAGATTTACCGGGTTCCGTTTCCCCATTCCCTGTCAGTTTCACCCTTGCCTTTCTGTGCCATTGCAGTACCGGTACCGGCTCTGGATCAAGCTCTGGCACCACCATAGGACGCTTTGGATGGGGCACAATGGAGTTATTGGCCTCATCTGTTACGCTCTGTTCTTCTTCCGGCTCCAATTCCTCTGGTTCAGTATTGAGTTTCGGTACTGTCACCGTGGTGATGGCAGGGGTAACAATTTGGAATTGAAAACGAATTTGCCAGGTTTCTCCACAAAGGTGATCGAATAAGTCTGGTTGGGCACTCAGTTGCCAGGTTCCCGGTTGGACAGTGTGCAAATCCAACAGAGAAATCAGACCGTCTTGATTAGTGCGGCCCTGGAAATCATGGTTTTCCACTTTGCCGGTGGCGGAGAAAAACTTCCAGCGCCATTGCACATATTTGTGGGGCACTGGCAATCGGGCCGCTAGACGGTAATGGCCCACGGGCAAGGAGCGGCAGGAATCTAGCGGTTGCCAACTGGGGATATCGTCGGTTTTAAACCAAATTGTCCATGGGGTCATGGCAAGTCACAGAAAAGTTAGAGGTGAGGTGGGGGTATTTTTCCCTATGTCCCGCTAAACGTTGTTTGAGTTCCGTAATGTTCCCCATTAAATCCTGTAACTGCAAGGTTTCCTGGGCTTTATCGGCCAGCCATTTAAGCTGTACTGTGCCCGTTGCTATTTCCCCATCTCCCAGTACTAAACAGGCGATCGCCCCGGATTTATCCGCCCGTTTAAATTGTTTGCCAAAGGCACTAGCACTTAGATCCAAAGCCACGGCCAAACCTTGATTGCGTAACTTTTGAGCCAGAATTAACGCTTGGGGTTCTGCCTTTTCCCCTTTGGAAATCAGGTACAAGTCCGGGCTAGGAGCGGGGGGCGTAGCCATTTGTTGCAAAAGGATAATTAATCGCTCTAATCCCATGGCCCAACCCACGGCCGGGGTAACGGGGCCTCCCAATTCCGCCACTAAGCCGTCGTAACGACCGCCGCCACAAACGGTGGCCTGGGCCCCCAGATCGCTGGATTGAATTTCAAAAGCGGTGTGGGTGTAATAATCCAAACCCCGCACCAGGGTAGGGGTGAGTTGGTAGGCAATGCCCAAATTCGTTAGTAATTGTTGCACTTGGTCAAAGTGCCGTTGGGAATCCACTCCGAGATGATCCAAAATGCTGGGGGCATCCTGGACAATTTCCTGGGTTCGTTTGGCTTTGCTGTCCAAAATTCTCAGGGGATTACGCTCTAATCTATCTTGGGAGTCGGGATCTAGTTCAGCTTTAAAAGGAGTTAAGTAAGCGATCAAAGCTTCCCGATACCTTTGGCGATCGCCGCCGTTACCAACGGAATTTAGGGCAAGGGAAAGGTTACTCAAACCAAGGGCTTTGAGAATATCGGTGCCCAAAGCGATAACTTCCACATCGGCCCTGGGATCGGCACTGCCCAACACTTCTACCCCCAATTGATGAAATTGCCGTTGTCTGCCCGCCTGGGGTCTTTCGTAGCGGAACATGGGCCCGGTGTACCACAGCCTTTGCACTCCGCCAGCGGCCTGTAAGTTCTGTTCAATATAGGCCCGCACCACCCCAGCTGTGCCTTCTGGCCTCAAGGTAATCGGGCGGTCACCCCGGTCGGTAAAACTATACATTTCCTTCCCCACCACATCTGTGGCTTCCCCAATACCCCGCTCAAACAGGGAAGTCTGCTCAAAAATTGGGGTGCGAATTTCTTGATACAAAGCCCGGTCTAAAATGCTTTTGGCGATCGCCTCTACCCACTGCCAGTAGTTGGTTTCCGGGGGCAAAATGTCACGGGTTCCACGAATGGCTTGGATAGCTCCCATAGTTCGGCTCAGTTCCTGTCAAACAAATACGTTCCTAACCTTAGCGGATTCCGAGGACCCATTGCTCCCTGGCGATCGGCATCTGCACCAAGAAAAGGCTTAGGCTATATTGACTAGGAAAAATCCCCAGATAGGATCTAACCAGCAGTTCTTAATTCAGTAATCCATGCGCAATCCCCTCCGTTGGCTCCAAAATGACGACTTTGCCTATGTTGTCCAGCGGTTGATAGAAGGGCTGATTACCTTATTGCTAGCATCCCTATTAAGCTTTGCCATTGTTCAGCTAGCCCCCGGCAGTTATCTCGACACCCTCCAGCAAAATCCGAAAATTTCCCCAGAAACCCTGCAACAGCTAAAAGTTCAATTTGGCTTGGATCAACCTTGGTATGTGCAATATTGGCGCTGGCTCACCCAAGTGGTGACCCGTTTCAATTTTGGTGAAAGCTTTGTCTATAACCGTTCCGTTGCTTCCCTACTAATAGAACGGATTCCCGCCACCCTACTACTAGCCATAACATCTATCATTCTCACCTGGGCGATCGCCATTCCCTTGGGCATTGTGGGGGCCGTACAGCAAAACACATTCATAGACCGGAGTTTGCGGGTAATCAGCTACATCGGCCAAGGATTTCCTAGTTTTATCACTGCCCTACTTTTATTATTTCTTGCCCAATCCGTTTCACCCCTGTTGCCGGTGGGGGACATGACCAGCATTGATTTTGCCGAATTTTCTTGGCCCCATAAGGTTTGGGACGTGGCTTGGCACATGATTTTACCTACCCTCGCTTTGAGCATCACCAGTTTTGCTGGATTACAAAGGTTGATGCGAGGCCAATTGCTTGATGTGTTGCGCCAGGACTACATTCAAACTGCCAGGGCTAAGGGTTTGCCCGAAAATCGGGTCATTTACGTCCATGCCCTCCGTAATGCCATCAACCCTCTGATCACCATTCTGGGCTTTGAATTTGCTAGCTTACTCAGTGGCGCTTTTATCGCCGAATTTTTCTTTAATTGGCCCGGTTTAGGTCGTCTAATTCTCCAAGCAGTCACCGCCCAGGATCTGTATCTAGTGATGGGCAGTTTAATGATGGGGGCAACTCTCCTCATCGTTGGTAATCTTCTGGCGGACTTACTGCTGAAATTTACCGATCCCCGTATTCAGTTGGCGGATCTGAAATAGAATTCCCACTCAATGTCTGAATAGTTGACCGGCAATGTCCCGGTTACCAGGTTCCACCCCGATAAAATTGAAACCTGGCTACCCCCAAATCCATGGCTTGGGAATTTTCCCCCGGTGGTAAGGCAAAAACTCGAAATTGGTAGACTCCAGGCACATCGGGATTCTTCCAGGGCTTTAGCCCAATGGTGACAGTTTCCCCAGGGGAAATGGTTTGGGCAAAAGTTACAGTGATTTTTCCCGTATCTCTGTCCCAATCCACCGACTCCAGAGCAACTTGGAACCCCCGATTGTGGCGATCGCCAAGAAAAGCAAAGGTTTGTTCCGGGTAAAAATTAATTGGGTCTGGGTTAGGTTGCTGTTGAAAAACAACTCTGTCGAGGGGTTCACCGGCCTGTTCCGGCAGAGAAATAGTGAAATAATACTTCGCCGCCGGAATTGACACCGCATTGAAGGTGGTAACACTATCCACCAACTGGGGAGGACGACTAAAAAAACGCACTCCCCCCGGTAATTCCCCCGCTTCAGCAATGGACATCTCTGGCCCAAAACTTCCGTAGGACTGGGTTAAAACTAGCCCAGAGGCGATCGCCAGTCCCGCTATTTTTCCTAAGCCCAGGGAAATTGGTCTAGTCATAGATAGTTTACCTGAACCGATTGAACAACGTTGATAGATTAACGCACAAATTTGGGCATCACATCCGCTGCTGTAAATAAACCCTTTAAACCCTGACGATGTAACCCATAACCCGCTTTCAAATAACCAAAGGCCGGGCCGCAAACATTGGCCGCCATGCTGGTTTCATCCCCCAGGGTAAAGGTATGGCTAGAAATCTTCCCTTCAAAGGTTCTGCCGGTGATTTTTACGTGGGTACTCAACGGTTTCTTCGGATTACGGGTATCCACCACGCCCCCCACCGTTACTTGGTCTCGGTGACAGATGCCCGCCAACTCCAACATGATGTCATCAGCATGTTCCATATCTTCCAAAGCCAAAATGCCATTGGTTTGATCCAACAGAGCCGCCACCTCCGCATCCGTCATGGCTTGGGCTTTATCGACGTTGTACCCGGGCATGTGAGCAATGTCTTCCCGAATGGTGGCCCGGTAAGCTTCCCAATTAGCAATGCCCACCCCAAAAGTAATTTTTACCTGATGAATTTCCTGAAAACTCTGGGAGGCGATCGCCGCCGCCGCCGTCAATAAACCGGGAGTCGCTCCACAACCCGTCATATAAGTAATACCTGCTTGGGCTAGATCCTCCCGCAATGTTATTAACTGCTCCACCGCACTGGTCCGCTTGAGCGCATCCACCAATACCCCTTGCCAGCCAGAGGCGATGAATTGCCGAGTCACATCCGCCATGAAAGTATTGGGCAAATTCGGTAACGCCAGAAAGTAGCCATCTACTTCCCCCTCACCAATTAAATCTTCAATGCTTTGCTCACTCATCTGTCCCTTCTTGGCCTTACCCACGGAACCTTGCTGGGTATAAGCCTGCACCGCATTATCCACATCAATGCCGTCCGCATCATATAGATACCCATGGCGATCGGCCACAGCCACCAACTTCATCTCCTGCTTGGGTGCCAACAACCTAGCTGCCGCTTGCCCCAAACCACCAAAACCGAGAATGCCAACCCGCAAAGGTGCCAGAGAATTGTTTTCCATTAATCTAAACCCACAAAAACGACTTCCCCATTATCGGACGGAGGAGGTGCAGAGGGGGGAGCAGATAGTTCTGAGGAATGGGAAAGGGGAGTTACCGGTGTCGAGCGAAGTTTTTTTCTATGGTTGAAGCCGTTACTATGACTGTGATTCAGGGATTTTGAAAAATATTTTGTGAAAAGGTGTTGACTTTTCTTGCGGTATTCCGTATATTGATAAATGCGCGGTTGAGAGCGAAAGCGACTCGAAAGCGCCCCGAACCTAGACAAAGAAATAGTTTGAGAGACAGAAACCAGACCCTTGTTAATTCAATTAACAAACCAAAGTCTGTTTCTACTTGACAAAGAGTGTAACTCAAGTCGGAAGAAATAGCAATAGAAAAGAGCCGAAACTTATAAATTGGTTATTTTTAACACAATGGAGAGTTTGATCCTGGCTCAGGATGAACGCTGGCGGTATGCCTAACACATGCAAGTCGAACGGAGTTCTTCGGAACTTAGTGGCGGACGGGTGAGTAACACGTGAGAACCTACCTTCAGAATGGGGACAACAGTTGGAAACGACTGCTAATACCCAATGTGCCGAAAGGTGAAAGATTTATCGTCTGAAGATGGGCTCGCGTCTGATTAGCTAGATGGTGGGGTAAGAGCCTACCATGGCAACGATCAGTAGCTGGTCTGAGAGGATGAGCAGCCACACTGGGACTGAGACACGGCCCAGACTCCTACGGGAGGCAGCAGTGGGGAATTTTCCGCAATGGGCGAAAGCCTGACGGAGCAATACCGCGTGAGGGAGGAAGGTCCTTGGATTGTAAACCTCTTTTATCAGGGAAGAAGTTCTGACGGTACCTGATGAATAAGCATCGGCTAACTCCGTGCCAGCAGCCGCGGTAATACGGAGGATGCAAGCGTTATCCGGAATTATTGGGCGTAAAGCGTCCGTAGGTGGTTATGCAAGTCTGCCGTTAAAGAATGGAGCTTAACTCCATAGGAGCGGTGGAAACTGCAAGACTAGAGTACAGTAGGGGTAGCAGGAATTCCCAGTGTAGCGGTGAAATGCGTAGATATTGGGAAGAACATCGGTGGCGAAAGCGTGCTACTGGGCTGAAACTGACACTGAGGGACGAAAGCTAGGGTAGCGAAAGGGATTAGATACCCCTGTAGTCCTAGCCGTAAACGATGGATACTAGGCGTGGCTTGTATCGACCCGAGCCGTGCCGAAGCTAACGCGTTAAGTATCCCGCCTGGGGAGTACGCACGCAAGTGTGAAACTCAAAGGAATTGACGGGGGCCCGCACAAGCGGTGGAGTATGTGGTTTAATTCGATGCAACGCGAAGAACCTTACCAAGGCTTGACATCCCTGGAATCCTGCGGAAACGTGGGAGTGCCTTAGGGAGCCAGGAGACAGGTGGTGCATGGCTGTCGTCAGCTCGTGTCGTGAGATGTTGGGTTAAGTCCCGCAACGAGCGCAACCCTCGTTTTTAGTTGCCATCATTAAGTTGGGCACTCTAGAGAGACTGCCGGTGACAAACCGGAGGAAGGTGGGGATGACGTCAAGTCATCATGCCCCTTACGCCTTGGGCTACACACGTACTACAATGGTCGGGACAACGGGCAGCGAGCTCGCGAGAGTAAGCGAATCCCATCAAACCCGGCCTCAGTTCAGATTGCAGGCTGCAACTCGCCTGCATGAAGGAGGAATCGCTAGTAATCGCAGGTCAGAATACTGCGGTGAATTCGTTCCCGGGCCTTGTACACACCGCCCGTCACACCATGGGAGCTGGTCACGCCCGAAGTCGTTACTCTAACCTTAGGGAGGAGGGCGCCGAAGGCAGGGCTAGTGACTGGGGTGAAGTCGTAACAAGGTAGCCGTACCGGAAGGTGTGGCTGGATCACCTCCTTTAAGGGAGACCTTTACCCCTTCATCTTGAAAGCAAAGTGCAAATAGAGAGAAGTTGGTCAACCAAAAGGTCGAGCAAGGGATTAACCGAGAGGTTAAAGAGTAGAAGTCTTTCAAACTATTGCCTAGGCGAGGTAAAAGGCAAGGGCTATTAGCTCAGCTGGTTAGAGCGCACCCCTGATAAGGGTGAGGTCTCTGGTTCAAGTCCAGAATGGCCCACCTAACCAAAAAAGCCAAAGAGAAGGATAAACCCTTCAGCATCCTGTCTGATGAGAGTCAGAGGGAATGCTGGATGTAAGTCCAGTAAGGACCTTGAAAACTGCATAAAGAAAAGAGAAAGCAGGGAAAATCTTGCTCTTCCTAACCGTTTTGATGTTAACCACAAGGCTTTTGGCTGAGTGTGAGACTGAAGGGCGGTGAAGGTAGGGGGAAAGATGATCCTAGTTAGCAAAAAGAAGATCTTAAAAAGGTCAAGCTACAAAGGGCTAACGGTGGATACCTTGGCACACAGAGGCGAAGAAGGACGTGGTTACCGACGAAACGCTTCGGGGAGCTGGAAACAAGCATTGATCCGGAGGTGTCCGAATGGGGCAACCCAAGTGAACTACCCGCTGAATAAAATAGGCGGGAGAGAGCAAACCTAGTGAACTGAAACATCTTAGTAGCTAGAGGAAAAGAAAACAAAAGTGATTCTCCAAGTAGCGGCGAGCGAACGGGGAACAGCCTAAACCAATCTTTTCGAAGATTGGGGTCGTGGGACAGCAACGTGGACTGAGTAGATTAGACGAAGCAGCTGAAAACTGCACCAGAGGAGGTGAAAGTCCTGTAGTCGAAAATTGAATCAGCCTAGCTGTATCCCGAGTAGGTCGGAGCTCGTGGAATTCCGATTGAATCAGCCGGGACCACCCGGTAAGGCTAAATACTACTGTGTGACCGATAGCGTAAAGTACCGCGAGGGAAAGGTGAAAAGAACCCCGTTGAGGGGAGTGAAATAGAACATGAAACCGTTAGCCTACAAGCAATGGGAGCTCGATTAAACGAGTGACCGTGTGCCTGTTGAAGAATGAGCCGGCGACTTACAGGTTGTGGCAGGTTAAGGTGTGTTGCACCGAAGCCAAAGTGAAAGCGAGCCTGAATAGGGCGTTAGTCACAATTTGTAGACCCGAACCCGGGTGATCTAACCATGGCCAGGATGAAGCTTAGGTAACACTAAGTGGAGGTCCGAACCGACTAATGTTGAAAAATTAGCGGATGAGCTGTGGTTAGGGGTGAAATGCCAATCGAACCCGGAGCTAGCTGGTTCTCCCCGAAATGTGTTTAGGCGCAGCGGTTGTAAAGTCAACTTGGGGGGTAAAGCACTGTTTCGCTGCGGGCGGCGAGAGCTGTACCAAAGTGAGGCAAACTCAGAATACCCAAGAAGAAACGACCAGTAAGACGGTGGGGGATAAGCTTCATCGTCGAAAGGGAAACAGCCCAGACCACCAGCTAAGGTCCCCAAATCATCACTAAGTGAGAAAGGAGGTGGGAGTGCATTGACAACCAGGAGGTTTGCCTAGAAGCAGCAATCCTTAAAAGAGTGCGTAATAGCTCACTGGTCAAGCGCTCCTGCGCCGAAAATGAACGGGGCTAAGTGATGTACCGAAGCTGTGGACTCAGATATGAGTGGTAGGGGAGCGTTCTGTATAGGGTGAAGCACTAGCGGCAAGCAGGTGTGGACAGTACAGAAGTGAGAATGTCGGCTTGAGTAGCGAAAATATGGGTGAGAATCCCATACCCCGAAATCCTAAGGGTTCCTCCGGAAGGCTCGTCCGCGGAGGGTTAGTCAGGACCTAAGGCGAGGCCGAGAGGCGTAGTCGATGGACAACCGGTCAATATTCCGGTACTGATTATAGATTGTGGCGGGGGACGGAGAAGGCTAGTGCAACTGGAAGTTGGTTACCAGTCCAAGCATTCGAGGCGATGAGAGACGGCGAAAACGTCTTGAGCAGAGGTGTGATGGGGAGTCTCTACGGAGACGAAGTGCATGATGTCAAGCTTCCAAGAAAAGCCCGAACCACGTTAATTTATAGTCACCTGTACCCGAAACCGACACAGGTAGGAAGGTAGAGAATACTAAGGGGCGCGAGGTAACTCTCTCTAAGGAACTCGGCAAAATTACCCCGTAACTTCGGGAGAAGGGGTGCCTCCAGCAATGGAGGTCGCAGTGAATAGGCCCAGGCGACTGTTTACCAAAAACACAGGTCTCCGCAAAGTCGTAAGACGCAGTATGGGGGCTGACGCCTGCCCAGTGCCGGAAGGTTAAGGAAGTTGGTCAGGGAGTAATCCTGAAGCTAGCGACTGAAGCCCCGGTGAACGGCGGCCGTAACTATAACGGTCCTAAGGTAGCGAAATTCCTTGTCGGGTAAGTTCCGACCCGCACGAAAGGCGTAACGATCTGGGCACTGTCTCGGAGAGAGGCTCGGCGAAATAGGATTGTCTGTGAAGATACGGACTCCCTGCACCTGGACAGAAAGACCCTATGAAGCTTTACTGTAGCTTGGAATTGGGTTCGGGCTTTGCTTGCGCAGGATAGGTGGGAGACTATGAAGTTGCTCTTGTGGGAGTAATGGAGTCAACGGTGAGATACCACTCTGGTGAGGCTAGAATTCTAACTTGTTCCCGTTATCCGGGAGAAGGACAATTTCAGGTGGGCAGTTTGACTGGGGCGGTCGCCTCCTAAAAGGTAACGGAGGCGCGCAAAGGTTTCCTCAGGCTGGTTGGAAATCAGCCGAAGAGTGTAAAAGCAGAAGGAAGCTTGACTGTGAGACTGACAAGTCAAACAGGGACGAAAGTCGGCTTTAGTGATCCGACGGCACTGAGTGGAAGGGCCGTCGCTCAACGGATAAAAGTTACTCTAGGGATAACAGGCTGATCTCCGCCAAGAGTTCACATCGACGCGGAGGTTTGGCACCTCGATGTCGGCTCATCGCAACCTGGGGCGGTAGTACGTCCCAAGGGTTGGGCTGTTCGCCCATTAAAGCGGTACGTGAGCTGGGTTCAGAACGTCGTGAGACAGTTCGGTCCATATCCGGTGTAGGCGTAAGAGTATTGAGAGGAGACTTCCTTAGTACGAGAGGACCGGGAAGTACGCACCTCTGGTGTACCTGTTATCGTGCCAACGGTAAACGCAGGGTAGCCAAGTGCGGAGTGGATAACCGCTGAAAGCATCTAAGTGGGAAGCCCACCTCAAGATGAGTACTCTCATGGTGTTAAGCCAGTAAGGTCACGGGAAGACTACCCGTTGATAGGCTCTAGATGGAAGTCCAGTAATGGATGAAGTCGAGGAGTACTAATAGACCGAGGGCTTGACCTTTATTCTTCATTTTTCTTTCTCTTTTCTTGTGCAGTCTTCTGGGTTTCTTCTCAGCAAAACCCAAAAATCTTTCTTGGTGTCTTTAGCGTCATGGAACCACTCCGATCCCATCCCGCACTCGGTTGTGAAATGTGACAGCGGCGACGATACTCTGGGGGTTGCCCCACGGCACAATAGTCCGATGCCAAGTTCCTCTTTCTTTGATCTGAAGCTCTCCATTTTACTTGGGGAGCTTTTGGCCATATTAAAGTCAGGTTCAAAATTATAGTCCGGGAAATGGCGATAATATTTTCTCTGGCTTGGACTAATGGAGATTGTCAACGGGGGGAATGATAGAATTGGTAGAAGTCTAATGTGGGCTTTGTAGAAATTTTCGGATATTTATTCCCCTAGCTCCCTTTTGTTGTTAACCCAGGAGGTTTAAAACTCTCAGATGACTCAAGTTGTTGTAGGTCAAAACGAACCAATTGAATCCGCGCTACGCCGCTTTAAGCGTCAGGTCGCTAAGGCTGGCATCTATACAGATTTCAAAAAGCATCAATTTTTTGAAACGCCGCAAGAAAAGCATAAACGCAAGGAAGCAACCCGCAGAAGACAGCGTTCCCGTCGTCGTTAGTCGATTGTTGGCACTGAGATTAGAAATATACTTTCATTTTCTAAGAACTTCTTCGGTTTTCGTATAGCCGAGGGAGTTTTTGTTTTTCCTGCTATATTTCAGGGGTTTTGGGGAGTTAAGCTGCCTCTTTCTAAACGCCAACATTGGTCGGCGATCGCCGTTAGTTCTCCTGGATCATGGGTCACAACAAGAAGTCCCCAATGGTCTTTTAATTTGATTAGTAGATTGGCTAATTGTTGACGCATCGACCAATCTAGGCCTGCGGTAGGTTCATCGAGGAGAAGAATATTGGGTTGGCGAATTAATTGCACGGCTAAGGACAACCGTCTTTGTTGGCCACCACTGAGGGCTTGGGGTGAAAGATTCCAAGGGCAATGACCCAGACCAACCTCTTGTAGGGTCTCTGCAATGCGGCTGCGGGGAAGCTCCGGATGTCCCAAACGCAATTCCTCTAGCAGGGTGCCACCGCAGAAATGACGCTCTGGGAACTGGAACACTAAACCACAGAGCTGCTGGAGGTGGAGAGGAGTTAACTCCTGGGTTTGCCAACGGATATGACCGCTGGTCGGTTCTGCCAGGCCGGAAAGGATTTCTAACAGAGTGGTTTTACCAGAGCCACTAGGGCCAATTATCAAACCGAGTTGTTGGGGAGCTAATTCTAAATTGATATCTTTTAGAATGGGATGCAATGCGGCGGGCGGATGGTAGCAAACGTCGTTTAAACACAGCATATTGATAAAGTTGAAACGCAGTCTCCCTGCCAGTTCCGCCAAAAGCTGGATATTATGGCAATCACAATTCCTTAGAATTTTAGCTTGATCGGCCTAATTTTCTTGGTTTTGCCAGTGCTCTTTCTGATTCTCACTGTAGATACAATCGATTATGTTGGTTTTCCTCACCCGTTTTACTCCGATGAATTTAATTCGTAATCGTTGGGCCCAAATTTTTACCCAATCTATATTAGGAGTCCTAATAGCTGGTGGTACTGCCTGGGCAGGGGATCCCTTTCGCCCTAACAATCCCCACAATATTGGCGACCAAACAGAAGCTGCCTTTGAAGCCATTTTTCGTGATGGGAACTATCGGGGGGCAGAGGAAATTTTGGCTGGGGCGATTCAAGCTGAACCTAATGAGCCTTTGGTTTATGCCATGCAGGCTTCTTTTGCCTATGACGCTAATGATATGGAAGGAATGAGGAAGTACGCCCAGCAAACCCTAGAGTCGGCCCAGCGCTTGGCCCCCAGCGATCCCTTACGGGGTAACCTATACATTGCTGTGGGTCATTTTTTGGAGGGTAGTTATCTGCTAAAAAAGGGCAGTTACTTACAAGCTGTAGGTAAAACAGGTACGGTATTCGAACACCTAGACAAAGCATCCGCCATTAATCCCAATGATCCGGAACTTAACCTTTTGCGGGGTTACTTAGATCTGTTTTTGTCCCGTTATACTCCCTTTAGCCAATCGGAACAGGTAATTAGTCGCTTTGAGCAGTATGCGGCACCTGACTATCTCCGTTACCGTGCCCTAGCCACTACCTACCGAGATTTGGAAAAGTATGACCTTGCCATGGCTAATATTGACCGGGCGCTGGCTATCACCCCAGACAATCCGGAATTGCAATACTTGAAAGGGCAGTTTTTACGTAATGAAGGACGCCGCAGTATGGATTTAGGCAAGCTTCAACAGGCTCAGCAATACTACGCAATGGCCCTACAAAAACAAGATCAGCTATCTCGGGCATTGGTGGTTCAGCTTAACCATGAAAACAATGCGGTAGTGGATGAAATTCAAAAATTAGCCCAAAATCCTAGTCTTAAGGGCTTCTAAAAGAGGAGAGGCTATCATTTGATCCCCTATAGTTGATTAATAAAAATCAACTGGCTTGGGGTGAAAACGTATAATATTTCCATTAACAATTATGGTCAGACTCTCCTAGCCAAGTATTAGATATGAGCCGATATGGGAAAATACGTGGGCGATGATGGTAGACTCGAAACCATAGCACAAAAAAAGGTAGCCTGCCATGACACCAAACATTGTATTTCCTGCCACTATATAGACAATTATTGCCGTTGATTAAGGGAGTAACGGAATTGATGGCCAATGGGAGCTGGGAAAGTCCAAATAATACTGCACTAATTCCAATTGTCAATCCCATGACAATATTATTGGGTTTTCCTTTTTGAATCAGTCGTCAGCTGGCCCGCACAATCAAAGTCATAATTCCCCAGTGGATCAGGATTTCCTCGGTGATGCCTCCGTAGATGATTCTGACAGCTATGGGAGGTAATAGGAGAGCTTGGGTATTAGCCAGTGGAGGGGGCGAAAGAAAGTGAAAACCAATGATAATGGCTACACGCTACACCTATTAATCCACCTACTAGCCCGGAGATAAGTTGAGGATAGAACGCATGAATAACCCTGCCATGGTTGAGAAGGGCAGAGAGCGTTGGTGAGCATAGTCCAACCCTTTTAGTTAGTATTGAACCCAATGTTGCTGCTAGTAAAACAAACAATGCTCCTTGGATCAGATTTGCAATTTGCAGAGTTTGTAAAGATACAGGAATTGCAGTTGAATCGACAACTAAAGACAACATTAAAAATGAACTAGCGATTACACCCGGTACACATAAACAAAACAATAAGAGAGTTAATTTATAATCTATTTTCATGTCCAATTTCTGTTGAACTCATCAGTTGTATGAAATCAGAAGTGTTGAACGATAGTTATAAAGAGAAAAAAAGCCCTTTAAAATGATAGAATAAAGGGCAGAAATATTAGAATAATTGAAGAGATGATATCAAATTTTGGACATATTGTCAAAACTTATCTATCTAATTTTCCTAAAGATGACTACCCAGTATTAGACACATTTAAGTTTGTGAGTATCTGGTTAGGATTAGTGTTAGACCAGAGCCAGACAAGCATGAGGAGTATGTTTAAAAGACTGAACTTACGAGGAGAGACAGTCGATATATCTACATTCTCAAAGGCAAGCAAAAAAAGGGATGTGGGAGTTTTTAGAGAAATAATATTTTCCTTAAAAAAGGAATTGTCGAAAAGGAAGGAAATTAAGCAGGGAGAATTAGAAATATTTCCTCTCGATTCAACCATTGTCAGCATAACTAGTAAGTTGATGTGGAACCTTGGATTTCATCAGGTAAAAGTATTCAGTGGGATTAACTTATCAACAGGGATTCCGGGGGGAATAGTAATTCACTTTGGACAAGGTCATGATAATAAATATGGGAATGAAACAATAGAAGAGACTCCAGAAAATGGAGTAGCAGTAATGGATAGAGGATTTTGTGACTTACAGAGAATCAAGAGATTACAAAAGGAGAATATAGTAGTTTCAAATAAAGCTGAGACGCTAAACGCCACAGTAAGAACGGATAATTTCATCAAGAGACGTGTCAATAGGAGCGTACATTCTAGCTCGTTTCAAGGCACTAAAGTCATGCTCAATATCATTTAAATCAGGAGAATATTTCGGCAAAAAAAGAACTTCATGACCTGCTTCTTTAGCCAATTCTTTAATGGCAGTTTTACGATGAATAGGAGCATTATCCATTATTAATATTGATGGAATGTCGAGGGAGGGTAGCAAATATAATTTTAACCATCCTTCAAAGCCTTCTGCATTCAAACTCCCGGTAAAAACCATCGGCGCAATCAAATCTTTTTTTCCTTTTCTTCTCCCTGCTACTAGATTTTCTCTGACTCCCCTTTTTCCTTGTCTATCTTCATAAACTTTTTTTCCTTTTTTTGACCAGGCATAAATACAAGCCTGGATTGCTTCGAATCCAGATTCATCTATGTAAACTATAGCTTGACTACCATAGAGCTTAATTAGTTCTCTTAACATTCTATAGTACTTAACTCGTTCCTCCCGGTTTCTTTCTCGATAACGTAGTTCTTTTTTTTTTCTGTTTATTTTCATTTTCTTTAATGCGTAATATACGGCACTCGGCCTCACTCCAAATTTCTTGGCTCTGTCTATCAATCTTGCATCGGGATTTTCTTCTACGTCTTTTTTTAGAGCTTCCCAGTCTAATTTCCTATGGCGACGCTCTACTTTTGTTGGGCTTAAATCTACTCTATTTAACCATCTGTATATCGAGGCTTTTCCTATTTTATATATCTTGGAAGCCTCAGTTATTTTTCCTCCAGCTTCTATATAAGCTACTACCCTTTGCCTTAAATCTAAACTGTAAGCCATTGTTTAAACCTGTTCATTTTGTACACTCCATAATTTTACATTAAATTCTCTCATCGTTAATTGAAATGACTATAACAAATATCATGTATTAAGAATAAAGAATAATATAAAGCTAGAAAAATTAGCCAATGATAACTATATGGTTGGAACTGGAAAGAATAAAATAGAGAGTAGAGTGGTAATATTCACCCATGATAATTCAGAGTTTAGATTGGTTACAAATTTACCTATAGAAAGTAAAGAAATAGAAGGAGTTAGTGATGAAAAAATAGCAGAAATTTATAAAAAAAGATGGCAAATAGAATTGTTATGGAAATTCTTAAAAATGCACTTAAAGCTGAATAGACTGATTGCCAAAAATGAGAATGCAATTGGGATTCAAATCTATACCTGTATAATTGCTTATTTAATACTAAAATTACTGGTAATCCCAAAAGAAGCAGGTACAACAATGTTAGACAAACTACGTTATTTACAGGCTTTCATGTGTGAAAAAATAAGCTATGTACACTGGCTAAGGGAGTTAGCACTAAGGTGATGAATTTGCTTTGCTGTAGGATTATTCTGTCTATTTTTAGGTCGTACATAAGTGCGATTCAACGATTCTGAATCAAAAGGTATTTATTAAGGGTAAATTTCAGTCCTTTTAAATTAATAAATTAACATCCTTACTTTTAGTAAGTTTACGATTTAGCCCGCCATTGGTAAATTGCCTATTTCCAAGGCTGTTGGGGGCCTAAAACCCCGCAGAGTTGGCTCCTTCATCGAGATATTTAGCTTCTTACCCTGTAGTAGTACCCCAAATTTACCGAGGCCATTGGGATCAATTAACTGGTGCAAAATGGCCCGTCGGGAAAAAATTTCGTTCAAATCATACTGCCCACTGGATAAATCCGCTAGGCGATCGCCAAGGCCAAGATTCATTAAAAAAGGCCCCTGCTGGCTAAAATCCAAACGATTCAGGCCATAGCATTCTCCCCACCATTCCAAGGCAGTGAAGTTGACATGGGCAGTGACGTCCTGTTGCCCCAAATTGACGAAGGGATTATCGTGGTGCCGTTGTTGGAAATAGCATTGCAGCGTCCCTCCAGTGCGTTGGGGATGGTAATATTTCCCCGCTGGATGGCCATAATCCACCGTTAATACCCATCCCTGGGCTAAAACCCGAGCAATTTCTTCCAAAGCCTGTTGGGCGGCTAGGTTGACTTCGGTTTCA
This sequence comes from Synechocystis sp. IPPAS B-1465, assembly GCF_003015225.1. GTDB lineage: Bacteria > Cyanobacteriota > Cyanobacteriia > Cyanobacteriales > Microcystaceae > Synechocystis. Next base: position 2,443,622 of record NZ_CP028094.1, on the reverse strand, counting down.
TAATTTTCTCCGTAGGGAGGAGAAGTCAGTTGCAAGCCAAAGCTAGCGAAGTAATCTACCAATTTGTCAGTGGACAGGTCGTCCCAAACGCTAGTGAGATCCGTTGATCCCGCCTCAATATATTGCTCTTTCAAAACCCCTTGTTTGATGCCCACTCGATGGACGGGCAGGGCATCGAAAAATTCATTGCTAAAACAACAACCTACTAAGCTATCGTTTGCCAACTCTGGCCAAGTTTGCCATTGGATTTTGCCCATTTCCCGCCAGGGTTCTAAGAGATTGGCTTGCCTTCGGCGGAGGGCGGCGGACTCCTCAATGATGTGGTAGTGTAAGGCGGCAAAAAATTCGGGATACAGTCTTTGGGTCTGGGCCAACACTGTTTGGGCAAAGGCTCCAGTTCCAGCCCCCAATTCTAAAAGATCAAAGCGGTCCGGTTCCCCCAGCCGCTGCCACATTTCCAAAAATTGCTCCGCCAGCAGTTCGCCAAAATCGGCCCCCAAGGCGATCGCCGTGACAAAATCCCCGCGAATGGCAATGTCCACCTGACCACTACTGTAATAACCATAATCAGGTTGATAGAGCACCCACTCCATAAACTCCGCAAAAGTGAGCCGCTGGTGGGGACTTTGGCGGATATGATCAAGGAGAGCAGGGAGAATATTCTGGGTCATGGATGATGGGAAACAGAGAAAGGTCACGGTGGCGGCGATCACCGAACTGGCCATTTTCCTCCATGGATTGAAGGAAGGGCACAGGCCAAAAGCTCAAGGGGACGGAATGCTTAGGCCACTGACTAGGATTTTTAACGATTGTTCATTAATTGTTCACCAAAACGGTTCCTTTGACGTCGAGCTTTAGCTCAAAGGACATACAATCCCTTAGAAAGTGTTTGAAAAGTTTTAAGCAAGCCTTTGAAGCATGAGATGAACCATGGCAACATAGAGCATGGTCTCACTGGTGGTAGGTAAATATTCATAATCCTTGCTTAAACGACGATAGCGACCAAACCAAGCAAAGGTGCGCTCGACTACCCAACGGCGGGGTAAGACTTCAAAACCTTTTTGTCCCTGCTTTTTGCTGACGACATTCAAATTCCAACCAAAAGTATGCTCCACCCAATAGATAAAATCCTTTCCGCCAAAGGTGCTATCAGTCCATATAACTTGCAGGCACTGCCAAAGGGGAGCAAACCAGGTAGCAAGTAGAATCAGACCCTGATGGTCGGAGCGATGGGCACCATGGACGACAACATCGAGAAGTAATCCCATGGTATCCACGAGGATTGTACGTTTACGACCATTGACCTTTTTTCCGCCGTCATAGCCAGTTTCTTGGCCAGTTCCAGCCTTTTTAAGTGACTGTGAATCTAAACAACCGGCACTAGGGTGAGTATTTCTTCCAGCTTTGAGCCGAACTTTCTCACGGAAGATACGGTTTAATTTTTTCCAGGTACCATCTTCGTGCCATGGCTGGAAATAACCATAGACCGTTCGCCATTTAGGAAAATCATGGGGCAGAAGTCGCCAGGCACACCCCGTTCTGAGCATGTAAAAAATAGCATTGAGTATCTCCCGCAGACTAGTTTTCCGTTTTCTTCCCCCAGTTTTTGCTTTGGGTAAATGGGGTTCTACCAATTGCCACTGGCTATCTGTGATGTCCGTGCTGTAAAATTCTCGAATTATCATTAATTATGGTGAAAATTTTATTCTTTTCACCATTTTCCATTCTTCACCCTACTTTTCAAACACGCTCTTAAACATCGCCATAACAATTGCCAACATTTATTGTTTAACGTTGTCGAAAGTATGTGTCAGACTTGAAGTCGATGCTAGCTAAGATTTAAATCACTATGAACCGCCAGGGAACCTATCAAGGCAGTGACCAAGAAACGGAAGTTCGTCGTCTGAAAGAGTTGATGCCGGCTTCGGGGCGGATGCTAGTTAAACTCCAGGCCCAGCCGAAACAGTCCCGGGTAATTGATTGTGATTTTCCTAAGCCCTGGCAATTTGGCGATCGCCTGGTGAAAATTAATTTTAGTCTGTGGTGGGAGTTGACCATCCAGGAACGGGATTTGCTGATGCTGAGTGTGGTCTGTCGTTTGGTTAATATCCGTTGGTTCAAGCCAGATTTATACCAAGGGTTGACCGTGGCGGGGGCGATCGCCGTGGGGGTACAACTTTGGCAAAGGGATGGGGTAGGCATGGTGGTGGCCGGAGGATTAACGGCCTTAGCTGCTCAACAAATTTGGCGGGGTTACCAAAGCAATGAACGGGAAATCGAAGCTGACGCCCAAGCCCTCAAGGTAGCGGTACGTCGGGGCTACAACCAAAAAGAAGCCATCCAGGCCCTGTTAACGGCGATCGAAAACACGGCCAGGATTGAAAACCGCAGTACCCTCAGCTTTAATGAACTGTTGCGCTGTCAAAATTTACGCCTCATGCTCAACAGCCAGGCCAGCCCCGATCCTTCCCTATCCCGCAATTTCTAGGACGGGTTGGGCTTCCTTAATGGCCAAGATTTTTTTCATCACTTCCTCCACTACCTTGTCGGGGGTAGAAGCGCCGGAAGTCACCCCCACCGTAATTTTCCCCGCCGGTAGCCAGGGTTCCAACACTTCTAAATCCTTGCCCAGGGGCTTATGCTCCACCCGATTGCCCGGCCCAATGCGATCGCCGCTGTCAATGTGAACCGAAGGAATACCATGTTCCACCGCAATTTCTTGGAGATGGGTCGTATTAGAAGAATTAAAACCACCAATAACTACCATTAAGGACAAGTCTTCTTCAACTAAATCAAACATGGCATCCTGCCGTTCCTGGGTGGCATCGCAAATGGTATTAAAACTCATAAAGTGATTGTTCAACTCGATTGGGCCATATTTTTGCAACAGGGTTTTTTCAAACAATTTGCCAATCATTTCCGTTTCACTTTTCAGCATGGTGGTTTGGTTGGCGACCCCCAAACGAACTAAATCTTGGTCCGGGTCAAAACCAGCGGAATGGGCATTGGCGAAATAGTCTAAAAATTCCTGGCGATCGCCACCGTGGAGAATATAATCACAAACCTTTTGGGCTTCGGCCATATTCAAAACAATTAAATAGGTCCCAGCAAAGGAACTGGTGGCAATGGTTTCTTCGTGGTTATATTTGCCGTGGATGATGGAAGTATGCTCTTTCTTTTTATGTTTTTCCACCGAATTCCAAACTTTAGAAACCCAAGGACACGTAGTATCGACAATGGTACACTCCCGGTCGTTGAGTAGCTGCATTTCCTCCACACTGGCCCCGAAGGCGGGCAGAATCACCACGTCTCCCTTGGCCACGCCGCTAAAATCCTTTTCCCCGTTAACCACATCAATAAAATTCACTTCCATTTCCCGCAGTCGTTGATTCACCGAAGGATTATGGATAATTTCGTTGGTAATCCAGAGGCGATCGCCAGGGAAATGTTGACGGGTTTCGTAGGCCATGGCTACGGCTCGCTCCACGCCCCAGCAAAAACCGAAGGCCTCCGCCAACAGAATGGTGACATCCCCCCGCTCTAGGCGGTAATTATTCTGACGAATTTCCTGGATTAGGTGACTTTGGTATTCCGTATTCATTACCCCCATCACCTCTTCCCCATGGCCAAACCCCTTGCGATGGTAATTGTCGGAGTGGTGCAGAGACCGTTTAAAAGCTTTGGTATCCATAGAAAAACGAGAATGTCACCTGTATTATGTTGTTCCATTTTGCCATCCTCTCCCCCCAACCGCTAGACAAGCTCAAAGCCCATTGCCGTTGCTCGATTTTTCGGCCATGGGTAAAGCCCTGGGGGCCCGTTTGGTAGAATGGGCTAGCAATCTTGACTGAGCCTGGTTCCCAGACGTTCTGTTCCAACCTGCAGACTGTCTCTCTGGGGCTCCGTTGGGGAACATTTTCGGGCTTGATGGGGTTAACAATCCTATGCCGCGTTGACTATTTCTCTTATGAACTGGAAATTTTTCCCACACCCCTTCCTAGCCATGGCCGTCGGGGCTATCTTGGCTCCCTTCACCCCCGTCTCCGCCAGTACCTTCACCGAAACAGCGATCGATCAAACTGAGGTAATTGCAGTGGCCCGCCCCTATGGCGTCGAAACCACTAAGTATGACCTTTTGGTGATTGAACAGATTCCCGGTAAAAACAAATGTTGGGATGTCACCCCCGGAGCACCGGCCATGGTGGATCCCCTGCTGTTAAATTTTGACTTCACTGGCCACTGCCGCCGCGCCACAGACAGCAACGGCTATTCCATCCGCATCGATGGCCAGGACTATGGCTTGGATTACTTATTACGTCTTGTACCCAGGGGCAATGAATTAGTTTTGGTGGCCACTTCTCGCAACGGCCGCGGCCCCGAACTCGTAGTTGGTAGTACCAAGGGGATTGGCGCAGGTTTTATGCAGGTACAGCTCAACCCAGGCTGGCAGTTCACTAAACGCACCTACGAAGGTCAAGTTTTGGGGCACTACTACATTAGTGGCACCCAGGCCGCTATTTTGGGCGGAACCGCTGTTAGCCCTGTGGGCCCAGAGCCAATCACCCCAGAAAAACAAGAACTCATTGCCCCTGAGCCGGTTCAGACCTTGGAGAATAATCCTAACCCCACTCCAACAGAGGTAACGGAAACCGGGACGGAAATTATCATTAAGCAGGAAGTACCAGAAGTACCCGCTAATGAACAGTCCGGCATGGTGATGGAAGAAGAGAGTGTCAGCACTGTGACCGAAGAAAACTCCGTTGCCAAAGAAATGGAAACGGTTACTCCCAAACCGGCCCTTGTGGTTAAACCAAATCCTCCCCGACGCCGCACCCCCACCCCTGCGGATTTTCGCCCCTAGGAAATTTTCTTTTATTGATTTTTATTGCTTACCATGCCCTCTGCCGATACCCTGAGTCAGTTCGAAGTTTTTGACTACGATTTACCCGAAGACGTTTGCCAGCAGCTTTTGGCTTGCAAAGAAGTTGCGGTGGATACGGAAACCATGGGTTTAAATCCCCATCGGGACCGCCTCTGCTTGGTGCAAATTTGTGATCCAGAGGGCAATGTGACGGCTTTACGCATTGCCAAAGGCCAGGAGGAGGCCCCTAACCTGACCCGATTGATGGAAGACCCAGGTATCACTAAAATCTTCCATTTTGCTCGTTTCGACACGGCCCAACTAAAACACACCTTTGACATTAAAACTTATCCGATTTTTTGTACTAAAATTGCCAGCAAAATTGCCCGTACCTACACTTCCCACCATGGACTCAAAACGCTGGTGCAGGAATTGGTGGGAGTGGAATTGGATAAGTCTTCCCAATGTTCCGATTGGGGCAACGCGGCTAATTTGAGTAAGGCCCAATTGGCCTATGCTGCCAATGATGTACGTTATTTGATTCCCCTGCGCCATAAGTTAGAAAAAATGCTGGCCAGGGAGGATCGTTTACGGTTAGCCCAAAGGTGTTTCGAGTGTTTACCGGTGATGGTAACCCTTGATTTGGGTATGTATGGCAATGTGTTTGAGCATGGCGGCCCCGGTTAACTTGGGTTAAGAACGTTGAAATCTTAGGGCTTCGATGGACTGGGCAGTGAGGAAAATACCCAGAAAAATGTAGCTGGCAAATAACACACAGCTTTTACTATTGATTACTCCGTTAATTAAATCTTGGTAACTTTGGAAAAGGGAAAGGTAGGCGAAGACATCGGCGATCGCCCCGCCTAGGTTTTGGGCAAATACATCCATAATCCAAAGCATCAAAATTAAAACGAAGGTGAGAATGTAGGCAATTATCACGTTTTCCGTCAGAGAAGAAATGAACATGCCTAGGGAAAGCACCGCCGCCGCCACTAGAATTACCGCCCCATTGGCCACTAGCACTAAACCGCTTGGTAGGGGAGGATTAGCCGCAGAAAAGATAATGATTTGATAAATCCATAGGGGAACTAACAACACTGAGAAAAACAGTAATGCCCCCATTAATTTGCCCACCGCCACCACCCAATTGGTGACTGGGGAGGTGGCCAATAATTCCAGGGTGCCTCGCTTTCTTTCTTCTGCGTACAGTCCCATGGAAAGGGCAGGTAGTAGTACTAAAATCAACGAAATAATTAAGCCTAAATAACTAGAAAGAAAATCCCCCGCCACATCCACTGGCTCAGAAACCCCCGACTGCCGCAAAAACTCAACGTTGGAGATAATTTGACTGAGCATCAAAGAAAAGAAAATTCCCGACATTAACCAAAAAATGGCGGCAATGCCATAGGCAAAAGGAGAACCAAAATAACTTAGTAGCTCTTTACGGAGAATGGCGAGCAGATTGTACAGAGTGGTCATGGGAAGAGGAAAGTCTATAGTGGCAGAGTTTCCGGTGAGCTTGAGCTCTGTTTGCCGTGCTTATGCATGGCCATGGTTTACCGGATTGAATCTAGAATAGGGGGGTTAAAGCTCCCATGGATAAATTCAGCATAGTTTATGGTTCAAGTTGGTGCGGCGGCAATCAATCGGGTCGATGTGGCCGTCATTGGGGGAGGCATTGCTGGGGTGGCGATCGCCGAATATGTGGCCCGCCATACTAACCTGTCAGTGCAGTTGTTAGAACAAAATAGCCATTTGGGGGGGGATTCCTCCGGCAAATTGGAGGGTTGGTTCCATACGGGGGCCCTATATTCGGGCCAGGATGATGGTCAGACTTTTTTTAATTGCGTTAATGGGGTGGAGGATTTACTCAACCATTACAGCCATTATTTCGCGGGTCGCTGTAATTTGACCTTGGAGCAATTTGACCACGGTTACCGCCCCACAGTTACCGGCGCAGGTTGGTTCGACCCCAATCCCGTTTACCTGATCCATCCCCAACGCCACTCCCCAGAAATGCTCCAGTCCGGCCTCAAGGGGGATCGGGTGCAGTTGGAAATGCAGTTAAAGCGGGTGTTGGGTCGTTTGGAAATGGCCTATGGGCAGCAATTCAATTGGCGATCGCCGACGGGCAATGGAGCAGTGGCACCGGACTATGACCATTTGGAAAGTTATGAACAGCGGAGTTGCAGTCTATTAGGTCAGTCGGAAAAAATTAGTCACTATTGCCAACAATTTGACCTTAGCCATGGGGTAAAACCCAGTGACTATGCCCTGTTGAAAAGTTTAGATTGTGCCATGGATACCCAGGGGATTTTGCAGGATCTTACCGCCAGCGCCCTGGCCCACGGAACGGCGATCGCCACCGGAATTAATTTAGAACAAATTAATGTGGATCGTTATGGCCCAGTCAGGGTACAAAGTATCTTTTATCGAGATTGCCAAGGACAGCAACATTACCTTAAAGCCAAAGCGTTTATTTTTGCAGTGGGAGCAGGCTTTGAGCGCATTTTACCCACTCTACAGGTGCGAGCTAAGCTAAAACAAAGTCGCAGCACCATGGTGGTAGCTTACCCTGCCATTAGTTCCCATAATTTCGTGCGGATGTCCACTAAAAACTCCTACCATTTCAATCATTTTTTTCAAAGGGCAAATATTCCTGATTCTTCGGAATTTCTAAACTATTCCATGCTGGCAAATTCTGGTTACGTCAGTAACGAAAATGATTATTTAGCTAGTGGAGAAATTGAATTACTTTTGGATACGGCGGCACGGTATTTCAGCGAAGAAAATTTATATCAACGTCAACTCTGGAGTTACGATTGCGTTAAAACGGAGTTCATTAGTGACGATGCCCAAAAACGTCGCTATAGTTATTGGATTGAAGTTAATCCCCAGAGCAACTACCTTTGTGTGTTACCGGGTAAGTTTTCCTTTTTTCCTACAGTGGCGGTGCAAACTCTCAAGCAGTTAAAAACTATTCTCCCAACGGAGGAAGTTGACCGGAGCCATCGAGATTATAGCGCCCATTACCATCAAGCCCAAGCTCTCGTTGCCTCTCCCTATCCCCACCAATTATTAGCATCTTATTGGAAAAATAACGCTAATTCTTAGTTGTGGCATAGCAGGTTATTTAACAGTATTAATGGAAGTAGAATAATGTTAAAAACCGTTGCCATACAGGTCCAGGGAAGGGTGCAAGGAGTGGGTTTTCGTCCCTTTGTTTATACCCTTGCCCAGGAAATGGGACTGAATGGTTGGGTGAATAATTCCACTCAAGGAGCTACCGTTGTCATTACCGCCGACGAAAAGGCGATCGCCGACTTTACGGAGAGATTAACGAAGACATTACCTCCCCCTGGTTTGATTGAACAATTAGCCGTTGAACAGTTACCGCTGGAAAGTTTTACTAACTTTACTATCCGCCCCAGTAGTGATGGCCCTAAAACTGCGAGTATTTTACCCGATTTATCCACTTGTTCCGCCTGCTTAACAGAACTATTTGACCCTAGCGATCGCCGTTATCTTTACCCCTTTATTAACTGTACCCATTGCGGTCCCCGCTACACCATTATTGAAGCCCTACCTTACGACCGTTGTCGTACCACCATGGCTAGGTTTCGCCAATGTACCGACTGTGAAAGGGAATATAAGCAACCAGGCGATAGACGCTTCCATGCCCAACCTAATGCCTGTCCTCGCTGTGGCCCCCAACTGGCTTTTTGGAACCGACAAGGCCAAGTAATTGCAGAAGCAAATGAAGCTTTAAACTTTGCTGTAGATAATTTAAAAGTCGGCAATATTATCGCTATTAAAGGCTTAGGTGGCTTCCATTTGTGTTGTGATGCCACTGATTTTGAAGCTGTGGAAAAATTAAGATTAAGGAAACATCGACCGGATAAACCTTTGGCGGTAATGTATGGTAATCTTGGTCAAATTGTGGAGCATTACCAACCTAATAATCTAGAAGTTGAATTGTTACAAAGTGCCGCCGCCCCTATTGTGTTATTAAACAAAAAAAAACAATTAATTTTGGTGGAAAATATTGCCCCAGGCAACCCCCGAGTCGGCGTAATGTTAGCCTATACTCCTTTGCATCACTTATTACTAAAAAAATTAAAGAAACCCATGGTAGCTACCAGTGGTAACTTAGCTGGGGAGCAAATTTGCATTGATAATATTGACGCTTTAACCCGGTTACAAAATATTGCTGACGGTTTTCTCGTTCATGATCGCCCGATTGTTTGTCCAGTGGATGATTCCGTTGTCCAAATAGTAGCTGGGAAGCCATTATTTTTGCGTCGAGCCCGGGGTTACGCTCCTCAACCCATTACTTTACCAAAGCCTACTCAAAAAAAACTATTGGCGATGGGAGGTCATTATAAAAATACAGTGGCGATCGCCAAACAAAATCAAGCTTACGTCAGCCAACATTTGGGCGATTTGAATTCTGCTCCCACCTACCAAAATTTTGAAGAAGCCATTGCCCATTTAAGCCAGCTATACGATTTCTCTCCCCAGGAAATTGTTGCAGATTTACACCCTGATTATTTCAGTCATCAATATGCTGAAAACCAAGCTTTGCCTGTCACTTTTGTGCAGCATCACTATGCTCATATTTTAGCGGTTATGGCGGAACATGGAGTTATGGAGGAGTCCGTGTTAGGTATTGCTTGGGATGGCACTGGCTACGGCATGGACGGTACTATTTGGGGGGGAGAATTTTTAAAAATCACCCAAGGTACTTGGCAGAGAATTGCTCATCTACAACCATTTCATTTATTAGGTAATCAACAAGCCATTAAATATCCCCATCGGATTGCTTTGGCGTTGTTATGGCCCACTTTTGGTGATGATTTTTCTGCTGATTCTTTAGGAAATTGGTTGAATTTCAATAATGGGTTTAAAAACAAGATAAACAGCAGGTTAAATCAGGATCTAAACAACAAAAATTTACGTCAACTTTGGCAACGAGGGCAAGCACCGCTCACTTCGAGTATGGGAAGATTATTTGACGGTATTGCGACACTGATAGGATTGATTAACGAAGTAACTTTTGAAGGTCAGGCGGCCATAGCTCTGGAAGCTCAGATTATGCCAAATTTAACTGAGGAGTATTATCCTTTGACTCTAAACAACAAGGAAAAAAAATTAGCTGTTGATTGGCGCCCCTTAATTAAAGCTATAACCACAGAAGATAGAAGCAAAACTAACCTAATAGCCACTAAATTCCACAACAGTTTAGTAAATTTAATTATCACTATTGCCCAACAGCAGGGAATCGAAAAAGTTGCTCTGGGGGGAGGTTGCTTTCAAAATTGTTATTTGCTTGCCAGTACCATTACTGCCCTCAAAAAAGCTGGTTTTTCTCCTTTGTGGCCCAGAGAACTACCGCCCAACGACGGTGCCATTTGCATGGGTCAACTGTTAGCTAAAATTCAGGCTCGGCAATATATCTGTTAACTCAACTCTATCTAACCAAATTAATTTATTTTGGGCATGGGTAAAATTTCCTTAGCAATAAAATCTTGGTAGGCTTGTTGAGCGGCGGCCTGTTCAGCACTTTTTTTCGATGAACCACTACCACTACCCAATGGTTGATCGCCAAGCCAAACCGTTGCCTGAAAACCTGACTGTTGGGGCAAATTTTGATCCAGGGGTTCTACTCGGTATTCTGGTAAACATTTGTAGTGGGCTTGGGTCCATGCCTGCAAAGCTTCTTTATAGTTATGGAGGGCAGGATCTTGTCTAATTTCAGTGGCTTTGGCCAACAAATGTTCGCTTAACCAAGGGCGGATTAGGGATAAATCCCCCACACTAAGGTAAAGAGCTCCCAATAAGGCCTCAAAGCTATCCGCCATCAGGGAAACTCGCCCATTTTTGTCTGCCAGGACCGCCGGAGTAATCCAAAGAAATCGGTCTAGGCCATACAATTCTCCCCAACCGGCTAGGGTACGATCACTGACCAAAATCGCCCTCAGGGCAGACATTTCCCCCACTGAAGTCTGGGGATAATGTTTCATCAGCACTTCCGCTGAGGCTAACCGCACCACTGCATCCCCAACAAACTCCAATTGCTGGTAATTTTGTTCCGGGGACTGACTGGCATGGGTGAGGGCCAAATCCACTAGGTTCCAATCCACTGGGGTATTGTCAGTTAATCCCAACCGTCGCAGTAGGGCCTTCAACTGGGTTTGACGATGGGGAAGCAGAGACATGGAAGCTTAAAAGAGAGTGTAGATAAAGGGGGCGATCGCCGATCCTTGGGTGAAAACAATTAAGGCTCCCAGGAGAACGAGGGTTAAAATCAGGGGTAATAGCCAATATTTTTTTCTTTGCCGCAAGAAACCCCAAACATCCTGCAATAATTCAATAAATCCTTCCATAAGGTTACTTTTAAACGTTTATTAGCAATTTGTGGGTTAGTAGGGTTTTTGCAGATGGCTAATGTCCCGGGGACGACAAGGCGATCGATAGGTAACCTGCTGGGGCTCCAATTGGCGGGCCATGGTGTCCCTTTTGATTAATTTCATTACCAGAGCCATAGGAGTAACCACCAACGCAAAAATTAGGGTCAGGATGATGCGGCTGTTAATCCACCCTAAAACATGGCCAATTTTTAGCCATAGTTCATACACTGGGCCCAAACTACGGGGAGCCACTAGCCCCAGCCCTCCAAAGGCAAAGGCGATCGCCCAGGGCAATGGAGGTAATCCGTGGCCCTTTAGTAGGGGAATGAGCAGACCAAAGAGAAAGGCAATCATCCCGGCCATAATCCAGGCAAATTCCCGTAGTATTTTGACCGTGGGGGTAGTCTTAGTATTCGTCATAGCGCTCGGTTTAAGATCGCAATTTTGAGGTGGCTTGATATTAACAAACCTTTAGATAGTCTAGATTAAACTATTTTGCCAACCATGAACCTGCAAATATAACTTTTTGCCGAACAATATCCGGTCTCTAGTGGTCCCTATACCTTTTATCTGTATCTAATTTGAGCCTAAATAGCTTCTTCAGTACTTTTCTGCATAATCTTTTTAGCGTCTTCTTTGTATTTAATAATTCTTCAATTTGCCAATTCAATTTATCAATGGAATCCTGCAATTGCTGATTCTCTGTCTGTAAATGAGCGATAACATAATTGTTATTTTCAATCTCATTTTCTAAATGACAAACTAGATCATTAACCGCAATATTTTTCGCTTGTATTGTTTCTGCCATTGATGAATATTGATATTCTTGAACCTGACATTGCCTAAAATCTTGCCAGAGCGAAATAAAGTTATTTTTTTCTGCTTTATTTTTTGTGTCTGCAATTATTTCTAGACACAAATCACTAATTTTGCCGGCAGTTGTTGACCAGGGAAATTTTTTAGCTCGCTCTTTCCCTTTAGTAATTAGTTCGTTGCGAATTGCTTGATTTTGAACTTTTTCCAAGGCTTCAATCATTTCTCTTTTATTCTGACCATCGATATAAATAACTGCATCTTTCCCCACCTCTGGCAATGAAGAGTTATGGCAAGTGATTACTGGGCAACCGCAGGCCATAGCCTCAAGAATCGGCAAACCAAAGCCCTCGTACAAAGAAGGATAAACCAAGGCGATCGCCCCAGAGTAAAGAGCTTTTAATTCCTCATCTGTTGGTCGAATCAAACAAATATCAACATTGTTGGGTAGTGATGGCATTTCCCTTTGCAAATCTACATTGCCCCCCACGCAAACAATAGTTAACTTTTCAGGACTCTGCCAATGCTTTAACGCTTCAAATAAAATAGTGCCGTTTTTATATTGGTTTGCTCCCAAATGGGTACCGACTAGTAACAAATAGGAAGCATTGATAGCAAACTTTGTTTTAATTCCACTGATTTCTCGTGACTCTGCTGGATGGAATCCCTTATCAACGCCATTATGAATAACTGTTATCCGGGAAGGCTGGACCTCAGGATAAAATCGCATTAAGTCCTGGGCCGTATTGTTAGAAACCGCAATATATTGATTGGCATAGAGTATGGCATAGTTTTTTTCTCGCCACCAAAACTCCCTTAAATCCCAGCCCATTACCTCTGGAATCATGTCATGGATCATTAAAAGGGAAGGGGTAGATAGGGGCGTTGTGTAGTAAGTGGAAATGAATAGATCAGCATGGAATTGATCACAAATTTCCTGTAGCTTGGTGGAAAATAATGCTTCTTCTTGATAATTAAACGTTGGGAGATGATAGTATTGAGCCCCTTGCAACTGGGGAGCAGTATGACCTCGATCAATCAGAATAATATTTTCTATAAAACCTGAATCACACCATTGCGCCAAGACACTCCGCCACACCCTCGCAATCCCGGTATTGGCAATGTGAAAAAAAATACCATCAATAACAATTTTCATTGATTGTCAAGATTGAGAGGATGTTTGGCAATGCAATCAGGATTTTTACCAGCAAAAAAATTCCTTTGCAAACAAAATAAGCTGACAAAGGAATTTATGTGGTAATGATATCTTGAATTTTGGCCAATCGTTCTGGGAGTTAGCTAACAAATATCCCGAGATACCAGGTCTTAAAGATGGATTAGGATTTTGTTGAACTTATAGGACTCAAACCACTACTGTCGACCTTACCCAAGAGTGGAAAATCTTCATTAGAACAAGCCCAAGGTTAGGGACTTATCAATGGGGAAAGTTGCCCCAGCACCTAACCATAAAGCCGCCGCAGTGCCGAACAAGAAGACAGTCATGGCAATGGGACGACGGAAGGGGTTTTGGAATTTGTTCACACTTTCAATGAAAGGCACCAACATCAAACCAAGGGGAATGGCAGCCATACCGGCAATGCCCAAAAGTTTGTTGGGAAGAATGCGCAAAATTTGGAAAGTGGGGTACAGGTACCATTCAGGCAAAATTTCCAGAGGGGTCGCAAAGGGATCCGCTGGTTCACCGATCATGGCAGGGTCGAGGATCGCCAATCCGGCAATTAGCCCCAAAGCACCAAGGATGCAGATAGGAAACATGTAAAGAATGTCGTTGGGCCAGGCGGGCTCACCATAATAGTTGTGACCCATGCCTTTGGCAAGTTTGGCCCGTAAATCGGGATCGCTAAGATCCGGCTTTTTGATAATACTCATGGGGCAGAGGCTCCAAGTTAAGGTTTTTTAGAAGTTTTCTAGATTTTCTAATCTGTTCCAATCTTTAGCAATTTGGCAACGGTTTAAACGAAATTGCCCGATCAAACTCAGATCGGTGGGAAGACAGGAATTACAAAGGACCGGAAATGCCTTGTTTGCGGATCATCAGGAAGTGCAACAACAGCAACACGGCGATCGCCCAGGGAAGCACGAAGGTGTGGAGGCTGTAGAAGCGGGTCAAGGTAGCCTGACCAACGCTTTCACTACCTCGCATGAGGGTCACCAATTGATCCCCAACCACGGGAATAGCGGCCGGTACACCGGAAACGATTTTTACCGCCCAGTAACCCACCTGGTCCCAGGGAAGGGAGTAACCGGTTACACCAAAGGTGACAGTGGTGACGGCTAGCATTACACCCACAACCCAGGTCAATTCCCGGGGCTTCTTGAAACCACCGGTGAGGTAAACCCGAAAAACGTGGAGAATCATCATCAGCACCATCATGCTGGCGGACCAACGGTGAATGGAGCGAATCAGCCAACCAAAGTTGACTTCATTCATGATGTATTGGACAGAGGCGAAGGCTTCCGTGACCGTGGGTTTGTAGTAGAAGGTCATGGCGAACCCAGTGGCAAACTGGATCAGGAAGCAGGTCAGGGTCAGGCCCCCCAGACAGTAAAAAATATTGACGTGGGGAGGAACGTATTTGCTGGCAATGTCATCGGAGATGGCTTGCACTTCCAGACGATCATTGAACCATTGAAAAACTTTTGATTCGGTGACTTCTTTTGAAAACATTGAAGCTAGACTTCTCTTAAGGATCAGGGATGGAGGGGGTTGACTCCGGCGGAGCCGTAAAATCGCATATAATCAGCGTACTATGACGGTTTGACCAAGGGTGGAAAAGCTCCCAAACTTGGCAAAAATGAGAACTACTCATCACAAAATGTAACACAGCTTCAAGCCCTGGGGAAAGGGAAGTCCGGCTGTGATTCTGTTCTAAATTTTGCTCCTCTATCCATGCTCGCTAAATATTTTTCTGAACCCATTGATCGTGCGGCCCTCGGTTTGATCGGTGTCCTTAGTGCGGCGATCGCCGTGGTGGTGGTGGGTCATTACACCTGCCAGAACAACAATCAGTGTATATTTGCCAACCGTCCCAGGGTACAAAATTTTAGTTGGGGCGAGGCTGATCTGGGGGCGAAGGACAGGGCTTTTATCATCACCTTTGACCGTCCCATGGACCAACGGGAGGTGGAAAAGAATTTGGTCATTACCCCAGCCCTACCAGGAAAATTTAGTTGGGCGGGTCGTCGCATGGCCTATACCCTGGAAAATCCCATTCCCTACGGCACTGATTACGAACTGCAAATCACCAATGTGCGGGAACAGTATGCGGGTCACCACCAAGGGCAAATGATGGCCCCCTTCACCAGCAGTTTCCGTAGTCGAGACCGGGCCTTTGCTTACATTGGCACCCAAGGGATCGAGCAGGGACGGATTATTTTCTACAACCTGACTAAACAAAGGAAAACCATCCTCACCCCACCGGGACTGACTGTGGTGGATTTCCAATTCTTTGACGGGGGTAAAGGGATTCTGTTTGCCGCCGCTGAAATTCAATTGGGCTTTGAGGGGCTCCGGCAACTACAGCTATACCAAGTGCCCGTGGTGGAGAATGACAATCCCCAAGAGTTGCCCAAACCGACTTTGGTGCTGGATAACCAGGGATTTCAGAACAATCAATTCGACGTAAGCGAAGACGGTAAATCCATTGTGGTGCAGAGGGTCAACCGTGAAAATCCCGCTGACTTTGACCTCTGGATGCTCAAAAACCAGCAAAAGCCTGAGCGTCTGAAGGTACAGGGCGGAGACTTTCAAATCGCCCCGGATAATCAGTCCTTGGCCGTGGCTCGGGGGGAAGGCATCGGTATTTTGCCCCTCCAACCGGATGCAAAACCATTGGATTTTCTGCCCAAATTCGGTCAACTGTTAACTTTTTCCAGCGATGGTAGCGCCGCCGCTCTGGTGAATTTCAATACGGAAGATGCCCAAAAACGCTTCCAAAGAACCCTTTTCTTTGTCAATAACCTTGGGGTGCAAAAGGAATTAGTGGATACGGACGGCTCCATTGTCAGTTGTGAATTTGGTCGCAATAACCAAACCCTGTACTGTCTGCTAACCAAGCTTTTGCCGGGGGATGAATACATTGAAGAGCCTTATTTTGTCCAAATTAACGTCAACAGCGGTGAAGTTTTTCCCCTGCTTAAGTTGCAGGATTACCGGGACACCCAAATGAGCCTTTCCCCTGACGGTTTGGCTCTGTTATTTGACCAGGTAATTATCGATCCCGAAACCCCGGCTGATAGCCGTCTTAACACCGACACCGGGGAGGCGATCGCCGATAGTCAGTTATGGTTGCTCATACCGCCCTTAAGGCCAGAGTTAGGGCAAC
Organism: Synechocystis sp. IPPAS B-1465; assembly: GCF_003015225.1. Classification (GTDB taxonomy): domain Bacteria; phylum Cyanobacteriota; class Cyanobacteriia; order Cyanobacteriales; family Microcystaceae; genus Synechocystis. The sequence continues at coordinate 2,427,192 of NZ_CP028094.1, read as the reverse complement.
AGGCGGAACTCAAGGCTCTTTCCCTGATGGGCTTTCGTCCTCTGTGGGCTCCTTAGGGGAAGATGGCTTCTGTCTGGCCTGGCAATGCTGTTCTATTCTTTCCAGAGCTGGGAAAATTGGGCCTAGCCAGCGGCGGTAAATATCCCGGGAATTGGGGGAGGTCACAACTCGGTTAACCAAATTTTCCCATTCCGGCTGATCGGCGGGCAAAATCAGCCCATAGCCCTGACAATCCAGGGGATAGGGGGGATAAAGGCGATAACTCCGCCCTAGAGGAATGTCCAGCACTAGGGCTTCTCCAAACAGCAAAATGCCATCACCGGCAAAAGCATCAATGCGCCCCTGCATAAGAGCTTCTACCCCCAAACGCCGTGCTGTAAAACCCTGAAAATTAATCAGTTCTGCTTCGGGATAACGGGCCGCTAAAAATTCACTGTTACTGGTACCGCCCAAGACTCCGATTCTCTCCCCGCGCAAATCACCATCACTGTCAAATGACCCCAGGCGATCGGCGGGAATTAAAAATTGGGTTCCTGTGACGAAAAAAGGCCGGGAAAAGGTGATGGGCAATGGTAGGTCACGGCGGATGGTGTTGGGGCCACACTCCACCACCACTACTTTTTCGGCCACCAGGTTATAGCGATTGAACAAACTGGACTGATAAAACTTTACCAGTAGAGGTTGACCCCCGAGGGTGGCAGATACCTCTGCTTGTAACGCTTGGATAAAGTCCACACAAATGCCTGTCCATTGATTGGCAGGGCCGTCCCGAAAACCAAAGGGCACTGAGTCGTCTCGAATCGCTACCTCGAGTAAGCCAGTGGATTTAATGGATTCCAACACCGTTTCAGCCTGGACAGGGGGCACCACAAGACTCTGTAAAGCCCAGGCTGATAGAGTCAGTAGGGGACGCAGAATGGGAAAAGATTTTGGCTGGGGGAGACGGGATCCACTGGAATTGCTCATTGCCAATTATCCAAAAGATCTTTAAACAGAGCTTCTTCAATCCAGGTTTTTAAAACCACCGTCAGGGGTAGGGCTAGGATCAAACCTAAAAGTCCGAATATGCTGGCAAAAAATAGTTGGGCGATGAGGGTGACCGCGGGCAGCAGGGAAACTTGCTTGGCCATAACAATGGGGGTCAGCCAATAGCTTTCCACATTTTGAATGAGGAAATAGAGAATTAGTACGGCAATGATTTTCCAGGGGGCGTCCAGCACAGCAATCATCAGGGGAAATACCACACTGGCGGCGGGGCCAATGTTAGGAATGAAATTTAAAATTCCCGCCATCAAAGCATGGACTAGGACTAATTTAATTTGCAATATCCATAACCCAATGCCGCTGAGACTGGCGATAAAAAAAGAGTTAATGACAATGCCCGTGAGCCAATTGCCCAGGGAAGATTCTGATTGGGTCAGGATTTCGTCGGCCCGGCGGCGGTAAAAGGAGGGAAATAATTTTAGGGTGCCCTGTCGATAGGCTTGGGGAGAAAGCAACATCATCACGGCGATCGCCAGGATGAAGATTATTTGCAGGACAGCGGTGACGGAATTGGAAAATAGGTTAATCAGGGAACTAAGGGCATTGGCCCCCAGGGCGGAAATGGAGTCCGGCAGATCATCGACGGAAAAAGCTTGGCTAAAAAATTTCACCTCCATCCGGTCGTGCCAGTCTTCAAAAAAATTCTCCAGGCGATCGCCAACTTTAGGCAGGGAACCGATGAGAATTTGCAGTTGTTCCCAAAAAGGGGGAATAACTAACAGAAAAAATAAAACCACCGCCACTGTGACGGTGATCAGGGTAATAGCTAGGGCCAGAGGCCGTTTAATTCCCCAGGTTTGTAATTGTTTAACTAAACGATTGAGGGCAGTGCTCAGCACAATGGCCAGGAAAAGCAGTAACAACAGTTGGCGGATTTCCCAAGCCACATAGGCCGCCATTGCCAAACAAGCTAAACCTAACCACTGACTAAGCTTCATCACACCCGTCAATCAATCTACTCAGGGCTGAAAATTAACAATGCGGGCAAAGCTCTGGGGTTCCAGACTAGCTCCTCCCACCAAGGCTCCATCAATTTCCGGTTGGGCCATAATTTCATCCACATTGTTGGCATTGACCGAACCGCCATACTGGATGGTGACCTGGGAATTAGTTAACTGTTCCCGAATCAGCCCAATAACCCGATTGGCTTCCGTTGCCGCACAGGTGTCCCCTGTACCAATGGCCCAAATCGGCTCGTAGGCGATGACTAGGTTAGATTGATCCACATTCACCAAGCCTTTTTTCACTTGGTCAACGATAACCTGTTCCGTTTCTCCGGCATCCCGTTGCGCCTTACTTTCCCCCACACACAGAATGGGAATTAAGCCCGCCTTTTGGGCCGCCAATACTCTCAAATTGGCAGTTTCGTCCGTTTCCCCAAAATATTGCCGTCGTTCACTGTGGCCGATAACCACATAATGAATACCGATTTCCGTCAACATAGCCGCTGAAATTTCCCCTGTGTAGGCCCCACTCGCTTCCCAATGGACATTTTGTGCCCCTAGGCGGACCCTACCGCCATGGAGTTGTTGGGACATGCCGCTCAAATCGGTGAAAGGAACACACAACACCACCTCACGACTTTCCGCCGCATCTTCGATTAAAGGTTTAAACCCCTGCAAAAACGCTTGGGCCTCCGCCTGCGTCTTATGCATTTTCCAATTGCCCGCAATAATGATTTTTCGCACGATTCCAATCTTTAACGATGAAGGTCACAACAAAATTTGCCAACCCCCAGTTTACGTCGTCCGGGGTCGTCACCATTAACCAACGAGGAACTAACCCCCAAACTCAACTGCTTGAAGCCGAATTAATGCCGCCCTGGCTTTCAATCTAGTCCAATCGAGAAGATAAACTGGAATTAGTTCCGGCACTGGTGGAAAAAATCATGAGCGAACAAAAATCATCTTCGTCCCTGACCGGCTTTGCTCTGGCCGCTCTGATGGTGGCATTGGTTGGCACCGGCTTTGCCTTCTGGACTGGATTTAATCTTTCCCAACGTTCCCCCACGGTCACAGTGGACCCCGATAAGCCCGACAAGGCCGTCCCTGGGCAAGCACAAATTTACTGGCTTAACAACAATGACACGGCGATCGCCTTTGTGCCCCAAAACATTCCCCCCAACAATGATCCACCAGAAGTACAGACGGAACGAGCCCTGAAAACCCTATTAGCCGCTCCTGACAGCGACATTTCCGCCATTCCCCCCAATACCAGCCTTCTGAGCCTCACCAAAACCGCCACCGGCATCAACGTTGACCTATCAGCCCAATTCACCGCAGGGGGAGGGAGTCAAAGTATGATTGCCAGACTGGGACAAATTATTTACACCGCTACCAGTACAGACCCCAATCTTCCTGTTCGTTTACTAGTGGAGGGAGAACCTCTAACAGTACTAGGAGGAGAAGGGTTAATGATTGCCCAGCCCATCACCCGCAAGCAATTTGAAACGGATTTTATGCCCCCTGATCGTTGACAATTATGGTCATGGTCTGCTCATCTATGGTGAGGACAGTCGGAATTATCACGGTTTTAGTTGGTAAGAATAACCCCATTTACCTAGATTCAGACTGGACCTTATCAGTCCGGACACCCTGTCTTTAAAAGCCGAAAGCCCTGCAATGTCCTCCTCCTCTGAACTTGGTAATGCGTCTTCTGTGCCGTTGCAGTTTTTACTGTTCATCGATGATCGCCCCAACTCCCAAGACAGTGTGCAGGAAATTGGTCAATGCCTGACTAACCTGTTGGATGGACACAGCCATGACCTCCAAATTCTGCAAATCAGTAAACATCCCCACCTCGTAGAGCATTTTCGTCTGGTCGCCACCCCCTCCTTGATTAAACTACAACCAGAACCACGGCAGGTTTTAGCTGGCAGTAATATCATCCAACAATTGCAAAAATGGTGGCCCCGCTGGCAACAGGAATTGGCGATGGATCCTAACCCAGAGGATACGGGGCAATCCCCCAGTTGTCCCCGGGAAATTTCCTCCGTGGGTTATTCCGGGGAACTGATGAAAATGTCCGACGAACTTTTTCTGCTGAAGAAAGATAAGGAAGAATTGCTCCAACAAATACAGTTCAAGGATCAGATTCTGGCCATGTTGGCCCACGATTTACGCAGTCCCCTCACCGCCGCCTCCATTGCCGTTGATACCTTGGAATTGTTACAACACAAACCCATCGAAGAACAGAAACCTGCCCTCAGAAGTCAACTATTGTATCAAGCTCGCAAGCAGTTCAAAATTATGGACCGCTTAATTGAAGACATTTTACAGGCTTCTAAAAATCTTAATTCTCAGTTTCAAGTTCACGGTCGTCCCCTGGCGATCGCCGATCTTTGCCAAGAAGTTCTGGAATTGTACCAAGCAAAATTTAGCAAAAAAAATCTCACCATTACCTACGATATTCCCAAAGACTTACCAAATGTTTTTGCCGATGAGGAATTAATTCGCCAAGTAATTGCCAATCTTTTAGATAACGCTATCAAGTACACTCCTGCCCATGGTTCCATTACCGTGGGAGCTCTCCATCGTACTACCCAAAAAGTTCAGGTCAGCATCACTGACAACGGCCCCGGCATTCCCAATTCCAAACAAGAAACCATTTTTGAGGGACACTTTCGACTGCAACGGGATGAACAGACCGATGGCTATGGTTTAGGTTTATCTCTCTGTCGCAAAATTATCCAGGCCCACTACGGCCAAATTTGGGTGGACAGTCGCCCCAAACAGGGTAGTTCTTTTCACTTTACGTTGCCTGTTTACCGTTGACCCCCCAACCAGTTATCGGCGGATTTTGAAGCATTTTGACTCAATGGCAGGCAGGGAACATTTTATTGAAGTTCCAACGCCCAGCCAGATCTAAAGTAGACCGATAATGGCTTTAGCCGCCGCTTCCCCAGTACGAATTGCACCATCAAAAAAGCCAGCCCAGCGGGGGGCTATTTCCGTCCCGGCCCAATGAATACGACCTACAGGGGCGCTCAGGGCTTGGCCAAAACTTGTCCAGACTCCGGGAGGCATAAAGGCGGCATACCCTCCCCCAACCCATTGTTCACTGGGCCAATCAACTTCATCGTAGGTCTCAGGAGATAAAGCTTCCTCGCCAAAGTACAGAGCCAGATCTGACAGTACTCCTTGACGGCGTTCCGCTTCGCCCATGGCAATCCATTTTCCATACCGATCGCCAACTACGAAGGAAGCAATTACTCCCACTCCCGTGGTTGGATCGGAACTATCAGCACATAATTCGATCCAGGTGGTGTTACCCAAGCCAATACCGGCTAAACCTTTCTCCCGCCAAAAAGGGCGATCGTAGGAAATCAAAAGCTTACAGCAGGTGCCCATGGGTACTCTTTGGGTGAGTTGCTGGCGGAGAGGAGGCATGGGGGGACTATAGGTAATTCTTCCGGCCAAATGGGGCGGGGTTGCCACAATGGCGAATTTTCCCTGATATTTTCCTGTTGTAGTGGTCACCTCTACCCCTTTGTCGTCCTGGGCAATGTGTATGACCGGTTCCCCTAAGAGGATGGAATTCCCCAATTCAGCGGCAATTTTTTGAGGAATTTGTCCCGCCCCACCATGTAATAGTTCTGCTTCTGGATTTTCCCCTTGGGAGGCAGATTTATGGCCCCATAGGATGTGCAAAAGAGATACCTGAGAAGGCTCGGCGGGGCCTAAAAACCCCACAGCACGACACATATAGGAAAAATACCAATGGCCGAATGCTGTATGGGTATTTTCTTTAATCCAATCGGCAAAGGTTTGACTGTCTAACTTTTTGTTTTCTGGCGTAGCTTCGGGATGTTGCTCGTCCAGACTTTGGGCAAGGGTATTAAATTTTTCCCATGCCACCATGGCATCATTCCATTCATCAGAGCTTATTTTCGGCGCTTCCCCTTGGAACACTCCTTGAAAAAAACCATCAAACTCGTAACGTTTCCCATCAAATAACAATACCTTTAAGCCATCAGCAGGACTGGGAAAACGTTCTATGTTGTATTCATTAAGCAAGGCCAGAAAACGATCCTGGGTAGGGCCCACCCATTGGCCTCCCCGGTCAATCCATTGTCCCGATGGCAAATATTCTCCATACATTCTGCCCCCCAAGCGTTCCTGGGCTTCAATAACTAAGACAGAATAGTTAACCCGAGATAAATTACGGGCCGCGATCAATCCCGACAACCCTGAGCCGACAATTATGCAATCACAGGACGAGGATGGGGCCATTAGAGCACAGGGAGGATTTAAATTAGTTTTGCCTGATCGTATCACCACCCATCGCTCATCATTACAAATCTCATAAACCTCCAGCTCTGCGCCCAAATATGCTCCTCTGTGGAACTTTGACCGGGGGAATAGAGTTTAATAGTCTTGTGAGAGGCCCGAGCACAACTTTCTCAGTTAACCCCAATGACAGCAGGACGAAACCAGCGCCTATCGCCCGTATTGTTACAGAGTAGTATCGGCCTGTTAATTCTGACTGCTCTCATTCTTTTGGCATTCAGTACCCTGTGGCTAAAAAATATTCGTTTTGGTTCCCGTTCCTACCGAGCCACGGTGCTTTTTAGTGATGCAGCCGGTATGTTAGTGGGCACCAGGGTTGACTATCGGGGGGTTAGGGTTGGTCAGGTGGTCAGCGTCACGCCCCAACCGGAAGGGGTGGCAGTGGAAGTGGAAATTAGTCCCACCGATCGCCTAATTTCCAGTCGTGCGGAAATCCAAGCACGTCAATCCGGGTTAATTGGTGAAACATCTATTAACATCATTCCCAGTGAAGTGGTTTTACCCCAGGAGGTTAACTATAAACCCCTGGATAAGGACTGTAATCCGGAAGTGATTATCTGCAACGGTTCCATCCTGATGGGGCAGGATGCGTTGGATGTTAATGCCCTAATTCGGGCCATGATGCGTATTTCTGACTTTTTCAGTGAGCCAGAGATTAACAATGCCATCCGCTCCCTTGCAACCCAAACCCCCGAAGCCCTCAAGGATATCAGTCAGTTTAGTAATGAAGCGGCTACCCTACTGCGGGAAATTAACCAGGATGGGGGAGTCAAAAACATTCGTCGCACCCTGGCCTCTGTGGATCAAACTGCCCAAGACTTGTCCGTTTTGAGCCGGGAAGCCACTGACACTGTCCGTACCCTCAACCAAGGGGGAACTATTCCGGAAATTAACCGCAGTTTGCGTTCTGTCGGATCAGCGGCGGAGCAAATCCAAGCTTTTTTGGAAGTTAATAACCAACGGCTGGGGGCTACCCTCACCAGTCTCCAGGGCACCAGCGACCAGTTACAAATCAGTGTTAAAAACCTAGAGCCCCCTTTGGTGCAATTGTTAACTCAGGTTAATGAACAAGATACGGTGGGCAATCTTAACCAAGCGTTGGCCGATCTCAAAGCTGTAGCTGATAATGCCAATGAATTGACCGGGAATCTGAATCAATTTGCCGATCGCCTGAATGATCCCCAAACCATTATTTTGTTGCAGCAGTTGTTAGAATCCGCCCGGGCTGCCACCCAGAACCTAGAAAAAATCACTTCCGATGTGGATCAACTCACCGGTAATCCAGCTTTGCGAGAGCAGTTAATTCGTCTTATTCAAGGACTAAGTAATTTGGTTTCCACCACAGAACATCTGACGAAACAGGTGCAATATGCCCAGCAATTAAATCAACTTTCCGATGATTTGGCCCTGGTGGCCAGGGCCCAGGAATTGCAAACTCCTAGAGTTATTCCCGCCCAACCCCAAAAAACCGTCACAAAACCTTAGGAAACCCCTAAAATTAGCCTTCGAGGTGTGCCATATCAATCACCTGAATTATTAAGTTTAATTACCTTTACCCATGACTGCCGTACCCCCATCCTGCCAAATCCTTGACGGTAAAGCCCTCGCCCAAAAAATGCAGGGGGAATTACAACGGGACATTGCCCAACTGGTGGCCCAGGGCCATCGATCGCCGGGGTTGGCGGTGTTGATGGTGGGGGACAATCCAGCCAGTGCCGTTTATGTCCGCAATAAGGAAAAAGCCTGTGAAAAATTGGGCATGGTTTCCTTTGGCAAGCATTTTTCCGCTGATACGGACCAGGAAACATTGACGGCGGCGATCGCCAGTTTGAATGAGGATGAACGGGTGGATGGCATTTTGGTGCAATTGCCCCTACCGGATCATCTCGATGCAGTCAAACTATTACACACCATTGATCCCAGTAAAGATGCAGACGGGTTGCATCCAGTCAATTTGGGTCATTTGGTGCGGGGAGAAGAGGGTCTAAGGAGTTGTACTCCAGCGGGGGTGATGGCTCTATTGGCGGAATATAACCTTGATTTAACGGGCAAAAATGCGGTGGTGTTGGGGCGCAGTATTTTGGTGGGCAAACCCCTGGCTCTAATGTTGCTAGAGAAAAATTGCACCGTTACCATTGCCCATTCTCGCACCCAAAACTTGGCCGATATCACCCGGCAAGCAGACATCCTCGTAGCGGCGATCGGTAAGCCGGAATTTGTCACCGCCGATATGGTCAAACCAGGGGCAATCGTGGTGGATGTGGGTATTAACCGTCTTGATTTAGGAGAGGGGAAATCGACACTGGTGGGGGACGTGGATTTTGCGGGGGTTGCGCCCGTGGCCAGTTACCTCACCCCTGTGCCCGGTGGCATTGGCCCCATGACGGTGACTCTGTTGTTAGCTAACACTGTGGCTAGTTATCGGCAACGGTTAGGTATTTAACTTTAACCACTAATAATCCTAGGTCTCTTGCTACACTGGGGAGCGGACTTGGCCAACCCTAACCTTGTGGGTGATCAAGTTGAACGAACCATTCCAGCCAACCAATAACCATGGGTGATTTTTTAGCCAACGTTTCCCGTTATCCCCGGTATCTGATCAGTTTTACCCTGGGCATCTTTTTCTCCGTTTTCACTTGGCTCCAGCCCCTATTAAAAAATCGTGTCGGGGCGATCGCCCTGATGGGACTGCTGGTCAGTGGATTCATTTTTCTCTATTTCACTCTGCGGGCCATGTTAGGATTGACCGTGTAGAGGGAGTTTGGGCTAATCTGTCCAGGCTCGGACTTTTTTGTTGCCGAGGAGCAGGTCTATGGCTACCAGTCGTCGAGTTTCCCGGGTGTCGTCCCTAATTAAGCGGGAGGTCAGTCAAATGCTTCTCCACGAAATCAAAGATGACCGGGTGGGCACAGGCATGGTTAGCGTCACGGAAGTGGAAGTTTCCGGCGACCTACAGCACGCCAAAATTTTCGTTAGCATTTACGGCTCCCCTGAAGCCAAAGCCTCCACCATGGCTGGACTGCACTCCGCCGCTCCCTTTGTCCGTCGAGAACTGGGGCAACGGATGCGTTTACGGCGCACCCCAGAAGTTTCCTTTTTAGAAGACCGCTCTTTGGAACGGGGCGATAAAATTCTCAATCTCCTCAACAACTTGCCCCAGGCGATCGCCACTGAAGATTTGGAAGACGACGATTCTGGCCTTGCCCTGGATTGACTCCGACCACGGTTAGACTGACTTGGGTACAGGGTACGACAAATTACCAACCATCCCATCAAGCAAGTTTTTCCAGTTATTTCAATACTCACCAAGTTTTAAGCAAACAGCAATGACAGAGGTATTAAGGGTAGGACAGCCGGCACCGGATTTCACCGCCACGGCGATCGTCGATCAAAGCTTCCAGACCGTCAAATTAAGCACCTACCGTGGTAAGTACCTGGTGCTGTTTTTCTATCCCCTAGATTTCACCTTTGTCTGTCCCACGGAAATCATTGCCTTTAGCGATCGCCATAGCGAATTTACTGCCCTAGATACGGAAGTTGTGGGCATCTCCGTAGACAGCGAATTTTCACACCTGGCCTGGATTCAGACCGAACGGAAAATGGGGGGCATCGGCAACATTAACTATCCCCTAGTGTCAGATCTCAAAAAAGAAATTAGCCAAGCCTATAATGTCCTCGAACCCGATGCAGGCATTGCCCTGCGGGGACTATTCATTATTGACCGGGAAGGCATCTTACAATACGCCACCGTCAACAATCTCTCCTTTGGCCGGAGTGTGGACGAAACTCTGAGGGTACTAAAAGCCATTCGCCATGTGCAATCTCACCCCAACGAAGTTTGCCCAGTGGATTGGCAGGAAGGAGACAAAACCATGATCCCCGACCCGGAAAAGGCTAAGACCTACTTCGAGACAGTGGCGGAACCTTAGGTTTGCCCAGCCAAAAATGCCGACCCTAAATGGATAATTTTGACTACTAGGCTGACTGGTGAGAGATAAGTCGTGGGTGAGCTAGCCGTTTTGCCAACATCACTAAGTGTTGCCTATATCCGCCAATATTCACTAATTTTCAGACCAACTCTTCTGATGATTAATTACCCTTTCCCCTGGCTAACTTCGATGTCTCCCCTAACTAGGCCCCTAACCCTGGCCATGGCCGGCATTGCTCTGTCACTGGGTCTGGCCACTCCTGGCCACGGCGAAACCTGTGTGCCCATCCCTTTGGTGGGAGGTCAAGGTAATAGTGTGACTAAAACCGTCGCTGTTCCGACTATTCCCGCAGGGCCTCTAGGCATGTTGGGAATTAACATAACTCGTAATAATTGGAATACCGATTGGGCCGTACCAGGGGGAACAGTTTTTAAAAAATTCGTGATGACGGTAACCTCTGCCGAATCTACCCCCTTTGATATTCGAATGTTTTTAAAATATAGCGACCAGACTGCGTCAGAAATTTTTAATCAACAAGCTTTTGTCTTTAAACCTAATACTCCCTTGGAAATTGTCGGTAATGCTACCCCAGAAGAACAACCCTATCAGGTAAATCTTTTTGTTAACGGGCTAGACTCATTGGGCAAAACTTACACGGCCACCCTAGTGGGTTGTCGCTAAGTTTATGACCGGCTAATTCTCTAGATTTATCAGTAGCTAACTGACGACGAGTCATTGGCTAAGGGAGAGATTGAAGCCCCATCAACGGATTCTAAGTCATGGTCAAATATTGCCGTTCAGGATATTGTTCTCGTTGCAGTTGCTCTAGGGTATCAACGAAATCTGCAATGCCTTGAAATCGCCCATAAACAGAAGCAAAACGGATATAGGCCACTTCGCTTTCCTGGCGTAAATATTGCAACACCATTTGCCCGATTGCCTCGCTGTGAATTTCCCGTTTTGGCTGTTGCTGTAAGTTGGCCTCAATTTCTTCAACAATGTGTTCTAGGCGCTGGAAATTAATATCAGTTTTTTCACAGGCCCGCACCATACCCCGCAGCAGTTTGGAGCGGTCAAAGGCTTGCCGTTCCCCATCTTGTTTAATGACCGTGACGGGTAACAACTCCAGCCGTTCGTAGGTGGTGAAACGGTGTTTACATTCCAAACATTCCCGCCGCCGCCTAATACTTTGGCCACCTTCGCTGGAACGGGATTCAAGGACTCGACTATTGTGGTGCTGACAGTGAGGACATTGCATAATGGCTACAAAAAATGAGCTTAGCCCAACCTAACGCATACAAGAATGTTGCGTCAAAGTCAAGCTAGCCCACGGTTGAAACAGAGGTAAAAACTGGGGTTTTAAGGGAGTGTCCAGGCAAAAAACACCTGGAAAAAAGACCCTTTAATTGGACTATTTTTCGATGCGGGGGGGTTCCCGAAAGGCGATCGCAAAGAAAAGGACCGCAAGGGCCATGGTCAGCACCAGAATGTAAGCAACACTTTCCATAATCTAAAAAATTCCTAAAAGTTTATCCTTACACACTAATCTATACATTCCCCTGTCCCCTGACAACTAGACCGACTTGGCCAAGAACCAAACACTGCGGTGTGGGCACTGCTTCTTTGCTAGTATGGGTTAACGATTAACAATTGATTAAGGGGTCTAGACCCGTTCGTCATTGCCTTCCCTGTCTGGCGGGAATCCACCAATTCCCATAGTCTAAGATTTAGTTTCTGTACCCGTTTTTCTCTACCCTGATCCAGGAAGATTGCCGCCATGTTTCCCCCCTCCAGTGATTTGACTGAGTTGAATGATGGTCAGCCTTTGTCTGGCCACCATGCCGATAAACCAGAAGAAGCATGTGGGGTGTTTGGCATTTACGCCCCTGAAGAAGCGGTGGCCAAATTGACCTATTTTGGACTTTATGCCCTGCAACATCGGGGTCAGGAGTCGGCGGGTATTGCCACTTTTGCCGGGACAACGGTTCACTGCCACAAGGATATGGGGCTAGTGTCCCAGGTTTTTCAAGAATCTAAACTGAATGAAATGGTGGGTACTCTGGCTGTGGGCCACACCCGCTACTCCACCACGGGATCCAGCCATCGGGTCAATGCTCAACCGGCAGTGCTCCCTACCCGTTTGGGTCCCCTGGCCCTGGCCCACAATGGCAATTTGGTTAACACTAACCAGTTGCGAGAAGCTTTAGCGGAAAGGGGCTGTGAGGACTTTGTCACCACCACCGATTCGGAAATGATTGCAGTGGCGATCGCCAATGAGGTGGATAAAGGCAAAGACTGGGTGGAAGGCACCATTGCGGCCCTGACCCTTTGTGCGGGAGCCTATAGCTTAGTGATCGGCACACCGGAGGGAATCATTGGAGTCAGGGATCCCCATGGCATTCGCCCCCTGGTGATCGGTGTGTTAGAAGAAGAAACTCCCCGCTATGTATTGGCATCGGAAACCTGTGCCCTGGACATCATCGGTGCCACCTATGTGCGCACGGTGGAAGCCGGAGAATTGGTCCATATCACCGAATCTGGCCTAGTTTCCCATCGATTAGCCGAAAGCGCTGACCGTAAACTCTGTGTGTTCGAGATGATTTATTTTTCTCGCCCGGATAGCGTGGTTAACGATGAAAGCCTCTACACCTATCGCATGCGCATTGGCAAACATTTAGCCAAAGAATCCCCTGTGGATGCTGATCTCGTGATGGGGGTACCCGATTCCGGTATTCCAGCGGCGATCGGCTTTTCCCAAGCTTCCGGTATTCCCTATGCCGAAGGTTTAATCAAAAATCGTTACGTGGGGCGTACCTTTATCCAACCCACCCAACATATGCGAGAGCACGGCATCCGCATGAAACTCAATCCTCTCAAAGACGTATTGGCCGGTAAACGGATCATTATCGTCGATGACTCTATTGTGCGGGGCACCACTAGTCGCAAAATTGTCCGAGCGTTACGGGAAGCTGGAGCAACAGAGGTACATATGCGGATTTCTTCTCCGCCAGTGACCCATCCTTGCTTCTATGGCATTGATACCGACAGTCAAGATCAACTAATTGCGGCCAGACTGACAGTGGCGGAGATTGCTGAGCAAATTGAAGTGGACTCCCTCGCTTATCTTTCCCAGGAAGGCATGTTGTTGTGCACCGGCGAAGATATTTCCCATTTTTGTTCTGCCTGCTTCAATGGAAGATACCCCATCACTGTGCCAGATGCGGTCAGGCGCTCTAAATTAATGCTGGAGAATATTACTGCTTGAAAAGTTGGCCGAAAACTCTAAACAGAATCATTGGCGATTTTTAGGTTCGGATGGCTGGTCGCGACTGTGGTTGGCCAAAAACCAGGTTCTCCAGGCAGTGGAACTGCGGACAACAATCCACAACAGCAAAATCGCGATTAAGCCACCATTTTTGGGAGCTTTGAAAGCGAATAGTACCAGTCCCACCGAGAATAAATCCTCTAAAACTGTTACCCAAAAGGGCAACCCCCGCAAGCGAAAAAACCAACCGATCGCCACTAGCCTTATGGCCAGAGCAAAGAGGGAACCGATCGCCCCCACCACCCATAGGGGAGGAAAACGAAAATCCATTTCCAATTGTGAAGCCAACTCTGAAGTCAATAATCTAGCGACAGTGATGGCCATCATTGCCCCCACTAGGGGAGTGAACAACAATTGCACAATTTGTAGAACTCTCTGGCCCAGCAACTTTTTTGAGCCAAACAATTCAAACAAAGACCAACTGGTCAACACCGCCACTACCACCTGGGGATTAACCCTCCAGAGTAGGGGCACTTCCGACCATAACTGACCTTGGATTAGACCAACTATTAACAACGGTAGGGCAATGCGCATCCCCGCCGCTGCCGCCGCTGACAAAATTGCGAGGATTCCAAGGAGGGTGCTCATTAAAGTTCAAACCGGGAGGGCAAAACCGACCATATCAGGGATAATGTTAAGAAAAGTTGCAGACTAAATGGGAAAGAGTTACCTCATGGGCGTTGCTGTTCAAGTCAAACAACTCCGAAAAAAGTACGGTGCTATCCCTGCGGTGAAGGACATTTCCTTTGCGGTGCCCAGGGGAGAGATATTTGGTTTACTTGGTCCCAACGGTGCCGGTAAGACCACCACTATCCGTTGCTTATGTACTCTAGCCAAACCAGACGGAGGGGAACTGTGGATTGATGGCGTAAACGTATTAAGCGATCCCCGCCAGGCCCGGCGCCGTTTAGGCTATGTGGCCCAGGAAGTTGCCATAGATAAAATCTTAACAGGTCGAGAATTGTTGCAACTACAAGCTTCCCTCTACCATCTTGATGCCATTAGCTCTCAAAAACGCATCGACCAACTTTTAGATATTTTGGGCTTAACAGCCTATGCAGATCAGAAAACTGGAACTTATTCCGGCGGGCTAAAAAAACGTTTGGACCTAGCAGCAGGTTTACTCCATCAACCAACGGTGTTGGTGTTGGATGAACCATCGGTGGGGCTAGACATTGAAAGTCGCTTTATTCTCTGGGAATTTTTGCGCCAATTGCGAGATGCAGGCACTACGGTAGTAATTACAAGCCATTACCTGGAGGAAATTGATGCCCTAGCCGATCGCCTAGCCATCATTGACCAGGGCACAGTTATCGCCACCGGCACCCCCACGGAACTAAAAGACCGGGTAGGGGGGGACAGGGTCACCCTCAGAATTAAGGAATTTACGGCAGACCAGGAAGCAGAAAAAGCTAGCCAAATTCTCCGCTCCCTAGCTTTCGTTCAGGAAGTGATTGTCAACCAAGCCCAAGGCAATTCCCTCAATCTGGTGGTGACGCCCCAGAGTAATCCCCTCAGTCAGATCGAAAAAGCCCTACTCGCTGACGGTTTACCGATTTTCAGCTTGGCCCAATCCCGACCTAGTTTGGATGATGTGTACCTAGCGGCCACCGGCAAAACCCTGATGGATGCGGACTTGGCCGCTGCTGCCCAACGGGATCTCAAAGCAGAAAAAAAACAAGCGATGAAAGCTAGTTAACCACGGTGTCAATCAATCTCCCGGAGACTTTTCCTGAACGATCAAAGCAAGGGCGAAAAAAATTCCCTACCATGGTCACCAAGGTAAAACTCTGCCCCAGTGTGTGCAAATTCAGCAAAGTCAATTAAACTGCCGTCAAGCCCCAAAGTTTTATGAGTCAAACCCTCACCCCTCCCAAAATCACTTCCCTGCTAGCTCCTCAGGCCGCCCCGGCCAATCCCCCCAGCTTAACGGTGGAGTTTTTCCAAGAAACCATTGCCCTAACTAAGAGGTTATTTATCCAACTGCAACGGCGGCCTACCACCCTAGTGGCAGGGATCATTCAGCCGTTTATGTGGTTAGTGCTATTTGGTGCCCTATTTCTCAATGCGCCCCAGGGCCTATTTGGTAATGACCTCAACTATGCCCAATTTCTAGCACCGGGCATTATTGTTTTTACTGCCTTTTCAGGGGCTTTGAATGCCGGTCTACCGGTGATGTTTGATCGGGAATTTGGTTTTTTGAATCGCTTGCTGGTTGCTCCCTTGGCCTCTCGCTACTCCATTGTGGCCGCCTCCACGGTGTATATCATCAGTCTGAGCCTGATCCAAGCAGCAGTGATTGTCGGGGCCAGTGCTCTGCTGGGAGCTGGTTTACCCAATAGCTTTGGTTTGGGAATGATTGCCCTGATTGTTTTCCTAATCGTGTTGGGGGTAACGGCCCTAAGTTTAGGTTTAGCCTTTGCCCTGCCGGGCCACATTGAATTGATTGCGGTAATTTTTGTCACTAATTTACCCCTACTCTTCGCCAGTACTGCCCTTGCTCCTTTGGACTTCATGGCCCATTGGTTGCAGGTGGTGGCCAGTTTAAATCCATTAACCTATGCCATCGAACCAATCCGTTACATTTACCTGAATGGCAACTGGGGTTTGGATAGTACGGTTTTGACTGCCCCTTGGTTCAGTTTGAATTTCGCCCAGGTATTGGGGGTGTTAGTTTTGTTTGATGGTTTAGTATTGTTATTAATCCAACCTTTGCTCAAACGTCGCTTTTTGTGATTTTGTCTGTTGATCATAGCTGATCGTATTTGTTCAACAACCGTATCTCGGCAACATTGAGCTGTAAAGTTTTAGACCAATTAACCACTTGGAGCCTGATGACCATGAAGACAGCCCAAATAACCCGCTGTTTAGCCCTCAGTGCCCTCACCACTGGCCTGTTCAGTTTCGCCCCCGTTCAGGGTCAATCCACCGGCACTGTCCCTGGAGAAGATCCCTTTGTTTCCAACAACGTTGACCCCAGTAAGCAGGGTTTGGGAGGGGGATTCGATCCCATGTCGTTGATTCACAATGCCAATTTGAGTCGCACCCGTAATGGGTCAGACTTTGCTGAGGATACCCAGAGAAATATCAATAAAGCCGCAGACCAGTTCAAGCAACTGCAACAGCAACGACTAATGGAAATGCAGCAACAGCAGACTGAACCGGCGATAGCCCCAGCCCCCGGATCGCCCTAGATTGGCTAATGGTTATGGGCTTGACCTATGGTACTGAAACTGAAACGGGGGACTTGGTTGCTCTGGACAGTGGCCTTAATGCTGGGGTTGGGCGTAGTGGCCTGGGAAATGAGTCGCACTCCTGAAGAGGGTACAACTACTGTCCAAAGTCCCTCTGTAAATCGCCATTTTGATTTCAGTGCTGATTTGGTGCAATCCATCACCATTACCCAGTCTGAGCCGAACCGAGCAGAGATCAAAATCTATCGCCGGGGGAAAGATAATAATGGTGACTCTGTTTGGTTGATGGATAATCCCCAGCCAGCGGCCGTGAGTGGTCCGGCGGTAGATTTTTTGCTCAGTGTGGTCTTGGGCAGTCAGAACGACCGGGATTTTGAGGTGCCCACAGCGGAATTAACGGACTACGGCCTTAATCCTGCCGGGACAGAGTTAACTATTCAATTGGTCAATGGTAAAACCCACCGTCTCCAGTTAGGTAACCCCGACTTTGCAGGGAATTCTCTCTACGCTCTGGTTAACCCGGTGGAGAATGCTGATATCCCGGCAGAAAGCCAACAAGTTAGTCTAGTGCCCCGTTCTCTGGAAGAATTGACCAGGCGATCGCCAGCGGATTGGCAACAGGCAGATTTAGAAAGTGATGATGAAAATTTAGATGGTAGCGGTCCTGAAGGTGGCGTTTCCTCCGAATTCCCGGCAAGATAGCTGAGGGGACTTGTGGTTTTCGATGGCAGTCAAATTTGGCAAAATACTTACAAGACTGTAGTAGTGCAAAAAATTTCGTTCCTGGTAAACAGTTTTCCGCCTCGCCCCTTGTTTGAATTGACAAGCAGGAATGTTTGTCCCAGCCTTGTCCTGCCAAAATTTTTAGGTTGTCCCCATTGCCCATGACCAGCAAAATCTTAGAAATTCAAGACCTGACGGTGAGCTTTGACGGCTTTAGGGCCCTCAACCATTTGACTTTTTCCATGAATCCGGGGGAATTGCGGGTAATTATTGGCCCCAACGGCGCAGGAAAAACAACTTTTTTAGACGTGATCACCGGTAAAGTTCAACCAACGGAAGGCCGGGTCCTATTCCAAGGCAAAGACATTCGTAAAATTCCGGAATATCGCATTGCCCGTCTGGGGGTGGGGCGGAAATTTCAAACTCCTAGGGTCTATCTCAATCTGACGGTGGCGGAAAATTTGGACTTGGCGGTAAACCGAAAAAAGTCCGTTTGGGGTACTTTGATGGGACAGGCTACCGGAGCTGAGCAGCGCAGTGTGGGAGGACTGTTGGAAACCATTGGCCTGACCCCCAAAGCTCACTTGGCGGCGGCCCTACTCTCCCACGGCGAAAAACAACGGCTTGAAATTGGCATGTTGGTGGCCCAGTCCCCCACTTTATTGTTGGTGGATGAGCCGGTGGCGGGATTGACTGATGAAGAAACGGAAAATGTGGGGGATTTGCTCTTGGCCCTGGCGGAAAGCCATTCCATCATTGTGATTGAACATGATATGGAGTTTGTGCGCCAAATTGCCCGCAAGGTGACAGTACTCCATCAGGGTTCAGTATTGTGTGAAGGTAACATGGACCAGATTCAAAATGATCCCAAAGTAATTGAAGTGTATTTAGGAGAAGCCCCCAGCCTTTCCCCCCAACAGTTTAAAATTCTTCGCACAGTGGCCGCTGTCGCCGCCGCCGACGGCAAAATTTCTGAGACAGAAATGGCGATTATTTTAGATAACCTCAGTCAGGTGTTTAAAGGCAGTGGATCTGATCCTCAGCATCTGCGACAGGAGTTGCAAGATTATTTGTTGCAGGGGGTTGAAGTGGACTTTGCTAACTTAACGGAAGAAATTCCCAAACAGGAAGACCGAGAATTGGTGTTGCGCCTGAGCCAAGAAATTGTGGCGGTACACCGACAAGAACCAGAACCTTTTTGGGAGTGGCAAGCCTATCAGGAATTACTGCGGGGTCTGAATTTACCCATCACGGCTATCAGTGTTGATGAGGATGGAGATTAGGGGACTTGAACTATTGGAGTTGGCAATCAATGAAACTCTAGCCACCGGGTACAATCGGGCAAGTACCTACAAAGCAAAAGATTATACTTAGGGGTTGGACGTAAAGCCAAATCTCACAGCAGCAGCAATCATTGCCCCGATAATGGCCACAATCAATGTAATGCCCATATCTGACGGTTTTGACTGTCCTCTAGGCGATTAACTCGACCATTCAAGCCTTCCAACTTCTCTTCTATGCGTGGAAGGGCTTCCAGCTTTCGCTCAATCCGGTCTAGTCTCTCGTCAATTTTGGCTAAAATGTCTTTTAAGTCAGTTTCAATTGTTGCCATTTATTCCTCCTCAACAGGGCTACTCCTAGTATATCTAGGGCGCAATCTTCAGACCTAGCCAAAAAACAACAGCCAGGAATATCTGAAAACCGGCTCGAAAAAGTATGGAGATTAGCGGACTCGAACCGCTGACATCCTGCTTGCAAAGCAGGCGCTCTACCAACTGAGCTAAACCCCCGTGAACTGGTGCATGTTACGCCCTTTGGTAACAAACCTCAGCTATTATAGCCATAGAAGTTCACAACAAGCAAGGATTTTTCCGCTTTCCTATGGCTTATCAGGTAACAACTTTTTACCATTTTACCCGGCTCAATTGTTTGGCAGAGAAGCAAAGCCGTTGGCAGGAGTTGGGCGATCGCCTGGGGCTAAAGGGAACTATTTTGTTGGCAGAGGAAGGGGTCAATGCCACAATTGCTGGTGAGTCGGCAGCCATCGAAGAAATGGTCAAAATTATGGCAGCGGATTTGGGCCTAACCAGTGTGCCCCAACGTCATTCCTGGGCAAAAACCATACCTTTCCAACGAATGAAGGTGAAAATTAAGCCGGAAATTGTCAGCCTTGGCCAGCCTCAGGTGAACCCGGAAAAACAAGTGGGAACTTATGTGTCGCCCCAGCAGTGGAATCAATTGCTCCAAGACCCTGATGTGGTGGTGATTGATACCCGCAACGATTATGAAGTGGCGATCGGCACCTTCCAGGGGGCAGTCAATCCCTGTACCAAAAAATTTCGCCAATTCCCCGACTATGTGAAGAATAATCTAGACCAGCAAAAAAACAAAAAAGTAGCGATGTTTTGCACTGGGGGGATTCGCTGCGAAAAAGCTAGTGCCTATCTCTTGGAGGAGGGATTTGCGGAGGTTTACCATCTCCGGGGGGGAATTTTGCATTACCTAGAAACCATTGCCCCGGAGGAAAGTTTGTGGCAGGGGGAATGTTTTGTCTTTGATGAAAGGGTAGCGGTGCAAGAAGGCTTAAAAGTTGGCTCCCATGCCCTCTGTGACCATTGTGGTTATCCCCTTAGGGTTGGCGATCTCGCAGAGATCCGCTACGCGGTGCGCCATTGTCCCCAGTGCGGTTTAACGGTGGCGGTAAGCAATGAGTTATAGCCTGAGAATTGCCGATCTACCGGAGGATGAACGCCCCAGGGAAAAATTGCTCAAATACGGGGCCAAGCATCTGGGGAATGCTGAATTGATCGCCATTCTCTTGGCCACAGGTCAAGGCAAAGGCAAGCTGTCGGCGGTGGGTCTGGGGCAATATATTTTGCAACAGTTGGGACAAAATCGTCAGGACCCCATGGACGTGTTGCGTAATATCCACCCTCAGGAATTGATTGCTTTTCCCGGCATTGGTCCCGCTAAGGCCACCACGATTTTAGCGGCGGTAGAATTGGGTAAACGGGTGTTCCAGAGTCGTCCCTTGGAAAAAATGGTGGTGGATAGTCCCGAAGCGGCGGCGATCGCCTTGAGCCAGGATTTGATGTGGCAGACCCAGGAACATTTTGCCATTGTCATGCTAGACGTAAAAAACCGTTTGCTGGCGACCAAAGTGATTACCATTGGCACCGCCACAGAGACCCTAATTCACCCCAGGGAAATCTTTCGGGAGGTGATCAAACAGGGTGCCACCAGGCTGATTGTGGCCCATAACCATCCCTCCGGTGGGCTAGAGCCGAGCCCGGAAGATATCAGGCTGACAGAATTCCTACTCCAGGGGGCCCAATACTTGCAAATTCCGGTATTGGACCATCTCATTTTGGGCCACGGCAAGCACCAAAGTTTGCGGCAATGCACAGATCTGTGGGAGCGTTTTCCCCAGGGAGATTAGGAGAAATGCATGTAATTGCCTTAATTCATCTGAAAATTCCAACAGCAGGGTTAGCCATGGTATAGTGGAAGACTGTGTTCGATTACCAGCCACATTATGCCCAAACTTAAAACTCGTAAAGCCGCCGCCAAACGATTTCGCCCAACCGGCAGTGGCAAGAAGATTATCCGTCGCAAAGCGTTTAAAAATCACCTATTGGAACATAAGAGTTCTGAACAGAAACATCGTCGTCTGTCTAACCTAGCTTTGGTGCATGAAGCCGATGAGAAAAATGTCCGGCTCATGCTTCCCTATATGTAATTGAGTAGTTAGCGCTATTTTTGCTCACTTTTCCGCTGGGTGCCATGGAAAGTTGGGATGGGGAAAATCCCGCTAGGGTTCTAACTCCAAAACACTTTCCCAGGTAAAGCTGAAATTATCTTTAGTTTTTTAAAGTTACTATGACCAGAGTTAAACGGGGCAACGTTGCCCGCAAACGCCGCAAGAAAATTCTCAAGTTAGCCAAAGGTTTCCGGGGTTCCCACTCCAAACTTTTCCGCACCGCTAACCAACAGGTAATGAAGGCTCTACGCAATGCCTACCGCGATCGCCGTAAGCGTAAACGGGATTTCCGTCGTCTGTGGATTACCCGCATCAACGCTGCCGCTCGCCAAGAAGGTATGAGCTACAGCAAGCTGACCGGACAATTGAAAAAAGCCAATATTGAAATCAACCGTAAAATGTTGGCCCAGTTGGCTGTTTTAGACCCCGCCGCTTTTAGTGAAGTGGTAAAAGTTGCCGCCACCGCAAAGTAGAAAGCTTTATTTTCCCTTTGGGCAAGGCTGACCGATTTAGATAATTGAACCAAGAAAAAGAAACTCCCCACCCTAGGTAACTGGGATGGGGTTTTTCGTTGCAGGTATTAAACTTTTTTCAGTTTTTTGAGGGTGTCGTACATTTCCGGTAAACGCTTATAGATGGCAGAGGCTTTGAGATAAAGCTTGTGGGGCATATGGGGACTGCCACAAACTACTTCTTTGGGCCCCACTTTGCCATGGATTCCCGTTTGAGCCGAGGCGATCGCCCCGTCACCGATCTCGGATTTGTCCGCTACTCCCACCTGACCAGCGAGGATTACCCGGTTGCCGATGGTAACTCCCCCCGCTAAACCCACTTGGCCGGCTAGAGCACAAGCCTCACCAATACGACAACCATGGGCCACATGCACCATATTGTCGAGTTTAGTATTTTTCCCGATGCGGGTTTCCCCCACGGCGGGACGATCTACTGCACTGTTACAGCCAATTTCTACCCCGTCTTCCAAAACTACTTGGCCGGATTGTTCCATTTTGAACCAGCCTTCGGGGGTAGGCACAAAGCCGAAACCCTCTGCCCCGATCGCCGCTCCGCTATGGATCACACAACCTTGGCCAATCTGAGTTCGTTCGTGGATGGTGCAGTTACCATGGAGTACGCTGTCGTTGCCAATGGTCACACCGGGGTAAATCACCACATTGCCGTGGATGCACACCCGATCGCCGAGGGTCACGTTGGGATAAATTACCACATGGGGGCCAATGCTCACGTCCTCACCACAATGCACCGAGGGATCGATAACAGCAGTGGCATGGATACCCGCCGGTGGACGATAGGGTTGATAAAAAACGGCGATCGCCGCCGCAAATAGGAGCCGGGGTTGGGCAGTGGCACACCAGGCTATACCTTGGGCATCCGCTTCTGCTTGAAGTTTTGCATCCGGGGGCAAAATTAGCGCACTGGCCTGGGTTGTCTTCATTTGAGGCGCATACTTGGCACTATCGACGTAACTGATTTGCCCGGTCAAGGCCTCCGTTAAGGCGGCAACGCCCCCAAGGGTTGGATTGCGATCGCCAAATTTTTCTAGGCTGTGGCATTGGATATGGGTTTGTAGGCGTTCTACGAGTTGGCTAAATTCCATGGGAGATCGGCGGAGCTAAACGCTAAATTGTGGCCATTTTCCCATAAGGCTTTGACCTTTCCCGTCCCTTTTCGCCGGTGCTAACTTTGGTCTAAGGTATCTCTCTCAGCCTCACCCAGGGGAACGCAAAAATTAAACCTCCGCCACCATTTCCCTAGGAGGATTCTTTGGCGATCGCCATTTACGCCACCAGGCCCAGAGGGTTGTGGCCATGAAAATACTGGAATAAACCCCGGAAGCAAAGCCAATAATCAAAGCTAAAGCAAAGAATTTGAGACTATCACCACCGAAAAGAAAGATTGCTACCAGGGGCAAAGAAGTGGTCAAAGAAGTGTTAATGGAACGGGTCAAAGTTTGATTGACTGCATCATCCACCACATGGTTAATATCCCAGTCAGAATGGCGCTCTAGGGTTTCCCGCACCCGGTCGTATATGACCACGGTGTCATTGACAGAAAAGCCGATGATGGTCAGTAACGCCACCAGGAAAAGACTATCAACTTCCACTCCTCCCACTAAGCCAAAAATGGCAAAGGCTCCCATGGTAATCAAGGCATCATAAAGTAGGGCGATAATGGCAAAAACAGCGTAATCAAGCTGAAAACGGATAGTTAAATAGATGATAATCCCCAGCAGGGAAATCACCAGGGCTAACACCCCAGAACGGAATAAAGCTTT
The DNA here is from genome assembly GCF_003015225.1 of Synechocystis sp. IPPAS B-1465. GTDB lineage: Bacteria > Cyanobacteriota > Cyanobacteriia > Cyanobacteriales > Microcystaceae > Synechocystis. The sequence continues at coordinate 2,403,636 of NZ_CP028094.1, read as the reverse complement.
GCCTACCGTGGGGCCAACGGTGTCAATTTGGATAGTTTCCGGGTCGAACTTACCTATGCCTTCATTCAATGCTTTTTGCACCGCTTCCCGTTGTTCCACATCCAGGGTTTGTTGACGGATAGAAAGGGTATAGTCCTCAATTACCTGCACACTACTGTTACCTAAGCCCACGCCGCCGAGAATATCCTGCACCTCCGCCACATCGATCGCCGCTGGGCAATTATTGCTGCTGGCGCATTCCAGTTGTAGTTGCAAACGGGTACCACCGACGAAATCGAGACCTGGCCTAAAAGGAGCTTGGAATTGTGCCCAGGAAATTGCCATGGCGAAAATACTGATCAGCACCAAGAGAGAAGAAACGATCCAAGCTGGCTTTTCCCATTTGAACAGGTCTAATTTCATAATTTTTGAGAATTGGTCAAAGAAAGCAAACAGAATTCTGGGTTGAAAAATAAAAAGCTTTTAAGACTTAGCCGTTACCGATGATAGATTCGGGCAAAAGAGCCTGGGATTTTGACGCACTTTGGGCAAACTGAGCACAATAACCAGTAACAGGGTACGACTGCAGGTCAGGGCGGTGAACAAACTCACCATGACTCCGATCGCCAGGGTGAGAGCAAAACCTTTCACCAGACCGGAACCAAACCAAAACAGGGCCGCACAGGCAATGAGGGTGGTGACGTTACTGTCCAAAATACTGGAAAAGGCCCGAAAAAAGCCCGCTTCCACCGAACGGTAGAGGGTGTTGCCCGCCCGCAACTCTTCCCTGGTGCGCTCAAAAATCAACACGTTGGCATCCACCGCCATGCCGATACTGAGAATGAAACCGGCAATACCAGGCAGGGTCAACGTTACCCCCACCAAAGCAAAGGCCGCTAGGGTCAAAACGGCGTAAATCATTAGGGATATATCCGCCACTATCCCCGGCAAACGATAGTAAACCGCCATGAAAACTAGCACGAGAACTAGACCGACAAACCCCGCCACTAAACTACGGCGGATACTTTCTTGCCCCAGGGTGGCCCCCACTGTGCGGTTTTCAACCACTTCCACTGGGAACGGCAAGGAACCGCCCCGCAGTTGCACCGCCAGATCGTTAGCAGTGTCGATGGTGAAATTTCCTGTAATTACCGCTGCGCCCCCGGTGATCCCCGTATTGGCAAATTCCACGCCCACTACCGGAGCACTGATTAAATCGTTATCCAAAAATACCCCCAGGCTCCGACCCGTGCCGGCCACCGCTTGGGTTAACTCGGCAAATTTCTGTCCCCCTTCTTCGTCAAACCGGAGGGCCACTTCCCAGGCTGTGCCGGATTGATTAGGGCTAGGGCGGGCATCGGTGAGGTTTTTCCCCGTCAGTCCCATGGGTTCAAACAGAGCTAATAGAGCTTTATTGGATTCTTCTTTCGCTTTGATTAATTCCTCTAGGCGATCGCTGTTTTCCGGGGACGCACCGGAACGACGCAGGTTTTCCAACTCCGCATCCAGTTGCCGTTTAATGCTGTATTCCGCTTGGAATTCCCCTTCCGTGCCCGGCCGTTGTTGCTGAAATTCTAGCTGGGCAGTGCCCCCCAAAATTCGTTCTGCCTGTCCCGGATCCGTCACCCCCGGCAGTTGCACCACAATCTTATCTTCCCCGGCCGTTTGCACCAATGGTTCCGATACTCCCAGGGCATTAACCCGGTTTTCAATTACCGTTTTCACCGCCACCAAGCTATCGTTGTCAATTTGGGGAATTTCTTTGGTGGGTTGCACTTCAATGGTTAACTGGGCTCCCCCCCGCAGGTCTAAACCCAGTTGCAGGGGTAATTTGACCAGCACAAAGCTGGCCCCAATGACCAAGACAACAATTAAAAGCAGTAGCCAACGCAGTCTTTGCATGGGAAAGGAATTGATCGGGGACAATGTTCGATTCTATCGTGCTACGGGTCGATCCCTAGGCGATCGCCTGGGGCCGAAAGCAACGATGGGGGACAAAGTAATTAAATTTTCTTGATATACAAAAATTCGCTTTTGTCGATGCCTGATCATTTTGCACTAACTTTAACCATTGCTATGCATTGCAGTGTTTTGCAACATTTAATTAAGAATTCATGACGAAGTTTTTTTACTTGGTAGGATTTATTCCGTGGGCAAGCGCAACTTGCCATAGGCTAACTTCTTCAATTTCAGCTTTACATGAATCCCTCCTCTTCTCCTTCCCAATCTACGGCTAACGTTAAGTTTGTCCTGCTGATTTCGGGGGTAGCAGCCCTGGGGGGGTTCCTGTTTGGCTTTGACACTGCGGTGATCAATGGGGCGGTGGCGGCCCTACAAAAACATTTTCAGACGGACAGTCTTTTAACAGGTTTATCTGTATCCTTAGCTCTGTTGGGATCAGCACTGGGAGCCTTTGGGGCGGGACCGATCGCCGATCGCCATGGGCGGATTAAAACGATGATTTTAGCGGCGGTGCTGTTCACCCTCAGTTCCATTGGGTCGGGTTTACCTTTCACCATTTGGGATTTTATTTTTTGGCGGGTGTTGGGGGGCATTGGGGTGGGGGCCGCTAGCGTTATTGCCCCGGCCTACATTGCGGAAGTGTCGCCGGCCCATCTGCGGGGGCGTTTAGGATCTTTGCAACAGTTGGCCATTGTTTCTGGCATTTTCATTGCCCTGCTCAGTAATTGGTTTATTGCTTTGATGGCGGGGGGATCGGCCCAAAATCCCTGGTTGTTCGGTGCGGCGGCCTGGCGTTGGATGTTCTGGACAGAGCTAATTCCCGCCCTGCTCTATGGAGTTTGCGCTTTCCTGATCCCCGAATCTCCCCGGTATTTAGTCGCCCAAGGGCAAGGGGAAAAAGCGGCGGCTATTTTGTGGAAAGTGGAAGGGGGAGACGTGCCCAGTCGCATTGAGGAAATCCAGGCAACGGTTAGTCTCGACCATAAACCCCGGTTTAGCGATCTGCTCAGTCGTCGGGGAGGATTATTGCCCATTGTCTGGATTGGTATGGGGTTGTCGGCACTACAACAGTTTGTTGGCATTAACGTAATTTTTTATTACAGTAGCGTGCTCTGGCGATCGGTGGGTTTTACCGAAGAAAAGTCTCTGTTAATCACGGTAATCACTGGTTTTATCAATATCCTCACCACCCTAGTGGCGATCGCCTTTGTGGATAAATTTGGCCGTAAGCCTTTGTTGCTCATGGGCTCCATTGGTATGACCATTACCTTGGGCATCCTTTCCGTGGTGTTTGGGGGAGCAACGGTGGTTAATGGCCAACCCACCCTGACGGGGGCCGCTGGGATAATTGCTTTGGTGACAGCCAATCTTTATGTATTTAGTTTTGGTTTTTCTTGGGGGCCCATTGTTTGGGTCTTGCTGGGGGAAATGTTTAATAACAAAATTCGAGCGGCGGCCCTATCGGTGGCGGCGGGGGTACAGTGGATTGCTAACTTTATTATTTCCACTACTTTTCCGCCCCTATTGGATACGGTGGGTTTGGGCCCCGCCTATGGTTTATATGCCACTTCAGCGGCCATTTCAATTTTCTTTATCTGGTTTTTTGTGAAGGAAACTAAGGGTAAAACTCTGGAGCAAATGTGATTAATTTTTTATTTTGAGGGGAATTAATTGACATTAGCTTGATTTTTTTCG